>NZ_JPYA01000132.1 GCF_000750005.1 Geobacillus icigianus | reverse complement strand
TTGATTCATATTTTTCACCCCTAAAACGAGCGCTGGCGAAGGATCGCACGCATCCATCCGCCCATAAGCGGGACGCGGTATACATCCAACGAAGAAAGCGTTTCGATCGCGAGTTCCCCCTTGCTTTTCCCAGCCGTCTTGTCGTAAAGGCTCGTGAAAAACTTGTGGATTCCTTGATAATGTGCTCATCGATTCCTGAGGCATCCCCCTGTACATCGACTCTAACCAAGGAAGCAGATTCGTGTCTCCTGCTTTATTTGGTTGTCAGTTTATGTTAGCGGATTTGATCATCTAAAGTTATAGTTAAAACTCTCGCAAAATCTTTAATTACTGTTTCAATTTCCTTTTTTATTTCGAAAGGCGGTAAATTGATTATATATCCCTTTTTTGATGAAAAAAACGGTTTGTTGACATTCCAAATATGGATATTTTCTATTAAATACCCCTCTTCTTCATTACCGATTAATTTTCCACTTGAATCGTTAATAGCTAAACAAACCAAAGAATAGTAATTTGTTTCAAAGCATTGACCTTTTTCCATACCATGCTCCTCAATACCTTTCAAAGCATCCACTTCATTAATTCGTTCTAATTTAATATCTAAAATATAGCCATTTTGGACAAAAAATTGCTGATACTGGTTAAGTATATCTACGATTATTTCTTCAATTTGTTCTTCTAGTTCGAAAACTCTCGTTCTTGACAATTCATCCAGTTTGGCGGTTTTAAACTTTTTTTTCTTCATCTCTAATTCCTCCTAATATAAAGGTGGAACTTAACAGAGTTCCACCTTTATTTATAAGTTATCCCTTAATACGTTTACCATACCATGTCCAACGTTTAGTTCCTTTACTACTTCTTCTAAATTTCCCCTGATAATAGCTCTACCTATTTAACTGCCAATGATAACCATGACCGTTATGAGGGGGGATGAAATTCGAATGATTTATATGTGTATCCTATACCCTTACGAGTTCTCCATTGAACACCATAATTTTGAGGAATAATCATTATCAACAATAATTTCCATATTTATCAATGCCTATTGGATAGTAAGCCATGTCAGTTACAATCTTATAAAGACTTT
>NZ_JPYA01000131.1 GCF_000750005.1 Geobacillus icigianus | reverse complement strand
TTTCCGTCCCTTCCTTTTAATTTAATAATTTAATATTTATGGTTCATCACCAAAAGATGTACTTGAACCTACCATGAAAGTATGTTAGCTGTTTCTAGACGAACCCGCCATGCAAAACGCTGGATATTTCGGTATCCGTATCCCCGACGTTTGATTAGTTTGATCTTGTTATTCGTCCCCTCCATTTTTCCATTTGAATAAGGTGACAATATGCACGATATGACTTCATCTGTTCGTTTGACAAGCGATTTTGCGATGGCGCGTACAGCTGAACAAGGGCAACATACATATCGGTGAATCCAGGCTTCCAAACGTCGTTTCGCCTGTTGCTCGTCTTTGCTTTTGGACACATAGCGAAAATGTTGAAGCGATTGGTAAACAGACTTTACGTCATCACGTTCATGACACCATCCCCGTATGATTTGACGTTCTTCCTCCGTCAATTTCTGTGGATATTGGCTCAATAAACGACAAACGTAGCGAACATTTCCGTGTTTCTTGCCCCCTTTGTCCAAATATTTGCGACAATGTTCTAACGCATCGGTAAATAGCTGAATGACATGGAAATAGTCGACCACATGTGTCGCCTCTGGGCAAACCCGTTGAATCGCTTTTTTCATCGCTGGAGCCAAATCACTCACGACATACTGAACAGAACGAGACACATGAGCCAATGCACGTCCAATGGCTTCCTCGTTCTTTCCTGCTTCAATGGCATACACTTCTCCCGTTTCGGCATCCATGATCGCCACTCCATAGTCATGCCCTTTCCGAAAAGCAAACTCATCGACACAAACCGCCTTTGGACGGATGTCATTCGATAGGAAGGAAGGAGCATGGGTATAAAACCAACGTTCAACGGTCGTGTAAGGAAGCTTGAGCATACGAGCCACGGCCTGAATGGATGTTCCGATGCAAGATTGCGCAACCCATCGCTGAAACGCATCCGTCGCCACACTTCGAGGAGAGATGGCTGGATACGACGTGCTGAATGTCACGCCACACGTACCACAACGTCTGCGCTCGACAGGAAGTTCGATCCAAAAAATTCCGATTCGCTGAGCATAGCCATGCATCCATTGCTTCTTCTGTGAAAATCCCCACCACTGGGTGAGTGCTGTATACGCTCCTGATCCGTGTGGGTATACTGAAAATGGCCAAAGAAGGCAATAGGAAAGCAGAGGTGCCCGATTTTCGGACATCTCGTATGATCTGGCTGCCTGTTGGCTATACTAGATAAGTTGTGGTTGGCGGAACGGCTCTTTGCGGGAGATCATGCAAAAGATGATCACCAACATTCGTCGAGCCGTGGCGATGAGGGCTTTTTTCTTCCCGCATCGGGCCGCCAACGACCAAAATTTTCGGGACAAGGGATGTGTCTTGGATCGAGCTGCTGACCATGCCGCCTCGCATAACGCTGATCGAAGATGGGGATTGCCTTTGGTGGTGCGCGTGCTCTTTCGCTTTCCGGCGCTTTCATGGTTGCCGGGGGACAACCCCGTCCATGACGCCGCCCGTTCCGGCGTTTCAAAGACGCTCATGTCGGTTCCCATCTCGGCGATGATGACGGCGGCGGTTTGTTTTTTGATTCCAGGCATGGTCATCAGTAAGTCCACTTCCTCCCGATACGGCTCGAGCAGGCGGTCGATGTGCTGGTCGACTTCTTCGATGAGCCGCTCGCATTCCTCCACGTGTTTCCACAAGAGGCGAAGGAGACAGAGCTCATGTTCGGTCAAGGTGCCCAGCAGCGAATCGTACACCGCCTGCTTTTTCGTTTTGAGCCTGCCGCGCAGGCATTGATCCAGCTCGTCCTTGTCCACGTATCCCTTCTCGAGCAGCCGGGCAAGGATGTTTCGTCCGGAAACGCCGAAGAGATCCGAGAGGACGGAGCCTAGTTTGACATTGGAAGACTCCAGCACTTTTTGAATCCGGTTTTTCTCTGAACTCAACTGTCCGACCCACTTTTTGCGCAGGCGGGTAAAATCCCGCCGTTCACGAATGGGCGCTGGGGGGACGAAACTTTTTTCAATGAGTCCATGGCGGAGCAGCTTCGCAATCCACTCGGCGTCAGAGACATCGGTTTTTCTTCCCGGGACATTTTTGATCCGCTGCGGATTGGCCAACGTCAAGTCGACATAGCCCTCGAGGAAAGCAAAGACCGGTTTCCAATACACGCCGGTGGATTCCATGGCGACATGGGTGACCCCATGGTCTTCGAGCCACTCGAGCAGGTCGCCAAGCCCTTTCGAGAACGTTGAGAACGTTTGGATCTCCTTTTGGATCTCCCCCTCTTCTTCCCATAGGGCACAAGCGACGATGGTTTCGGCATGAACATCCAATCCTGCGCAGCGAGGATAGATGACATCCATGATGAAACGCCTCCGTTTCGATGATGGAGTGCGCAAACAGCGAATCCACGGGAGACATGCGGCAGTTTTCTGTTCGTCGTCACCTTTCTCTGTCACAGGAAAGGGCGGACAATGGGTGGTGCACCCAGTGGATTCAAACACTTTTCTGTACAGGGTCTAAGCCACCATTAAGCATAACGTCCTGTTGAACTGTTTGCGCCTATTCTTCATTATGGGAAGAAAAGGGGGATTTTCATCCCCGGGTGGAGGGCAAAAGGTTGCCCATGGAACTTTTCTGTGAAAATGCAGGACTGACGCGGATTTTCATCCCCGGGTGGAGGGCAGATCGCTGCCCATGGAACTTTTCTGTGAAAATGCTGAACTGACGCGGATTTTCATCCCCGGGTGGAGGGCAGATCACGCTGCCCATGGATCTTTTCTGTGAAAATGCTGAACTGACGCGGATTTTCATCCCCGGGTGGAGGGCAGATCACGCTGCCCATGGATCTTTTCCGTGAAAATGCGCCGCCTTGATCCGTCTTATGAATGTTTTTCGAGAACAGAATTAGCAAAATGGCTCTTTGGATTTTACTGAGAGATTGAGTAGAGATAGTGAAAATTCATCTATCATTGATGGTTCATTTTCCTAAAAACCTATAAATTCTCTCATGCATCATCGCTATTTCACTCCACGGTTTTACAAGCGAGCTACTCTGCCGTTCTTGATGAATATTTTGTTTCCTATACCTGATAATAGCCTGCTCTAACTCTGTTTTATTCCCTGGATGCACGTAATAAATGTGCTCATTTCCAAAATAACCGTTTTTCTCGAAACTTGTAGTTATTACAAATGTATTTTGTAGAAGTGCCGCCAAAACCGAACCATTCCTTTCCGAACACCCCTTAATAAATGGAAATACTGCCATATCTGCTATTGCTAAGTAATCTGCTACCTTTTCATCTGGTAGATATCCTGTTAATACCACGTTCTTTTTCCACCTATCTGAGTTTATAATATCCTTAATCTTGTTATGGTACTTATCGCTTTCTTTTAACTCACAAATTAATAAAATAGAATCTTTTTCTGGGTTTGCTGCTTGAAATAAATATTCTAACCCTTTGTTAGGTGTTATAAAACCAAAGTATGCTATTATATTTTTCTGATATTGTTCTTTAAAAATCCTCTTCCTTAAGGATAATTTTTCTTTGTTATCTAATTTAGACATCGGGATATTAGAGGATATAGGGATATAGCATCTAATTTTTTTATTCAATAGATTGGCGTAAAAGTTAGGTAACTTATTTAAATAGTCGGACTCTACATTAATGATTATAGAATCAACTAATAAATTAGGGAAAT
>NZ_JPYA01000130.1 GCF_000750005.1 Geobacillus icigianus | reverse complement strand
ATACTATTATTTTAAAATAAAGGTATCGGAAGGATTTTTCCCGTTTCTTTTTTTCGTTCAAGGAAACGCTTTTTTCAATCCTCGTGGATCCATGTATCATCAATGACAAGGAACCATGATTTCCTAAACAACACCGTTTATCTTTTTTCTTGCTTCCACCGCATTCTAAATCCTAATTGGTAGCATAAGAAAGGATGTTACCTATGAGCGAGACGTAGCATCTGGTTTTAGGCAAGCTTCCGTTCTCGTACGAAACGTGTTATACTTATTGCTATACCGATCACCGACGGAAGGGGATGTGGAGATGCTGTATCCGTATAACGGAAAACGTCCGAATGTTCATGAAACTGCTTTCATCGCTCCCGGCGCCTATTTGATCGGAGACGTCACCGTCGGGCCGGAATCGACGATTTGGTTTAACGCCGTGTTGCGCGGCGATGAAGGGCCGATTACGATCGGCGCACGGACGAGCATTCAAGACAATACAACATGCCATTTGTACGAAGGATCGCCGCTCGTTGTGGAAGATGAAGTGACGGTCGGTCATAATGTAATCCTTCACGGCTGCACGATCCGCCGGCGCTCGATCATCGGCATGGGATCGACGATTTTAGATGGAGCCGAAATCGGCGAAGAATGCATCATCGGCGCCAACACATTGATTCCATCCAGCAAAAAGATTCCGCCCCGCTCGCTCGTCATCGGCTCCCCTGGAAAAGTAGTGCGTGAGCTGACGGACAAAGACCTTGAGCTCATCCAGCTGTCGATTGATACATACGTTCAAAAAGGAAAAGAGTATCGCGAACAGCTGGCCAATCATCGGCAATAACGCCATAACACAGCTGGTTGCACAAAAAAACGATATTCACAGCCATCTGTCTGTACACCTTATGGTTAAAAGAAAAAGAGGGTGTCCCAAATGGACCGAGACACCCTCTTTCATCGCTATATATACGTACTGACTACTTCTTCCGCACTATATGTTGTGCCTATCTTGAAGGAAGGCGACCTTTTGGGTCAGCCCCTTCGTTTATGATTGATCCGCGTTTTGCACAATCAACTTCCACACTCATCACGCGGTTTTGCTTCCATTTTCAGAAGTTCATCACTTTTTCAATGGCATGCAAAACGCGCGCTGGCGTTGGCAAATAATCGTCTTCATAAGCGAAAAACGGCACCGGAACGTCAAATCCCGTCACCCGTTCAACCGGCGCTTTTTGATAGAAAAACGAAGTATCGTTGATGACAGCAAGAACGTCATTAGCCAATCCACCCGTTGCATGCGCTTCCTGAACGATCACGGTTCTCCCTGTCTTTTGCACCGACTCGGCGATGAGGTCCTTGTCAAGCGGATAAAGCGTACGCAAGTCGATGACATCGGCATAAATCCCTTTTTTCTCCGCTTCTTCCGCCGCCTTCATCGCAACGGGCACCATGGCCCCCCACGCAATGACGGTCACGTCGTCCCCTTCCCGCCGTTTTTTTCCTTTGCCGATTTCAACCGTATATTTTCCTTCCGGAACGTCTTCGCGAAACGCGCGATAGCTGCGCATCGGTTCTAAGAAGAGGACAGGGTCCGGGTCTTCAATCGCGGCGATGAGCAACCCTTTGGCGTCATACGGCGACGCGGGACAGACGACCTTGATTCCCGGCATATGGGTAAACAGCGCTTCCGTGCTGTCCGAATGAATTTCCGGGGCTCGCACGCCCGCGCCGTACGGAGCGCGAATGACCAAGGGCACGGTAAAATGCCCTCTTGTCCGCGCACGCATGCGCGCCGCATGGGTCATGATTTGTTCATAGGCTGGATAGATAAAACCTAAAAACTGAATTTCGACGACAGGACGAAATCCATTCAGCGCCATTCCAATCGCCGCACCCGTAAATCCGGCTTCGCTTAGCGGCGTGTCCACCACCCTCTCCTCGCCAAATTCCTCCAGCAATCCTTCGGTCGCGCGAAACACACCGCCATTTTTTCCGATGTCTTCCCCAAGCAGAATGACATCTTCACGCTCTTTGAGCATGGTGCGAAGCGCATCATTGACCGCTTGCACGATGGTGAGCGATTTGACGCCTGCTTTGGTGATCATCTTTCCATCCCCCGTTTCCACTGAAGATACGCTTCTTTCTGCTCGGCAATCGTCCATGTCGGTTGGGCGAACACAAAATCAAACATGTCCGACATATTGGCTTTTGGGTAACGTTCCATTTCCGCAACCGCCTGCTCGATTTCGGCGTTCACTTCCCCTTGCACTTGATTCACCCATTCTTCATCCCACCACCCTTCCCGCTGCATGAAGCGCTCGACCCGCTTGATTGGATCGGTTGTTTCACGCCGTTTCTTGCTTTCCTCCTGATCGCGATATCTGGACGGGTCATCGGACGTCGTATGGGCGCCATAACGCCATGTCACCGCTTCAATTAACGTTGGCCCCTCTCCATTTCTCGCCCGCTCGAGCGCCTCAGTTGTTTTGAAATACACAGCAAACACGTCGTTTCCATCGATGCGAAGGCCGGGAATATCGTACGCCAACGCTTTTTGCGCGATCGTTTTTGTCTTCATCTGACGGGTCATCGGAACGGAAATCGCATATTGGTTGTTTTGGTTGAAAAAGACGACAGGCGCGTGGAAAACGCTCGCAAAATTCAATCCCTCATGGAAATCTCCTTCCGATGTCGCTCCATCACCAAAGTACACAATCACTGCATTTTTCGTCCCCTTCCATTTTTCAGCACACGCCGCCCCCGCTGCATGAGGGAGTTGCGTAGCAATAGGAACGCTCGGCGGAACGATTTTTTTCCCTTCAGGTGGAACACACCCTTCCGTCCGACCTTTCCAGTATAAAAGCGTTTGCGTTAAGGAACGGCCGAACGTCATCATCGCTCCATGATCGCGGTAAGTCGGAAACATCCAATCGCCGTCGTTGAGGGCAAGAGCGCTTCCGACTTGACACGCCTCTTGCCCTTCGTACGGCACGTATGTCCCGATGCGCCCTTGCCGCTGCAGGCTGACACATTTTCGGTCAACCATTCTCGTGCGAATCAGATGGCGATACATCGACATCGTCAATTCTTTCGTGATTTGTTCACGATATGCAGGCTGCACGATCGCTCCTTCTTCATTCAATACTTGCACCATCGGAAAATCGAGTTCCATATCCTATTCCTCCTCTCCATGGTGTCGAATGGCCGATCCATCAGCTCAATACCGCACGATCGCTCACGAGCTGTTCCCCGCGAATGCGTTGGAATTCCGCGAGCAACTTTTCTACCGTTAAGCGTTTCTTTTCATTCTCATCCACTTCCAAAATGATCTGCCCTTTATCCATCATGATGAGACGGTTTCCTAAATCGATGGCTTGCTGCATATGATGGGTGATCATCAAGGTCGTCAATCGATATCGCTCCACAATCTCTTTTGTTAAGTTGGTGATCAACTCCGCCCTGGCCGGATCGAGGGCCGCTGTATGTTCATCGAGCAGCAAAATGGCAGGTTCGGTAAACGTCGCCATCAGCAAAGACAACGCCTGCCGCTCTCCGCCCGAGAGCAAGCCGACTTTCGCCTGAAGGCGGTTTTCTAAACCGAGATGAAGGGTGGAGAGTAACTCGCGAAACTCATCGCGCCGTTTTTTCGTCACTCCGCGGCGGAGCGTGCGCTTTTGATTGCGTGTATACGCCATCGCCAAATTCTCCTCGATCGTCATGTTTGGCGCCGTTCCGGCCATCGGATCTTGAAACACCCTTCCGATATAACGGGAGCGGATGTATTCCGGCATCATGGTGACATCTTGACCGTCAATCCAAATCGTTCCTTCATCAGGAAACAACACTCCTGAAATCACATTCATCAAGGTCGATTTGCCTGCTCCGTTGCTGCCGATCACAGTGACAAAATCGCCTTTTCGAAGCGTTAAATGAATGTTTTGGAGCGCGATCTTTTCATCAGGCGTTCCTTCGTGAAACACTTTATAAATCCTTTTTAACTGCAACATCCGCCTCACCCTTTCCTGTTGCGGCCACGGCCATCACCTGCGCCCGATTCCGTCTTTTTTCTTCTTTGCGTTTTTTCTCTTTTTGTTGACGAGCCATTTGCGGGACAACGAGCGCCAAAATGACAATGCATGCCGTAATGAGCTTCACATCCCCTGTCTCGAGAAATTGGACGCGCAAAGCGAGACTCACGACAATGCGGTACATGATCGCTCCACCAATCACGGCAAGCGTGGCTCGCGCGATCGTTTTCGTTCCAAATACCGCTTCGCCGATAATCACAGAAGCCAAACCGATGATGATCATGCCGATTCCCATCCCGACATCGGCAAACCCGCCGTACTGGGCAACCAGCGCCCCCGAGAACGCAACCATGGCATTAGAAAGGCCCAACCCGAAGACAATGAGCAAGTTGGTGTTCGCCGACAGACTGCGAATCATGCGCGGATTATCGCCCGTCGCCCGAATCGCAAGCCCTATTTCCGTCTGCAAAAACCAGTCTGTGAACCATTTAAATAAAAGAGCAAGCAACGTCATCGACAGGAGAATCCCCCATGTTTTCGCTGCGGCTGAGTCAAGTCCGCACGTTGTCCCCCATTCTTGAATGGTTGTAAAGACGGTCTTTTGATTTAAAAGAGGTACATTCGAACGTCCCATGATACGAAGATTGATTGAGTACAGCGCGATCATCATTAAAATGCCCGACAAAAGCGGATTGATTTTCCCCGCCGTATGCAGAAGCCCGGTCATACACCCTGCAGCGAATCCAACGAAAAGGGCCAGACACGTCGCCATAAATGGATCGTCCCCATTGACGATCAACGTCGCCGCCACCGCAGCCCCGGTCACAAAGCTGCCGTCCACCGTTAAATCCGGAAAGTCTAAAATACGAAACGATAAATAGACGCCTAATGCCACGATGGCATAAATCAGCCCTGATTCCACCGCTCCTGTCATTGCCGTCAACAAAACCGTTCCTCCTTTCATTCGATGTATTCTGCCATTTGGTCCCATTCAGGCTTCAGTTTGATTCCTTGCTTTTCCGCTGCTTGTTTATTGATCACCAATTTTAATTTTTTTGGATATTCTGGTTTGATTTCTGACGGTTTGGCTTCTCCTTTTAAAATGGCGACTGCCATTTGCCCCGCTTGATAGCCGATATCGTAGTAATCAAACCCGTACGCCGCAAAGCAACCTCGTTTTAATGAATCGAGCTCTCCCGTAAAAACAGGGATTTTTTTCTCATTGGCAACGCTGACAACCGATTCAATGGCAGATACAACGGTGTTGTCCGTCACGATGTAAAACACATCTGCCTTGCCAACTAACGACTCTGCCGCCTGTTTCACCTCGGCTGTGGTCGAAACGGAGGCTTCCACCAACTTCAAATCCGTATGTTTCGCCGCTTCCTTCACTTTTTCAATTTGCGCCACTGAGTTTTGTTCGCCTGCGTTATAAATAAGCCCAACGGTTTTCGCATCCGTTTGCTCATCGATGAATTGAATCGTTTTGCCAATCGCATCGGGATGGCTGTCCGTTGTTCCCGTGATGTTTTCCCCTGCCTTGTCCATGGCTGGGACTAAACCGGCGCTGACCGGATCCGTCACAGATGTAAACACAATTGGAATGTCTTTCGTGGCATTGAGCGCACTTTGCGCGCTCGGAGTCGAGTTGGCAAAAATGAGGTCAACTCCGTCCGATACAAAGTTATTCGCGATCGTTTGGCTGTTGTTCATGTCGCCTTGGGCATTTTGAATATGGTACCGAACGTTTTTTCCCTCTTTCAATCCGCCGTCTTCAAGCGCCTTTTTAAATCCATTGAAGGCGGCGTCCAACGACGGATGTTGAATGATTTGGGTGACGCCAATCGTAAACGTTTTTTGCTTTCCGTTTTCTTTCACACCGTTCGTCGCCACCTCCTTTTCTCCCTCACAGCCTGAGAGCACCAAAACTCCAAGAATGAGCGGGATGGTCAAGCGTCTGATGGCTATGTTCATGAATAGATCCTCCCCATTCCTTTATTTTCAATTAATGATTATCTGAATAAACTTTTAAATTCGCATAGTATATATTTTCAGATAAATAAATCAACAAAATGAGCTAATGGTTCGTTTAGTGACGAACAACCCATTTGGGTCGCTTTTGATGTGTAAAGAAGTGATTGCGGCGTTTGCGTTTTTCGAGCCGCTCTTCACAAAATTGGTCGGCTGCTTCGATCGTTGTCATTCCTTCTGATTCGGCCCGCGCATAAATGGCGAGCAGCGTATCGTAAATCGCCTTCGTTTTCGAAAGCACCCGCTCTTTGTTCGCTCCATACAGTTCATCGGCCACTTGAATGAGCCCGCCGGCGTTGACGATATAATCAGGGGCATACACGATGCCTTTTTCTTTCAACATGCGGGCGTGGCGTTTGTCAGCCAACTGATTGTTTGCCGAGCCAACGACCGCTTTCACCCGCAGCTCGGCGATCGTTTCATCGTTGATGACGCCGCCAAATGCGCACGGGACGAACACATCGGCTTCGACGCGATAAATATCCGTTCCGCTTACCGGTTTGACGGACGCCCCGATTTGCTTGCCGTACGCTACGACCTCTTCCACTGCCGCTTCGTTCAAATCGCACACATACAGATCCGCCCCTTCTTCAAGCAAACGAAGCGCCACTTTTTTTCCGACTTTTCCGAGTCCTTGCACTGCATACGTTTTGCCATGCAAGTGCTTGCTGCCGAACACCACATCGTTCGTCGCCTGAATGCCGTAAACAACGCCCGCGGCGGTCGGCACCGATGAGTCTCCGCTTCCGCCATATGCTTCTGGAACGCCGACAATACAATTCGTCTCTTTCAGCGCGTGCACGAAATCATCCGGCGTCGTCCCCATATCTGTGCCCGTATAAAACCGGCCGCCTAATGACTCGACAAACTGCCCGAAGGCACGAAACAGCTCGGGTGATTTGTCTTTGCGCGGGTTGCCGATGATCACCGCTTTGCCGCCGCCAAAATCGACATCAGCAGCCAAGCATTTATACGTCATCCCTTTTGACAGCCGAAGCGCATCGGCGAGCGCTTCTTCCGTCGTGGCATACGGATGCATCCGACAGCCGCCGAGCGCCGGCCCAAGAGCCGTGCTATGAATGGCAATGATCGCCCTTAGACCGGTCGCTTCATCGAGACAAAACACCACTTGTTCATGTTCACGCATTTGAAAAAACAGGTCCAAAGTTTGTGATTCATTTGCAGACAACATGATATTCACTTCTTCCTCTCTCCTTTGCTTTACTGCTTGAAAGCGTTTTCAAGTTAATATAACAAAAAATATTATCACGTTAAAATAACGTAATACTATTTTTATAGTAACGGTGTTCATTATTAGTGTCAATCCTCTGTCAACCAATTTTTCATCGCCAAAAAAAGACGCCGCTTGACAGGCGTCTTCGTTCGATCAGCGAAATTGCTTGGATAATGATTGCCACTGCCTTTTCGCTTCCGTCATCATTTGCTCAAACAGCTCGGCCACCGTTGGCACGTCATCGATGAGGCCAGCGATTTGCCCCGCGTTGATGAATCCTTCGCTGAAATCGCCGGAAAGCGCGCCGCGGCGATGGCGCTCCTCCGATGTATATTCTTGAAACTGCTCGAGCGGCATGCCTTGCTGTTCATACGCGAGCAGCTTCTTGGCATATGGCGTGCGCATGACGCGGCGAATGCGCCCGACCGAGCGGCCGACAATCACCGTTTCATTTTCCTTTGCCTCGACAAGCCGCTGTTTATACGCTTCATGAAACGGCGCTTCTTTCGTGGCCACCAGCCTTGTGCCGAGCTGCACCCCTTGGGCGCCGAGAGCCAGCGCGGCAAGCAGCCCGCGCCCATCGCCGATGCCGCCGGCGGCAATAACCGGAACGCGGACAGCGCTGGCGACTTGCGGGATGAGCGTCATCGTCGTCAGCTCGAGCGGCGAGTTAATCCCGGCCGCTTCATATCCCTCGGCCACGATGAGATCCGCCCCAGCCGCCTCGGCTTTTTTCGCCTGCTGGACCGAGGCAACAACGACGATCACCTTGATGCCATCTTCGGCAAAACGCGGAATCCATGGCGCCGGATTGCCGGCGGAAAGCGAAACGACTGGCACTTGATGTTTGATGACAAGCTCGGCGATCTCTGCAGCGTGCGGCGTCACCTGCAGCGGGATGTTCACGGCAAATGGCTGGCTCGTGCGCCGCTTCGTTTCGATAATCAGCGCCTCCACCTCAGCGGGCGGCATCGTTCCTGCCCCGATCGTTCCAAGCCCCCCCGCTTCCGATACGGCGCTCGCCAGCTCGGCGTTGCTGATGTTGCCCATCCCCCCTTGAATGATCGGATAACGAAGGCCAAGCAAACGGCAAACATCATTCATTTTGTTCCCACTCCGTGAAAAATGTGTTATACTTACTATAACTATATCACAATGCTTGGGGGGATGGGAATGATTTATCCGTATAAAGGCAAAAAACCGCGCATTCATGAAACCGCCTTCATCGCGCCGGGAGCCCGCGTGATTGGCGATGTCACCATCGGCGCGGAGTCGACGGTTTGGTTCAATGCCGTGCTTCGCGGCGATGAAGGACCGATCACGATAGGGGCGCGCACGAGCATTCAAGACAATACGACGTGCCATTTGTACGAAGGCTCTCCGCTTGTGGTGGAAGATGAAGTGACAGTAGGACATAACGTGGTGCTGCACGGTTGCACGATCCACTGCCGCTCGATCATCGGCATGGGCTCCACGATTTTAGATGGGGCGGAAATCGGCGAGGAGTGCATCATTGGCGCCCATACCCTCATTCCATCCGGCAAAAAAATTCCGCCCCGTTCACTGGTCATCGGCTCGCCTGGGAAAGTGGTGCGCGAATTGACGGACCGCGATTTGGCGCTCATTGAGCTGTCGGTGGCTACATACGTCCAAAAAGGAAAAGAGTATCGAAACGAGTTGACCGGCATGAAACAACACAGCCCTTCACCGAGCGGCGAGGCGCTTTGAGTCCGCCGCTTGTCCACCGGATGCACGACGGAACTTCCGCCGTGCATCCGTGTTCATTCAAGCGAACATGCTTCCTCTTCCTTTTTGCCAAGCTCCGCTCCTTCTTGAAACACCGCTTCAAAAAAACGGCTGGCTGGTGCTGAGAGTTGTTGGTAATAATCGTTGAACAAGGCGGCCGCATGGCTTCCCATCCACTCATTCGGCAACAATTCCTCGGGCAGCCCCGGGTCGATGAACAAAAACTTTCGATATTCATGGACGAGCTTCGTCCGCTCGACAAAACATTCCGCGTCCGACATTTCGCCGCGCTCAATTTTATGTTTGTCAATGACGTATTTTTGACTGTAGACCGCGATAAACTGTTCATATTTTTGGTTGATCTCTTCTAAGTTCCAGCACTTTTCCACAAGTTGCTTATTCGTATGCGGTCCATCGTATTCAGCAAGAAAGAAGTCGACATACGGGCGGATGTCATACTTGTCGATCAAGTCGTACACTTGTTGTTCTAAATTATTCGGTGAAATCCAGCAGCTGTTGGAAATCGTGCCGAATCCGCTCCAAACAAGTTCCTTTCGCAGTTCATCGCGCAAATGCCGCTTATCCTCAGGAATCGTATAGATGAGAATGCGCCATTTCCCGTCCCAATGCTCGGGGCGCGTTTTGTAAATGCGCCGCGCCGCTTCTTCCATCCGCTTGACGCCGCGCTCCGTGAGCGAATAGTAGCTTTTGTTGCCGCGCTTTTCCGCGCGAATCCAGCCTTGTTTGCTCATGCGCGACACCGCTGCCCGCACCGCTTGGTCGTTATGGCCGAACTCGCGAAGAAGGCGGATCAAGCTGCCGATCCAAATTTCGCCGCCATAATGGCGGATGTAGTCGCCGTAAATCGTGAAAATGAGTGAGCGCGTATTCATCTGACGAAGCTCCCTTTATCTTGTTTTCGAACTATAATCGTAACAAACTTTTATCACGCTGGCAAGACGGACGAAAAAACAAAAGGAATAAAAAAAGAACCGCACCACTAAAAAGGCAGGCGGCTCTCGATGAGATAAAAACATGCGGCCACAGCTTCGGTATTTTCATCTAACTTAGACAGGCATCATTTGAGCTGGCTGGATGACGGGTCGTCGTCTGAAACATAACCAGCCTTTCCGCCGAACCAAGGCAAAGCGCTCTCACCGTTCATCGGCGTTTTTCACCATCGTCGCGATTCCTTGGCCGACGCCGATGCACATCGTCGCCAAGCCGTAGGTGACACCGCGTTTTCGCATTTCGTAAATCAATGTCGTCAAAATGCGGGCGCCGCTCGCGCCAAGCGGATGGCCAAGCGCAATCGCCCCCCCGTTGACGTTCACTTTCGCCCGATCAAGCTCAAGCTGCTGGATGCATGCCAGCGCTTGCGAGGCAAACGCCTCGTTCAGCTCGACAAGCCCAATGTCATCGATGGACAGCCCGGCGCGCCGCAGCGCTTTGCGCGTCGCAAAAATCGGGCCGATTCCCATCACCGCCGGTTCCACGCCGGCGACAGCGGACGTTACGTATTTGGCTAACGGCTTTAAACCGAGCGCTTTCGCTGTATCGGCACTCATCAACAACAGCGCCGCCGCCCCGTCATTAATGCCCGAGGAATTGCCAGCCGTTACGGTGCCGTTTTCAAACAGCGGCGGCAGCTTGGCCAGCTTCTCCAACGTCGTATCCGGGCGCGGATGTTCATCCTTGTCAACAACGATCCGGTTGCCTTTTTGGTCGTGGTAAACGACCGGCACGAGTTCATCGGCAAACCGGTTCGTTTCGAACGCTTGTTTCGCTTTCATTTGGCTTTCGTAAGCAAACTCATCTTGCGCCTCGCGTGCAATGCCGAATCGCTTCGCCACATGTTCCGCCGTTTGCGGCATGCTGTCGGTGCCGTACATTTCGTGCATCTTCGGATTGATAAAGCGCCAGCCGATCGTCGTGTCGTACATCTCCATATTGCCGCGCGGAAAATCGCTTGACGGTTTGGCCATCACAAACGGAGAGCGCGTCATGCTTTCCACGCCGCCTGCGATCACGATGTCCGCCTCATTGGCCAAAATCGCCCGCGCCGCATAATTGACCGCATCAAGCCCCGAACCGCACAGCCGATTGACCGTCACCCCCGCCACCTCCATCGGCAGCCCGGCCAACAGCGCCGCCATGCGGGCGACGTTGCGGTTGTCTTCCCCCGCCTGGTTCGCGTTTCCCAATACGACATCGTCGATTTGCTCCGGCGGCACGTTCGGGTTGCGTTCCATGAGCGCCCGGATGACAACGGCGGCTAAATCGTCCGGCCGTACGTCTTTCAACGCCCCTTTATAGCGGCCGATCGGGGTGCGCACGGCATCGACAATCACGACTTCTCTGCCCATGTTCTCTCCCTTCCTTTTCTCGCGGATTAGCTGTTTTCCCGATTCGTATAGTCATAGACGCCGCGGCCGGTTTTGCGGCCGAGCCGCCCCGCTTTGACGTATTGCTCCAAAAGTGGCGCCGGGCGGTATTTTTCTCCGAGTTTTTCGTGCAAATAGTTTAAGTTGTTCAGTCGCGTATCAAGCCCGACTAAATCTGCGAGCTCAAACGGCCCCATCGGGAAATTGAGGCCGAGCTTGATCGCCTTGTCGATCTCTTCCGGCGTCCCGACCCCTTCTTGCAACATGTAAAACGCTTCATTGCCGACAAGGGCGCTGATCCGGCTGGTGACGAATCCCGGAAATTCATTGACGACAACGGTCTCTTTCCCCATTCGCTCGGCCACTTCTTTCGCCACTTGCACCGTCTCGTCGCTCGTCTCAAGGCCACGAATGATTTCCACCAGCTTCATTTTATGGACCGGATTGAAAAAGTGCATGGCGATCACCCGCTCCGGCCGCTTTGTAAACGAACCGATTTCGGTCGGACTCATGGTGGACGTATTCGTCGCAAAATAGCACGACGCCGGCGCATGGGCGTCCATCGTCTCGAACACTTGTTTTTTCCATTCAAGCTTTTCCGGCACCGCCTCGATCACCAAATCGGCATCGCGCACAGCGGACGCTAAATCAAGCGAATACGACAGGCGCGCCTCGGCTTCTTGCCGCTCGCTGTCGGTCAATTTCCCGCGAGCAACGGCTTGTTCGAACAGCGAAGCAATCTCTTTCTGGGCGCTCTTCAACTGTTCTTGCTGAATGTCCACTACGATCGTCTGGAATCCGCCGACAGCGCCGACATAGGCAATGCCTCTCCCCATCACGCCGCTGCCGACGACAACAAGGCGTTCGATCATCGTCTTCCCCCTCTCCTGCTCTCGCATATCATGGCGGATGCCTCAAGCCGGTGTGCCTTTCACCAAGCAGCGGACGCCGCCAAATGAATGGGCACCCCATCACGAGCGACGGGGTGCTCGATAGCCAGATAGATCTGCCCCATGGCCGCCCGCCACCAAAAATGGAAACGCATCAATCGGGCGGACGTATCTCTCCATCGCTCGCCCTAACCGGCCTTTGCCTGCAAGGGCGACAAACTGGACGCTGCTTCCAAGGACGCGACACGCTCTCGTATCGTGACAAATGCAAAACGGTGAAAAGCCTTAGACGCCAAACGGATTAAGCGGACGCGGACCATAATACGACAGCACGCTTTTCGTTTCGGTGTACAAATCAAGCGCCTCGACAGACAGCTCGCGCCCAAATCCGGACTGTTTGTAGCCGCCAAACGGCGTGCCTGGGAAAGCGGAGAATGGGCTGTTGACCATGACAATGCCGGAACGCAGCTGTTTGGCTACACGAACGGCGCGGCCATGATCTTTTGTCCAAATCGCGGCGGCCAGTCCATAGTCGCTGTCGTTCGCCAATTCAACGGCTTCGGCTTCATCGCGGAATTTCATCACGACGACAACCGGTCCAAAAATTTCTTCGCGAACCGCTTTCATTTGCTGGTTCACGTTCGTCAAAATCGTCGGTTCATACCAGTAACCGTTTTCAAAGCCGGCCACGACCGCCTCTTTTCCGCCGGCGGCGATCGTCGCTCCATCAGCGACCGCGGACTGCACATACTCATCGATCACTTCGAGCTGACCGCGGCTGATGATCGCTCCCACGTGCGTGCCGGCATCAAACGGATCGCCGAGCTTCAGCTGTTTCGTTTTGGCCACGAACGCTTCCATAAACTCATCATAGATGCTTTCATGCACATACAAACGGGAGCGCGCCTCGCACGATTGGCCGCTGTTGTAGAAAATGCCGAACAATGAGCCGGCGACAGCGGCTTCCAAATCAGCGTCCGCAAACACAAGGCTCGGCGATTTGCCACCCAGCTCGAGCGTCACCCGTTTTAATGTTTTCGCCGCTTTCTCCATAATTTCCTTCCCGACCGGCGTCGATCCGGTAAACGCCACTTTGTCGACAAGCGGATGTTCGACCAAATCGTCCCCCACTTCCGCTCCGGCGCCTGTCACCACATTGACGACCCCTTCCGGCACGCCAGCCTCATGGCAAATTTCCGCCAGCACAAGGCAGGTGAGCGGCGTCAGCGACGCTGGTTTGACGACAACCGAGCATCCCGCGGCAATGGCCGGTGCAATTTTCCAAGCTGCCATCATGAGCGGATAGTTCCAAGGAATAATTTGGGCGCACACGCCGACAGGCTCCTTTTCTGTATAGTTGTGAAACGCCCCCGGCATCGGGTTGACCGCCCCGCGGTGCCCAATGATCGCCCCAGCGAAAAATTCAAAGTCTTCAATCGCCTGCATCACTTGCCCTTGAGCCGCCGACAACGCTTTGCCGGTATTCAAAATTTCCAACTCCACCAATTCATTGAAACGTTCGCGCATGATGGACGCAATTTGGTATAAGATGCGCGCCCGTTTTTGCACCGGAAAATGACGCCATTTCCCGCGGTCAAACGCTTGCCGCGCCGCCTGCACCGCACGCTCGGCATCCTCGCGCGTCCCTTTGGCGACGCGAGCGACCGGTTCGCCCGTGGCCGGATTGGTGACGACCAACGTTTCGCCCGCGGCGCTTTCGACCCGCTCCCCATTGATAATCAAATGATAGAAATCGCGTTTCGTCGGCATCGGTTCCATTTTCTTTTGCTTGACAGTCGCCATCGTTTTTCCCCCTTGCTTAGTTTCCTTGGAAAATCGGTTTCCGTTTCTCAAAAAATGCCTTAACGCCTTCGCGGTGGTCGGATGTCAATCCCGCGATGCGCTGGCATTCCGCTTCCCGTTCGAGGTAGCGGTCAAACGTCGCTTCTTGGCTTTCGCGAAGCAGCCGTTTGATCAGTCCAATCGCCTTCGTCGGCATGGCCGCCAGCCGCTCGGCAAACTGCTTGACTTCCTCTTCCCAAGACGAGAGCGGAATCACCTTGGTGGCCAGCCCAAGAGCAACGGCTTCCTCGGCAGCCACTTTTTCCCCGAGCACCGCAAGCTCAAGCGCCTTTGCCCGCCCGATGAGGCGCGGCAAATAGTACAGATGCCCCGCATCCGGCACAAGACCGACGTGAATAAACGCGGGAGCGAAACTCGCCTTTTCCGAGAGAAGCCGGAAATCACACGCCAGCGCCAAGCTCATGCCCGCGCCGGCCGCCGCTCCGTTCACCGCGGCGACAACCGGCTTTTCCAGATGATGAAGCGCTTTCATCATCGGCGCGTATCGGGTGCGCAACACGTCGCCATGGTCCATTTCTTCCGTCACGCCGCTCAAGTCTTCGCCGGCGCAAAACGCTCGGCCGGCGCCGGTGATCACCACGCAGCGGACGTTTTGATCCGCTCCTGCTTGCTTCAGCGCCTTTGTCACTTCCGCATTCATTTGTTCCGTAAACGCATTGAGCTGATCCGGGCGGTTGAGCGTCAGCCAGGCGACTTGCCCCTTCACTTCATAACGGATCGTTTCGGACATCGGACGCCCCCCCTTATTTTCCTTGGAAGCGCGGCTTTCGTTTTTCGAGGAAGGCCGCCATTCCTTCTTTTTGGTCTTCCGAGGCGAACAATAGGTAAAAGTTTTTCCGCTCAAATTGCATGCCTTCATACAGCGGGTAGTCGACCGCTTTTTGCACCGCCTCTTTGATCAGCCGAAGAGCCAAAGGCGGCTGTTCAGCGAGACGCCCGGCCAACCGCATCGTTTCTTCCATTAAAAGCTCCGGGCTGACGACGCGGGTGACAATCCCTAGCTGCTCGGCTTCTTTCGCCGACATGCGCGCCCCGGTCCAAAGCCACTCGAGCGCCCGCTTCGGCCCGATGAGCTTCGTCAGCCGCTGCGTGCCTCCCGCTCCTGGCATGACGCCGAGGTTGACTTCTGGAAAACCGAATTCCGCTGCGGCCGAAGCGATGATCCAATCGCATGACAGCGCCAGCTCGAAGCCGCCGCCGAGCGCTAAGCCGTTGACAGCGGCAATCATCGGCGTTTTCACGAGGGACAGGCGATCCCAATCGGCAAACTGGTTCAGCCACTCAAGACGAATGGGGTCATCGTCCGCCATCTCTTGAATATCGGCCCCAGCGGCGAACGCCCGCCCGCGTCCGGTGAGCACAATGACACGCACGGCTTCATCCCGGTCGAACGATTCGACGGCGGCGACGATTTCCGCCACCATCTGACGGCTGAGCGCATTCAACACATCAGGGCGGGCCAGTTCAATGACGCCAACCGCTCCCTCTTGCCGCACCGCAAGGAACGTCCACTCACTCATATTCCACTTCCTCACCGACCATAAAGGTGACGAGATCGCCGGCAAATGACATGACATCTTTGGCCGATGCCTTCGCTTCTTTCGTTTTCATCGCCTCTTGGAACGCCTCTTGGCTGTCGTAATACATTTCACACAACAAATAATACTCGCTTTCCGTCCCCATCGGCGTCCCGGTAATTTTCGTCACCTCGATTTTTCGGAGGCCAGGAATTTTTTCCGTCAACGGCACATGCGTTCCATAATAATGGGCGTCAAACTGTTCCTTATCTTTCGGCTGTTTGTACAAGGCAATCATTTTAAACATCACGAACGTCTCCTTTCCCTTTTCTTATCCCGAAATCAATACCGGCTTCATCGCCTCAAACGGATTTTTGCATTGTTTGCAGTAGAAAATGCTGCGGCAGGCGGTCGGGCCGAACAAATTTTCCATGATGGTCCGCTCCGCCCCGCAATACGGACACTCGACTTGCCACGCCCCTGACGGCATTTGCCGCGGCGGCGGAGCGATGCCAAACTGCTTCAGCCGCTCCCGTCCGGCTTCGCTGATCCGATCGGACGTCCACGGCGGATGGCGGAGAAACTCAACCGTCACCGCCGAAGCCCCTGCTTGCTTCACCGCTTCCTCCACCCGCGTGCGGATGATATCAAGCGCCGGACAGCCGAGAAACGTCGGCAGCAAACAGACCGAGACTGCTTCATCCCGAACGTCAACCTGCTCCACCATCCCAAGCTCGACAATGCTAATCGAATGAATCTCTGGGTCTTTCACCGTTTCTAACGCTTTCCACACCTCTTCATTTGTCATGGCTCTCCCTCACATTTTCCAACCCGCTGCCGCTTTCCCGCTTGGGCTGCCTAGTGCACCGTTTTGCTCCTTGAACAAACACTTCGTCCGTCATCAAGAGGCGTCACGCCCAACGCCGCACGTTGGCAAACAGCGGCTCCGGCATTACCATATCGCATGCGGGACGGCGCGGTATACTTCTGACAACGTTGCCAGCGCTTCGTCCAAATCGGGCGTATGTTCGCCGTTGCGGCCGTTGCCATGCTTCATGCCAAACGGCATCGGCCACTCAAGTCCCACTTCGGCAAACGCTGGCGCCAGCGCGGCAATGGTGTTTTCGGTCAGCACCTTTTCCTCATCAATCAGCCCGCACCGCACCATGTCCGTTCCTTTCGCTCCGAGCGTCAACACACCGGCAAAATCAGCGGCCACGTCTTGAATGGCTTTGGTCATTCGCGTCCGCGCTTCCCCAGGGGCATTCGTCAGCTGGACAAACCACGTATGCCAATGAAGCAAATGGTAGTGCAGCTCCACTTGAATTTTCGCCGCTACTTCCGCGAGCGGGGCATAGCTGCTTTTGGTCAGCGATTCGAGACGGACGCGTTTGGCCTGCGTATAAAAATAGTGGCGAACAACGGTGAACGCCCAATCATAGCGAGGTTCGCGCAAATAATGCCCCGGGCCGTTCGCCCGTTCGAGCAAAACCGCATTGCGCCGGGCCGAAGCCGGGCGGGCGTGCGCCAGTTCGTCGGCTGATCCACAGCCAAGATGTTCAAGCAGCTGATAATACATGGCCGCATGGCCCATCGTGTCCTGACTGATGGAAGAAAACGCGATGTCCTCCTCAATATGCGGCGCCAAGCCGAGCCATTCCGAGCCGCGGTAGGCAAGCAAAAAGTCATCGTCGGCCAGCTGGAACAACAGCTCCGTCAACGCCTCCCGGCCGTTCGCATCGACATGCTTTTCACTCATCGTTGAATCTCGCCTTTCCATGACAAAATTTCTTTTTCGTCAAACGCCTGTTGTTCATATTTGCGCCACCGCTTTTTCAAATCCCCATATCCCCGCGTCAGCCGGTAATCTTTGTTGTCAAGCCGCTTGAGCGCTGCTTTTTCGTCTTCACTCATCCGCCGGATATAGTCCCGCTTTACGACCCAAAGGTCAGCGACCGGCTCACGGCGCATAAAGTTTTCCTGCGCCATCACGAGCGCGATCTCCTCATTGGGGGCAAGCAGACTGAATTGATGCTGCATCGGTGCATCCGGCGCTTTGCGGCTGAACACCTCAAACACTTGATAAAATCCTTGTTCTTTCCCCGCCATGGCCATCCCTCCTCATCCGGCCGTCCGCACCGCACTGAGCGCCTCGCGCACCCAGGCGTTCTGCTTATATGCCGTCCGCCGCAGCTCCAGCCGCTCTTGCGATTTTGGACCATTGTTGCGAATGATTTGTTTAAACTTCTCCCAGTCCGGCTGCCGGTAAATCCATTGGCCCTTCTCTTTGTCAAAATGCATTGTCTCATCCGGAATCTTCAGACCAAGCGCCCAAATGCGCGGCACATATTTTGTAAAAAAGTCTTGGCGCAGCTGTTCATTCGTTTTCGTGCGGATGCGGTATTTGATCGTGATGTCTTGCTTCGAGGTTCCTGTCGTGTCGGCCGTCGGCGGGCCGAAAAACATGAGCAACGCCTCCCACCAACGGTTGAGCGCCTCTTGCAGCATCTCCTTCTGCTCCTTCGTCCCTTCGGCGAGCGCCAAAATGATCGACTCGCCGTGCTGGGCGTGAAACACTTCCTCGGCGCAAATGCGCTTCAGCGCCCGTGCGTACGGTCCGTATGAGGCATCCAGCATATTCGTCTGCGTCATAATCGCCGCCCCGTCGACAAGCCACCCGATCAACCCGGCGTCCGCCCATGTCGGCGCCGGCATATGAAACACGTTATGAAACTTCAACCGTTCGTTCAATAAATCTTCGATCAAATCTTCCCGCGTTTTCCCAAGCGGCGCCAGCAAATCTTCTGCCACCCGCAGCAGCAGCTGGCCGTGCCCCATCTCGTCCTGCACCTTCGCCATGATGCCAAGCTTCCGGCGCAGCGACGGCGCTTTCGGCACCCATTCTTTTTCCGGAAGCGCTCCCATAATTTCGCTCACCGCATGCATCGCAATCAGCTTGATGAGCGTCATTCGATATTCATCCGGCATCCAGTCATCGGCTTCGATCTTTTCCCCCGCCTCGATGCGCTGCATAAACCGTTCGTATTTCTCCTCATTGGACAGGCGGGTGAACGTCATCATCGCTGCCATCCTTCCTCCCCCTGTTAAAATCATAATATATAACGTTTATTTAACGTTATTATATTTTAACGTTATAAAATTAGCAACTATTTTTTCAATCGTTACACCGCATGCTCTTGTCCGCGCCGGTCAACGACACGCACCGCTTTTCCTTCCGAGCGCGGGAGCGTTTTTGGAGGATGGAGATGAACGTCGATCGAAATGAGGCAGTGTGTTTTCAGCAGCGCTTGAATGCGGTGGATGAGTCGGTCGACCGCTTCCCCTTGCAACTTTCCGCCTGTCTCACCGTAAAATTGCTCGGTCACTTCGGCATGCAATTCCACCGCTTCCAAATGTCCGTTTCGGAGACGGTGCAGCTGATAGTGCGGAGCCAGTTCCGAGACACGAAGCAGATGGTGTTCAATTTCCGACGGGAACACGTTGACGCCGCGGATGATGATCATATCATCAACCCGCCCCTTGACCCGCGACATGCGCGCCGTCGTCCGCCCGCAAGCACACCGCTCTCTCGTCACGGAAGCGATGTCGCCCGTCCGGTAGCGGATGACCGGAAACGCCTCTTTCGTCAAGCTCGTAAACACCAACTCTCCTTCTTCTCCTTCCGCCACCGGCTCGAGCGTGTTCGGGTCGATCACTTCCACGAGGAAATGGTCCTCGGCGATATGGAGGCCGTTTTGCGCTTCGTGGCATTCCATCGCCACCCCCGGGCCGATCACTTCACTCAGCCCGTAAATGTCGCACGCCTTCATATCAAACGTTTCTTCAAGCGTGCGCCGCATTTCCTCGGACCACGGTTCCGCCCCGAAGATGCCGTATTTGAGCGATGTTTGCCGCGGATCTTTGCCCAGCTCCTTCATCCGTTCGGCAATGTTCAATACATAGGACGGCGTGGCGCAAATGACGGTCGGCTGAAAATCTTCAATGATCATCACTTGCCGGTCGGTGTTGCCCCCGGATACCGGCACCGTCACGGCGCCAAGCCGCTCGCTGCCATAATGCAGCCCGAGCCCGCCCGTAAACAGCCCGTATCCATAGGCGTTGTGAATCACATCCCCCG
Source organism: Geobacillus icigianus (assembly GCF_000750005.1). GTDB lineage: Bacteria > Bacillota > Bacilli > Bacillales > Anoxybacillaceae > Geobacillus > Geobacillus icigianus. The sequence goes on along the minus strand of NZ_JPYA01000130.1, from coordinate 414 downwards.
GTTTTCCGCCCGCGATGACAATCGCCCGCGCCACAATATCGGCCCAGTGCTCAATGTCCTTCTTCGTGTAAGCGACCACCGTCGGTTTGCCGCTCGTGCCGCTTGAAGCGTGCACACGGACACATTGGGAAAGATCGACCGCGAGCAAACCAAACGGATAATGGTCCCGCAAATCCCGCTTTGTCGTAAACGGGAGTTTGCGCACATCCTCAAGCGTGCGGATGTCCTCCGGCTTCACTCCGCATTCATCAAACCGTTGCCGATAAAACGGCACCCGCGCATACACCCGCTCTGCCGTCACCCGCAGCCGCTCGAGCTGGAGCGCCTCAAGCTCCCAGCGTGCAGCCGTCTCGATGTCATGGAAAATCATCGTTTCCGCCCTCCTTTTTAAAGCGCTTCCAAAAATACAAAAAT
>NZ_JPYA01000129.1 GCF_000750005.1 Geobacillus icigianus | reverse complement strand
CTTCGTTCCTTGTTGTGACCGCCCCCCGCCTCGAGCGGGCGGGCGGTTCTATTTGGCGCTGTTCCCTCATATGTTGTCAATGAGAGGGCGGGTTTCTCCACTTCTTTTTTTTGAAAGCGGATACACGGCGGGCCAATAGCGATCGGTGAGCGGTTTGGTTGCCGAAACGGCCGTTGTCGATTATGATAATGGATGTTCCGGTTGGAACGGTACATAATTTGAACAAGCAAGGGGTCTCAGACCGAAGCGGATTCGCGCTCCTTGCTGCAGGAGAGGGCTGACGAAGCATGACACGCGTCGAACAGATCATTCGGCTTGTGGAAAACGGCCACATCGATCAAGCGCTGGCGCTCGTGCCGAAGGTGAAACAATACGGAAATGATGAGGAAAAGTATGCGCTTGCCGACTATTTGTACGGCTTAGGGATGCCGGAAGAAGCGAAAGAGCTGCTTGAAGAGCTTGCCGCCCGCTACCCGGATGATGGCGATATTCGCCTGTTTTTGGCTGAAGTGTATACGGAATTGGAAGCGGAAGACGATGCGCTTGCCATTTTGGCAGAGATTGGCGAGGACGATCCGCAATTCGTGCGCGCCTGCTTGCTGGCTGCCGATTTGTACGAAATGCAAGGGCTGACGGAAGTGAGCGAGCGAAAGTTGCGCCAAGCCTATGAAAAAGCGCCTCATGAGCCAATCGTGCCATTGGCGCTCGCTGAGCTCTATTTTTCCCAAGGCGAGTACGCGAGAAGCGTGCCGCTTTATGAGCAAGTGCGGAAAACAGGAACGGAGCTGGCCGGCGTCTTGATCGCCGAGCGAATCGCTGAGGCGCTCAGCCGCTCAGGCGAATTCGAAGCCGCGCTTTCGTATTATCAAGAGGCGCTTCGGGAAAAAACGGACAGCCGGACGTTGTTCGCTTATGGGTTCACCGCCTTGCAGGCCGGCTATGCGCAAACGGCCATCGAGCAGTTTAGCGCCTTAAAGGCGCTCGACCCCGACTACAGCCCGCTTTACCTTCACCTAGCGAAAGCGTATGAACAGGAAGGGCGGCTTGTTGAGAGCTATGAGACGGCGCTTGAGGGCATCGGCGTCGATGAATGGAATAAAGAGCTCCGCCTTTACGCCGGCAAACTGGCGCTCAAGCTCAACAAGCCGGAGGAAGCGGAGGAACACTTGAAAAAAGCGCTTGAGATCGATGGGGGCTACATCGAGGCGCTCACCGTTTTATCGGCGCTTTGGCGAAACGAACAGCGCTATGAGGAGGTCGTGTCGCTGTTGGAAGGGGCGATGGCCGATGGTGAGTACGACCCGCAGTTCGAATGGGATTTAGGGCGCGCCAAACACCGGCTTGAGCGGTATGAAGATGCATTAAACCATTACAATGAGGCATATAATTTCTTTAAACACGACATCGATTTTCTCGAAGAGTATGGATATTTTCTCATCGAAGAAGGAAATCGAGCGGCGGCGAGAGAAATATTTCAACAAATCGTTCGCCTCGACCCAACGCACACTGAGGCGGCTGACGTTCTGTTGGATCTGGAGGAGTAGGGGAGAAGCGGTGGCCCAACCTCTTTTTTGGAAACCGATCGAGGGGGAAGCGCACAATGACACACGTGTCCGTCAATGAAAAAAAGGAGTTTATCCGGTGGTTTTTAAGCCATTACCAGTTGAAGCGGCGCGAGTGTGTTTGGATTTTGAACTATTTGATGAGCCATGACCAGCTGATGCAAAAGGTGCATTTCGTCGAGAACGCCCAATATTGCCCGCGCGGCATCGTGATGTCGACCCATTGCGTTGACGATGTGCCGTTTCGGTTTTATAAAGGCAATGTGATGACGACCGATGCGGAAAAGTCGTTTCATGACATTCGGCTGAACCGCGACGAAGATATTTACATTCAGCTCAATTTTCGCGCTTCTTTTCACTCACCGCAATACGTTGCCGTCCTTGAGGAAAACCCGTACGCGCCGAGGCAGGCACAGGTGAGCGAAAACGACCAGCGCCTAGCCGAACAGTTTTTGGAGCGGTCCATTTACGAGTTTCGGCGCGATCGGCTCATGAAATGGATCGATGAAGCGCTCGACCGCCGCGATGAAGAGGCGTTCCGCCGCCTGACGGACGAGTTGAATCAACTGTAGCACCTTGCCATCGGCAAGGTTTTTCTTTTGCCGAAAAATGTGATATGTTGATAACAAGAAATCCACTTTTCGGACAGAGGGGAGCACATATGAAATGGATCAGTGAAGACGTCAACGTGTATGAAAAGGAGCGCGGGTACGTCGATACGGCGCTCGTTCCGCTCCTGCCGCTGGCCTTTGACCAAGAGGCGAAACGGCTCGCCGCCGGCGGGGAGCTGGGCGGGCTT
>NZ_JPYA01000128.1 GCF_000750005.1 Geobacillus icigianus | reverse complement strand
ATAGAACAATATAATAAACAAGTGTTAACATATTACAGTTTAATAGATAAAAATGATAACATTAATAAACAACTTAGTGAAATAAGAGATTATCTCCTTCCTCGCCTTTTATCAGGTGAAATTGATGTATCAAAAGCAGAAAAACAAGTAGAAGAAGTACTTTAAACAAACTTAAATTCAACTAGGAGGTGCAAGCAACATGACGAGACCTCTAGGTGAAACGGAATTTGAAGAAACAACGATTGAACGTTTAAAGCGGTTAGGTTATGACTATCTTCATGCGCAGGAATTGTTTCAGCGCGGAGAGCGGGACAGTCTTCACGAGGTAGTTCTATACGGTCGGTTGGAAGCCTTCTTAAAGAAGGCTTATCCGACCATACCCGAACATGAAATAAAAAGACTTGCTCAAGTACTAACAGCGCCAGATGGTGTAAAACTGATTAACCGGAATATGCATTTCCACAAAATGTTGACGAAAGGACTTGAGTTCTCTTATGAGGTAAACGAAGAAACATACACACCTCATGTTTTCCCGATTGACTGGGAACATCCGGAGAACAATGACTTTTTAGTGGTCAATCAATTGCCGATTGAAGGGCGCATGTCCCGCCGGCCAGATATCGTTATATACATTAATGGTTTGCCGCTGATTGTATTTGAGTTAAAAAATCCAAACAACGAGCAGGCGACTGTTTATGATGCATATACCCAAATTCAAAACTATACGTATGATATCTCGCAATTATTTAACTACAACGCTTTTGTTGTCATTTCCGATAACGTGGAAACGAAGCATGGAATGCCGTTTGCCGATTACGATTTCTTTGCCTCATGGAAATCGATTGATGGACGAAATGTCGATAACAACCGCGCCAATACGATGCGCACGCTGATTGAAGGATTATTCCCGAAAGATCGTCTACTAAATTATATTCGTAATTTCATTGTCTTTTTAGAGGAAGGAAGTAAAATTACAAAAGTTGGCGCGAAATATCACCAATTTTTTGGCGTAAACTTTGCTGTCAATGAAGCGATACGTGCGACGCGACCTGACGGAGACCGGAAAATCGGAGTTATGTATCATACAACGGGTTCGGGTAAATCGCTAAGCATGTTATTTTTCGCAGGAATTTTATCGCGCCATCCTGAAATGGAAAACCCATCTATTGTCATTCAAGTGGATCGCAATGACTTAGACGAACAGTTGCATGATACGTTTGTGCAAGGGAAATCATACATCGGCAATGTGCATCACGCGGAAAGTACCGAACAGTTGCGGACATTACTGAGAGGGGAAGCCGGACAAATCATTTTCTCTACCATTGAAAAGTTCCGTAAGAAAGAAGGAGAAACTAAGCATCCGGTTTTATCGGAAAGACGAAACATTGTTGTGATTGCTGATGAAGCACACCGCACCCAAGCCGGTTTTGCAGGTGGATTTGCTGCTCAATTGCGTTATGCTTTACCGAACGCTTCCTATATTGGATTTACGGGAACTCCGGTCGATTTTGTTGATAACAATACAGAAGAAATTTTCGGACATATTATCCACCGCTACGATATGGCTCAGGCGGTCGAAGACAAAGCGACATTGCCCATTTACTATGAGAGCCGCCTAATTCCGCTTGATTTATCTGCTGAGGACATTGATGAAAAATACAAGAAAATTATCATAGAGGCTGGGGGAGACGATGAAGAGTCAGAGAACTATAAAAGAAAATGGGCCGCTCTGGAAAAAGTCGTCGGTACCCCAAAACGGCTCCGTCGTTTAGCCAAAGATATCGTATCACATTTTAACCAAGTCGCCAATCCGTTTCAAAAAGCAATGATTGTCTGTATGAGCCGACGCATTGCGGTTGATTTGTATAATTATCTAAGAGAAATTCCGGAATGCCCTCCTGTTGAAGTGATTATGACAGGGGATGTATCAAAGGACCCTAAAGAGTGGCGCGAAGTCCAGCCGGGAAGCAAATATGCGCATATTAAATCGAAAAAAGAGCAAGAAGAAGTGAAAGCCAAACTTCGTGATCCAGAAGATCCTTTGAAATTTGTCATTGTCGTCGATATGTGGTTAACAGGAATGGACGCAAAACCGCTTTCTTACCTTTATGTCGATAAGCCAATGAGGGGACACAATCTTATGCAAGCCATTGCCCGTGTAAACCGCGTGTTTCCGGGAAAAGAAGGCGGAGTCGTCGTTGATTATATTGGAATCGCTACTTCACTAAAAGAAGCAACTCATAAATATACGCAAAGTGGCGGCACGGGAAGTCCTACTTATGATATTTCAGAGGCCGTTAATATCTTCATGGATCATCTGAAGACAGTAAGAGGATTTATTCCAAGTGAGATTGATGTGCAAAACTGGCGGGCAAAACCAAAGATAGAGCGCGAGGACTTCATTGCAGATCTTGTTAACATTCTTTTAAACCGAGATCCCGAGGAATATATCCAAGCAGCCACCAGACTAGAAAAATCGTATCAGTTGGTGAAACATCAACCGGAAGTGCTTGAACTTGCAGATGAAGTCATGCTCTATTTAATGATGAAAGCACAACTTCGCAAACATTTGCGGCCACCAATTGAAAAACCGAGTGAAAATAAAACATTAGAAGAGCGATTATCAGAACTCATTGATAACAGTCTGTTAGCAAAAGAAACCGTCGACATTTTCCAAATAGCAGGAATTGAACGCCCAGATATCAGCATATTGGACGATGCGTTCTTGGCAGATTTAACAAAAAAAGAGCATGTAGACTTGCGCTTAAAGTTGCTGAAAAAACTTTTAGAGGACCAAATCAAAGTGACATTTAGCCAAGGAAGCCCACAGTCAAAGGCGTTAAGCGAACTTCTAGAGAAAACGCTAAAAGATTACCATAATCGGGTTATTCAGGCTGCCGATGTGGTCAGGGTTATGATTAACATGCGCAAAGAGATGGAGGAGGAAATGCGCAAGCGACATGACTTAGGACTGTCAGAGGAAGAAATTGAATTTTACAAAGCGATCACTGCTATGGAGCAGGAAGCGTTCTCAAACGAGTTTCTTGCTAGTTTAATCCATAAGGTGGTCAAAGCCTTAAAGAAACAATTAGCCGTAGACTGGACAAGTCCTCACCGTCGAGATGTTTACGCTAAAGTGAAATTAGCCGTCAAGCAAGTGCTCATGAAGGAAAAAATTACGGGGCAACAATTACAATTCTTAACAAACAAATTCATGGAACAAGCCGAGCAACAATATAAAGACTGGCCAATGAATGCGTGATCATGCAATAAATGGTCTATTTGATGAATGGGGCATAAAAGTTATGCGGTCGGCTACTAACAGGTGTAGATTTCACTATAAGCAAGCATTACGATTTTTTACAACCTTTTTCGTTCTAGCATCGAGCTTTTGAAAGCCAGTTCTGTTGGGAAAATTTTTATTTGTTTTAGTCGCCTCTCGTTTTCTTATGTGTCAGGGGAACTGAGGGGCGATTGATTCACCTGGCCATTGTTCAGAACAGGTGCACTAGCGTATAAATTCTGTAACTAAACCGCTATTTTAGTATAAAATAGGGATGTAAGTTACTGTATATAAATATTATAGGAGTGTATACCAATGAATGAGGCCAAATATTCTGTCCTGCTATTTTCATCTGATATTCGGCAAATACGAGCAAGCGAACTTCGGCAATATATCCAAAGCGGCCGCAAGGTGTATTTGCTTGCGTTTGATGATCCGCAAGAATTATTAGAGGATCCGATTTTGCATGAAGCGCATAAGAAAGAATTGCTCCAAGTTTCTATTGTTCGCTATGCACCAGAATGGGAACGGGTATGGGCAGTGATTGAAGATGGCAAAGTTAATGACTCTCAATTATTGGATTATCTTGATCAAAACAGTGCTTTTAATAAAGGACAGTATGAACTCGAACATGCCTATAGCCGCGGGCATTATATTGTGAAGGCAGGAGCAGGGACGGGAAAAACGACGACGGTGATCAACCGGATCATGTTTCTCAAGCATATGCAAGGGGATCTCGATTTACGTTCAGTTGTCATGATCACGTTCACAAACGAAGCTGCTTCCAATATGCGTTCAAAGTTGTTAGAAAAGATAAAAAACTATTACGATTTGACGAAGGATAAAAAATATTTAGAGTGGATGGAAGAAGCAGGACGGATGTTTATCGGCACCATTCACTCGTTTGCTAGGGAGTTTCTCGTGACAGAAGGGCAAACGCTAGGTTTTTCGCGGTCGATGGAAGTAAGGAGTTACAAACATGAGCGGAGACGGCTGATCGAAAAGTATATTGACCAGTTCTCGGTTGAATGCCCAGAGGTATACGAACGTTTTCGGCATATTCCCCACTATCAAATCATTCGTTCTTTTATCGTTATGATCGAGCAGTTGCATAACAAATCTCTTTCTGTTGAAGCGATTGGGCAGCTTGATTTCGGGACAGACAGCTGTGGGTTTCATGAATTTGCCGATTATGTCATGAAACGTGTTATTCGGGAGCTTGATGAACAGAAAAAGACGGAGGAAACGTTACAAATTAGTGATTTAATCAGCCGTCTAGCGTCGCTTAAGAATCTTTCTTCCGATCAACTCGATTTGCCGATCCGTTATTTATTTGTCGATGAATTCCAGGATACGGATGAATCACAGACAGCATTCATCAGTTGGTTGGCAGAGAAGTATGGTTGTCAGTTGTTTGTGGTTGGGGATGTGAAGCAAAGCATTTATCGGTTCCGGGGGGCGGACTATACGGCGTTTCTTCAATTACAACAACACATGGAAACAGCGAATCACCTGTATAAAGAGTATTCGTTGCAAAAGAATTACCGATCATCACCAACATTATTAACACAACTGAATGCTTTATTTCAGAAATGGACAAAAACTGTTGAAAAGTTTCCATTTGATGATACGGACAAACTGATTCCGGCACAAGAGAAAAGCTATGGAGAAGGTTTAGTTGCGTTAGATATAGATGATGCCACTCTAAAATTTTTGCTTCGCCGTTTGTATCGTGAACATGTTGTCGTCTTAGTCCGCTCAAATCGTGAAGTGCTAGAAATGGTGGATAAAATTGAGAATATGGGGTTCTTTTGTGAAGCAGCTGTGTCCGGAACGTTTTACCGTTCATTTCCAGTAAGGGAATTTTACCTGTTGATCCGGAGGTTTACCCACCCGTATGTTCCGAAGGATCGTTATCTCTTTCACCAAAGCTCTTACGGAGAGAATGAACTGACTATCGCCAAAGTGTTATCAGCTTATACGCCGGAAACGTCTTTTATTCTTGATCTATTGCAGACATTTGACAATATGGAACGGTGGGAATGCCAATGGAACACGTCATCCGCCCTTGCTGTGTTGCAAAACATCATTGATGAAGTTCGGCCGCATGAAGTCTTTCGGCTGCGCTACTACAACCAGTTGAGGTCCCGGTTTCCTGATGGAGATGTGGAGATGCATCGGAAAGAAGCCATTGCGAAAATGAAGGAATACAAAATGAACTTGGACCGCCTTATTTTTTTCATCAAAAAGGAATTTGGCGATTTTCACGCATCTTTCTATGATCTGGAGAAATTTTTAGCAATCAAAATGGCAACAGATACTTCGGAGAATGAGCTGAAAATAACGAGGGGGGTCAATCACCGGATCAAAGTGATGACCGTCCACAAGGCAAAAGGATTGGAGTTTGACTATGTGCTCATGCCCTTGACGCGTCATTCGTTTATTAAGCAAGGGAAAACGGATGTGATGTTAATTTCCGATCGAGCGCAGTGGAAACTCGGATATAGCATTCATTGGGGTGATATGGAGTTTGAAAATAATTATTACAATGAATACGCCGGATCAGAAAAGAAAGAATTGATCGGCGAAGAAGCTCGACTGCTGTACGTAGCGTTGACGCGGGCGCGAAAGGCGGTTTATGTAAACAGCTCTTCCCCAATGAATCCATATCAAGCGCAGTGTTGGAGTGACTTGTTAGAAAGCGGGGAGATGTTGGTTGTTTGAAGTCAAGTACTACCAGCACACAACACATTTTTACGAACGGTTCAGAATCCGCGAAGGCGAAATCCATCTTACGCAAAGTACTGCTTTGGCACAGTATTTGAGAAGTGTCACCGGGGCATCGAAAAGCCAAGTACTGGCATATCATTCGTTTGTAAGGAAGCTGTTTCCTAATTGGAATCATCCACATACTGAAATCTATTTGCGGTCGATGATACGCCAATACATTCATCAACATGCTTCGGAAGAATCGATGGACTATTTAGAGAAGAAGGTTCGCGATTTTTATTTATCTCTCCGTTTTTTAATCGAAATGGGGATGACACGGTTGTTTGACTTTCCGAGCATGCAGCTGAAGGAAGAACAAAAATTTCTGATTGGCATGTTCGAGCAGCTCAGACATGACCCTATCGTCGTCAGCTATCGGCAAGAACGAGCACATCTGACCAAGAAAAAAATAGCGGAGACATTGAATATTGATACTGACATTCATACCGTATGTGTTCATCATTTCGATTACATTGATGCTGTACGGATGATGATGTTTTATCAATTGCAACAAATAGGATTGCATGTCATATTTTATATTCCATTCAATTCCAATGCTCTAAATGTTTATCAAACATGGCGTGAAATTTATGAGCGGGTGAGCGGAAGCGAGTATAGCCGTTGGGAATGCGTCGAGAATTCCCAGCCGCGCCGAGGCGCGAAATTTGCTCGCTATTTGGGCGATCGTTTTCTAGATCAGGAAGATCCATTGCGCCACGTTCGTTTTCTCACTTTTGGTCATCCGACAGAATTTAAAGAGTATTTGCAAAAACATCCGATTGTAAGAAACCATCATGAAGTGGTGGCTAAATTTGAAAAGGATTTAAACATATACACAAATTGCGCTAGAAATGATCATTTTTACGCCAGCCGCTATGGACAATTTTTCTTGTCTTTGCAAAACTGCAGAAAAACAAACGATGGCATTGTCTTAACTTATGACGATTACGTCAACATGATGACGTCAGGGTGGGTGCAGTTTGGACATGTAAACGGCACGCAAGCATTGACGTTGCTGATTGATTTGCGCAGTTATATGGACGGCGTGAAAAGTTTTCGAGATATCATGGAACGCCTGCAAGCGCTTGTTGATCTTCAAGAAGTCAGCCGCGTATTTGATGAAACTGCGAAGGAACAGGCGGGGAGCCACCGACTGAAGCGCTATTTAAGCAACCCGTTTCGCTGTTTTCCATATGTGCATCAGTCTCGATACGAAATCACTGTCAAGCAGTTGATTGAATGCACAAAAGATTTGGCTCGAAAAGTGAACCGTCTGCTATTGGGGGAAAGGGAAAAGAGAAATGTCAGGGTGTATATTAAAGAACTGAACGACATCTATGTGGCTGTGAGCGGCCAGTGGGAACCTAGTGCTAAACAAAAGATGGAAAAGTTATTTTCCGTTTCTATTCCTGCTGACTGGGAGTTTACGATGGAAGAGTTGTACCAATTTATTACATTGCACTTAGGTACAGAGGAAGATGAGGAAGACGATGATCAAGGCAGTCCACAAATTGTAAACATTGACCAGTTGGTTGGAAAAACGTTGATTGCACATAACATGCACGTAACAGGCTTATCGTTGCAAACGTTTCCTTGGAAACAGTCTGAAATGCCTCACTTGTTGACATATAGTTGGTTGAAAGAATGCATTCGCCGTTCATTTGTTGCTGAGAATCGAATCATGCGAATAAATGCACTTATAGTCGATTATTACTCACGAAATGTTACGAGAAATACTGCGCTATATTCCATTTATCATCTTCTAGCATATAGCAAGGGACAAATTACTTTTAGCTATATTAAAGATTTGTACGATCATGATGGACCAAGCATTTATTTCACTATCTTACAGGAATTGTATGAGCAAACGGAAGAAGTTGCAGAGGAGCAACCTGATGAGTGGAAATGGAAAGAAGAGACTGTTGTCCAAGAAGAGATAACGAAAGAACCGTTACAGGCTATACCTGATTTACTATGGCTGGACAGCGATTTTTGTCAGCGAAAATTCTTTTTCAATGCGTTTGTTGAACATCATCCGATTTACGAAAACGATTTTCACCAACAACAAGCTTTTGCGATCATCGGCAAACTTCTTGCTGAACAAGGGGATGGAGAAGCGCTGGTGCGGGAGACCATATTCCCTTTATTTCCGCAATGGACAAACGCGCACAAGCAGAACTTGTTGGATACAACCTATCGCTCCAGCCTAAGAACGTATAAATCATATCAAAATATTTATTATCCAAAGGCAATGAAGCGGCTTCAACGTTTAGGAAGCAAATATATGGTCACAAAAAATTGGAAAGCGAAATATCAATATGACCATGACACCTTCCGAATTGACGAGCATATAAAAGAATTTCTTGCAAGTGTTCAAACAAAGGAAATCGAAGCAAGAAGTGGACAACATTGCCGCATGTGTCCATTCCTGCATGTTTGTAAGGACGGTGAATATGTCATCGATGCAAACGACAGCTGATCTCCGTAAGAAACGTCTAGACTTTGCCAGACGATCAGCGCGAGCTTGGCAAAATTACTTCGATGCCCATGGTCTGTTGCCTAATATTACGCTAAGCCCTGAACAAATTTCCGTTGTCCAGCAAGACGAAGACCAAATGTTGATCAACGGTTCGGCAGGCACCGGTAAAAGTCTGACATTAATTTATAAGTTACTAAAAGTCATGGAACAGGAAAATGAACCGAAGCGCATTTTATATTGTTCGTTTAATACGACGCTTGTTGAAGATGCCAGAAAACGAATCGAGCAGTCAAGCAAGTTTCATGAGATCAAAGATAAACATACATTGCATATGGAAACTTTTCACTATATGGCGGCGAGGATTTTAAGGGAAATTGGTTTTCCCAATGCAGAGTTTTTACGGATCAACCTTGAAAACTTGCGGCGCTATGAGGACGCCATTACACGCCGTACGATAGCGCTTGTAGATACGTTTATGGAAAGCGAAGAATATAAAAAGCTGCCGCTGGAACAAAAACTTTATAAAACCCATGCGGGTACGTTTTTAATGGATGAAATTCTTTGGATGAAAGCGAACGGTTTTGTCACAGAAGAATCGTACTATCATTGTGAACGGGCGGGAAGGGGGAACATCCCGCGATTAACCAAAGAGCAGCGCCGAACGATTTTCTATTTGTATAAGGAATATGAGAAAATGTTAAAAAAACAGTTTCACGATCATTTAGATTTGGAAGATTATGCTTTGTTGCTGCTGAAATATTTTGACGATATTCCGGATTCATTGAAGTACGACTATATTTTTGTCGATGAAGTTCAGGATTTGCAGGCGATGCAATTAAAGGCCTTGGTCGGATTGGCCAAAAAATCAATTGTTGTCTCCGGCGATCCAAAGCAACGTATTTACAAACGAAGCCCGTTCTCGTATCGGGATTTAGGATTGCACATCGAGGGGAGAAAAACGAAAAACTTGCGAACAAACTACCGATCAACAAAACAAATCATGAAACTGGCGAGCAGTTTGGAGTTCATTGATGCAGAAAACGACCGTTTGGATGATCAACGTTTTGTGAGGGAAGGAAAAAAACCGTCGATTTACTTTTTCCCGAGCTCGAAAGAACTGAGTTGTCATCTAGTGAACCAAGTAAAAGTGATTCAGAAAAACGATCCGGATGCGACAATTGCTGTTATCCACCGCCATGATGGAGATACATATGCGATTAGTCAATGTTCGGTTCTTATGGAATTAAAGAAACACTTTGATGTCATCACCTCATCCCAATATGGAAGAAGATTTGACTTGAACAAACAAAAAAAGCCGATTTTGTTTACAGATGCATATAGTGTCAAAGGACTTGAGTTTGATTATGTATTTTTGATTCATTTTGACCGTGATCATTATCCGAATAAAAAGAGGATTGAAGAGTTGGATAAACGAGCCGGTGACAATAAAAATAGTGACGGCTACAAGGCAGATTTTGAAGCTATACTCAATGATGAAAAGAAAGTTCTTTATGTCGCAATCACTCGTGCAAAAAAAGAAGTGCAGTTGATGTATACTGGCCGCAACTTTAGAAGTATTTGTCCTTTTGTAAGAAATTTCTATAAAGAAGATTACGATGCCTTTGGCTTTGATTCAAGTATATATTCCAAGTAAGGGAGTGGTTTGTTTGGCAACGATTCAGTTTGAAATCAAAAAACGAATTGCGACGTTGTCTAGTTCGCCCAAAGGATGGAATAAGGAACTAAATCTTGTGAGCTGGAACGGATATCCTCCGAAATATGATATACGGGATTGGGATGCCTCACATGCGAAAATGGGCAAGGGAGTTACCCTTTCAGAAGCGGAAGTGAAGGAGTTATATTATGCATTAAAACAGCTGTTTGAAAAGAATTCGTCTGAAAACTCTAGCATACAAAATGGGGATTGGCGGAAACGAATCGATGAATGGGCGGAGAGCTCGCCGTTATTTATTCAACAAATCAAGAATGTACTAATATTCATGAACGAAAAAGGGTACCCTGTCGAGAAGCAAAGGCAATTACTAACGGGGATACAATCGGCATCATCTGAAGAAGCGTTGCAATACGAAATAGAAAGCATTAGCAGCATTTATCCTTCATTCTATAGGGAGTTGGGCAGCCTAATCCGAAAGTTAGAGGAAGGGGAATTGGGACAACTGTTTTTATATATTTGTGATCGCTAGAAGGTCAGTAAAAAGTACACTCTGGGGCAGGGGGGGAGGAGGCTCGTTTCGCCGCATGTGCACACAGCCGTGGGCAGCACTTAAGTGCGAATACTTCGATCCAATATTTTTTTAATGAAATTTGAGTATACTGAGCAACGAATTCCAGTCTTGGCGGTTAGTCGTTGTGAATGAGATGAAACAGCCTTCGCCCGCAAACACTTCCAAGACATCGGAACGGATGTGGAATTCATCGGACCGGAGAATGATGTCGAGCGGTTTATGTTACGAGCCTTAAGCCGTTGAAGGTGGGGACAAAACAGAAGCCAAGCGGGCTTCTGTTTTGTCTTAGCATTACATTATGAATTGCCCCGGTTGAATGCAAAATCTTTGAGACATCCAAGAGCACATTTCTGAGCAGCAACAGGGCGCTAGTGTATTGCACACTTAGAGAAATAGGAGTTGATAAAAAATGAGTTTCAAAGCGGAAGTGTTATGTGTTTTCATCGCTTCGCCATCGGTATAGAAAAGGGAGCAGCACCGCACCGCTCTTTTTGTATTTTTTGATTGGTCGACAAAGTTCGACGGCAACGTTTTACAAAAGTTGATACAATCAAATCAACTGAATCTTTTTATCTATGACAAAGGGAGGGGTCACGGGATGGCAACGATTCGTAAAGCGGATTATTACTATGGAGCACTTCTTTCCGCGCTGGTCAACGGCGGGTTGGCGCCGGCGCTGTTTGAAAAGGAAAATGACAACCGACAAATTTATGAAGTCACGACGAATAAAGCGAGCTATATTATGTACACGAAATACAACACGAATCCATCCGGCTCCAAAGATTTCACTTGGTCGTTTGTATTCAGTGATCATGAGATTGCAGAAATTAACAAGATTTATCTCGAACACAGCAAGGAAAAAGAAATCATGTTTGCATTTGTCTGCGCACAGAAACAGCCGAGTGACTCCAATCAAGTGATTGCCATCGTCCGTTGGAATGAGTTTCTCGAGTGTGTCGACCTGCAAAGACAACAAGTTCGAGGAACTCCGCGGCTTTCCATAAAAGCGGTGAAAGGCTCTCCCAAGCTTCGCCTCTACGGCAGCAAGCGCGCAGATGTATTGGATGGGAAAGATCATACGATCAAAATTGAACGAAATCGATTAAACAGTTTGTAATTAGGTGAAGAACACCGATGGATGGGCTTAGGTTATACGGGTTGTTCGTTTTGCCCCATCCTAAACGTATTGTCTACAGCGGGGAGCTACATGCTCATTGTTTCAGCTCCTGTTTTTAGAAGAATGGTTGCTTCACAAGCGGAGCGATTTCTTTTTGCAAAAAGGAGGAACCCGAATGTCAAAATGGTGGATGATCCGCGCGGGCGACCGCAATGAACTGATTCCGCTTTGGCTGGAAAAGGGCATCGCATCGATCGGCTGGGCGCAGTTAGGAAACCCAAGGCATTTTTCATCAAAGCAACAGCTTCAACAGAAGGCAGACGAAGTGTTTAACGAGGCCAAACCGAAATCAAGAAATAGCTGGGTTAATCAAGTGTGGCGTTTCAACCATTCCGTTCGTAACACGAGCGTTCGATACTGTTTGTATGACGGGGAGCAAGCACAAAACGGAGAGCTTTTTTCCTGGCTCTTCATTTTTTATATCGTACATGCAGGATTTTCGCCTCGTGCTCACGAATGATAGTTGGTGAACATCTTCATCGTGAGGTGATCGGATGGCCATTGACCATGACCGATTGTTCAAAGAGCTGATCCAGACGTTCTTCGAAGAGTTTTTCTTCCTCTTTTTCCCCGACATGCACGAGCATATCGATTTCCGCCATTTGTCCTTTTTGTCCGAAGAACTGTTCACCGATGTGACCGCAGGAGAAAAATACAGCGTTGATCTGTCGATCGAGACGAAGCTGAAAGGGGAAGATGGACTGATCATCGTTCATGTGGGGAATCAAAGCAACGTGCAGTCGTCCTTTCCGAAGCGCATGTTTGTCTATTTCAGCCGTTTGTTTGAAAAATACCGTATCCGCATTATTCTCGTTGCCGTCTTCAGCCATGATGCCCTCCGTGATGAACCGTCCGTGTTTTCGATTGAGTTTCCCTTTGGCGAGGTGTTGCAGTTCCCCTTTTTCCCGATGGAGCTGCGCAAGAAACACTGGTGGGATTCTATTCGGCATGACAATCCGATTGCGTTGCGGCTGCGCTGCTTGGCAAAATGGGGTATACTGAAAGTGAGAAAGTCGAGTTGAAAAAAGAGTTTTTGCGCATGTTGGTGCGATTGGAGCTGGATGAAGCGAGGCAGCGGCTGCTCTTGGGCTTTTTTGAAACGTATGTGAAGTTGTCGGAGGAGGAAGAACAACAACTGTAAAGAGAAGTAAAGGCGATGGAAACGAAAGAAAAAGAGAACATGTTGGGGCTGATCATTTCCTATGAGCAAAAGGGAAGGAAGGAGGGGTTGGAAGAAGGGATCGAACGTGGAATTCAACAAGGAATGAAACAGCTGATTCGTAACATGGAGCGCAAAGGAATGACGGTGGAAGACATTGCTCGGTTGGTGGATCTTCTAGAGGAAGATGTTCGGGGATTGAAGAGTAGGGAAATAAAAAACAAGGGGATGCCCAAGGGAATAAGAAGGTTGGTGACGACAAGCGGCCAATTGATCATCGTATGGACGGTATGGCCTAAGGATGCCGAAGGGCCGCAGCGTTTGTGAAGACCGTGACCGCGGAAGCGCCTTGCTTGATTACGAAATTCGGCGCCTTTCATCCTACGGTTTCCATTGCGGGATGAAAGAAGGTGTTGTTTCGCATCTTCTTGTGAGGGAGGAAGACAAAAATTGGATTTCCGTGATATCCCGCAACTCATTGCCCGAATGCTCATGGAAGTGATTCAAACGCATATACCGCACCAATGGATATACACCGCTGAACCATTCATCAATCCATACAACGGCAAGATCAGCTATGACTATTCCGGTGAAGTGAGGAAAATGAAGAAGGAAGAGTTCGCCGAGCTTGTCCGATCGCTGGGAAGAAGTAAGGGCTCGCGATTTTATTGTTCTCCGTTAGATGAGTTGTTAAACAACGTTTACATTGATCAATGGGTGCCGACGTATATGTCTAACTATGGAAAGCGTTGGGTGACATACTGTGACTTGCTTAGGGAAACATTTGATCAATGGAAGTACAGCCACTTTGAGATTTATGACGAGGACAGGAATGAGGTCAATGAAGATCTCAACTTGCAACTTGATGAAATATTCGAAGATTTTTTAGAGAATACTTCGCACGAGCCATTTGTTAGAGAAATTGAAAAAACGATTGCCTAATACGATGGATGTCACCTTGGAATGTTTCGGGTGTAGATGGCTTATATGACGCTTTGGCGGCATGGAGCCGTCTTTTTTGCTGCTATAAAATGATTTCGTTTGTTTTTCATCAGCCTTCTTGAAAAATTTCTGCGTTTTTTCTCGAGATGGTGGCGAAATATTCAACGATTTTGTAAAATTATTATGAAGGGCGATGTTGGGATGGCTGTGTTGATGTCATGAATATGCAACGGTACATTGAATTATATTAATATATTTTTGTTCAAATCAATAATAGTGACATACTATTAATCAATTGTGTTATAATAAATGTCGGAATCGCCCTCAAAAATAAAAGGGGTATCGGTGGAATCATTTCGAGCGATCGCTCGATGCTCTTTTACAACTATTCATGGATAGGGATGGTAATGATGGGCAACAAACAAGCAAAAACTGATGTGATCTTAATCGGCGCTGGCATTATGAGTGCGACATTGGGGACGCTGTTGAAGGAATTGGCGCCGGAGTGGGAGATCACGGTGTTTGAAAGGTTGGAAGAAGCCGGTGTGGAAAGCTCAAATGAGTGGAATAACGCTGGGACGGGGCATGCGGCGCTTTGTGAACTGAACTATACGGTGGAGAAGCCGGACGGGTCGATCGACATTAGCAAAGCCATTAAAATCAATGAACAGTTTTATGTTTCCTTACAGTTTTGGGCTCATTTGGTGAACAGCGGAGTGCTTCGCGATCCGAAAACGTTCATTCGCCCGCTGCCGCACATGAGCTTCGTGCAAGGCGCGGACAATGTGGCGTTTTTGAAAAAGCGGTATGAAACGATGGCGGCCAATCCGCTGTTTAAAGGCATGGAATTTTCCGATGACCCGAAAAAGCTGGCCGAATGGGTGCCGCTCATGATGGAAGATCGGACAGTGACGGAGCCGCTGGCGGCGACGCGAATTGAATCAGGGACGGATGTGAACTTTGGAGCGTTGACGCGTGAGCTGTTTGAACATTTAAAACGGAAAAACGTGGAGATTCATTACCGCCACCATGTGGAAGATATCAAACGGACAAGTGATGGTTTGTGGGAGCTGAAAGTGCGGAATTTAGACAGCGGCGTTGTCGAACGGCATGCAGCGAAGTTCGTTTTCATCGGGGCCGGGGGAGGCAGCCTTCACTTGTTGCAAAAGTCCGGCATTCCAGAAGGAAAAGGCATTGGCGGCTTTCCGGTCAGCGGGCTGTTTATGGTGTGCAACAACCCGGAAGTGGTGGAAAAGCATCACGCGAAAGTGTACGGCAAAGCGAAAGTCGGCGCGCCGCCGATGTCGGTTCCGCATTTGGACACACGGTTTATCGACAATCAGAAGATGTTGCTGTTCGGGCCGTTTGCCGGTTTTTCGCCGAAGTTTCTGAAAAACGGCTCGATGCTCGACCTGTTTACTTCGGTCAAGCCGCATAACGTGTTGACGATGATAGCGGCGGGCGTAAAAAATATGGCTTTGACGAGCTATTTGATCCAGCAAGTGCTGTTGTCCAAAGAACAGCGCATGCAAGAGCTGCGCGAATTTGTGCCGACCGCGCAAAGCGACGAGTGGGAGATCATCGTGGCCGGACAACGAGTGCAAGTGATCAAAGACACGGAATCCGGCGGCAAAGGGACATTGCAGTTCGGCACCGAGGTCGTCCATGCGGCTGACGGTTCGATCGCGGCGCTGCTTGGTGCATCGCCGGGCGCATCGACGGCGGTTCATGTCATGCTGGAAGTCATTGAAAAATGCTTCCCCGATCGGATGAGCGAGTGGGGGCGGAAAGTGAAGGAGATGATTCCTTCCTACGGCCAATCGCTGATGAACAATGAACCGCTGCTGCGGCAAGTGCAGGCGTCTACAGCCAAAGCACTTGAATTGAATCATCACAGTTTTGTTCAGGCAGGATAAGATTAAAGGATGGACAAGCTTAGGTGTTGACCGGCTCGGTCTTTTAAGGTCATTTCCGACAGAAATCTCTTGCCTCAAGGAATGTATAGGGCAACGCCCGATGTGTAGGAGATGAAGGGCGGTTGGTGATCGCCGACGGATGTGGTCATCTATTGGTAGAACGGACGCCTGCGGAGCGAAGGAAAGTACAAAGGGCTCTTGTGTGTGGCTGACCGTTCGGTGAACACGCAAAAGTCGCTTGAAGCCTTCCACCTCTAAGCGAAGCCTAGGTGGCGGGGAGTTCGCTTTTTTGGAAAAATTCCCCCTCGCCGCATGTGTGAGTAAAATATTTGTGGGTGACGTTCAGGAAGGATCCCTGATGAGGATTACGAACTTTTGTTCGCGACGCTCGTCGGGGCCACCAAGCAAAGCGCGGTAGGAAAAAAGCGAATTTCATGCAAAAAGGACTCTCTCCCTGCTATGATAGTGATTGTTGACACCAACCGAAAACAGGAGGGAGAGCGTCCATGAAACATCTTACCACACAATGGCCTTTATGAAAAGAGCTGGAGGAACCATTGTTGAGAACCCGTCAAAACGTGTTTGCCACCTTGTTGGCGTCCCTTTTGGAGGAAATCGATCAACAACTGGCGGAAGCCAGGGACAAGCGCCGCTATCAGCTGAAAGACAAACGGCCGACCACCCTCCAAACGCTGTTTGGAGACGTGACGTTCCGATGGAACTACTACTATGATCGGCAGGCAGGGGCGTATACCTTCTTGTTGGATGCCGAGCTGGGCTTTGATGGAGCCCAATCGATCCGTCCTTGCCTCGAGGAAACGGCGGTCGGCCTGCTGGGAGTATTTCGGAAAGCGGGCGTGCTTTCAGTTGGATCGGTTCCATGTGGCGCGGGAGCTTCGTCAGTGTCTGTCCGGCCACCCGCGTTGGCGGGAGGTGCGGAAGAAGCTGGCGAAGCAAGACGAGGAGGGGCTTCTCGTGGAGCTAAACAGTGCCATCGGTACGTTAGGGGACGAAGCCAGAGAAGAGTCGTTGGCCGAAATGATCCGCCGGATCGAGTCGATGCCGGGATGCATCCGGGACGATCGGGAGTGGCTGTCGGCGCGTCGGGATGGTTTATGAATGTAAAAAATGGGTATAAAAACCATATATAGATGAGGGATGAGAGTCCGAAATCGCTTACGATATCAATTCCTCAAAATGGTCTATCAACCGGTGATTGACAACGCCCGTAATAGACCAAAAAAATGTTCTCCACGAAGTCTTGACTGACTCTCGCCGCATTAAATGCTTGAAGCGAGAACGGGGTATATGGTAAACTGATCGGGTGATGATGAACTCCTCATATTAGCTAGAATAATAGAAAGACGAATCAGAAGATTTCAGGAGATTCGTAGCTGTTCAGTTAGATAAGGCGATTTTTGCAGGCAAAGAACGTGACAGGCGACAATCCCGTGAGTGGGGAAATAAAAAAACTCACTTTTGGCTTAGAAAGGGTGTTCCTCATGAATTGGGACGCCCTTATTTCATCAATTCTCAGGGGGCGGTAAAAAACCGCTGATTCGTTTCATCAATGGGAGAACGCATGAGAAGTAGGATCGATGCAACAAGGTTTTTCTAATTGAGAAATGACATGATAAACACGTATCGCGATTAAGTCACCAGCCTCTTAGAAGGCTGGTGAAAAACGGTTGTTTCTCTTGAGCGATGAGGATCGTTTGAAAGGCGATTCGGATACGAACATGGCTTTTCTATATTGAAAAAACGAGATTGATAAGCGTCTTGTTTCCTTAAAATCATCAGCTTTTTTCAGTGTTCGCTATTTTAACGCTTATAAAAGGTTGTAATTAGGGGGGGGGAAATATAAATATGAACATTCCGTTAAGTCCGCTTCAACCGCAACCACAGCGACAGAAGGAACGATACATTCCAGTGAAACATAAATTCCTTATTAGTCATGTGGTAGCTTGGTTATGGATGGGGATTAGTATTTATCTTTCTATTCCGTGGTTGAAAGATTTAAAGAATCTTATTGGCTTTCCGTTGGCTGTGGTGGTGATCACTGGATTGGCTTATATTCCAGGCTATTTGACCGCTTTTTTTGTCATCAGCTTGTTGCTGGATCGCCAACCACCTTTTAAAACCGAGGACCCAAAAAGGCCGGTAACCATTTTGATTGCCGCTCGAAATGAAGCGAAGCGCATCGCCAATACAATCGCTTATATTGCTAAGCAAGATTATAACGGTGATATCCACCTTCTTCTCGTCGATAATGATTCGTCGGATGGAACGGCTCAAGTGGCGAAAGAAGCAGCTGATCAGTGTCAATTGCCTATAGAGATTTTAGAAGAAAAAGAGCTTGGAAAGTTTCATGCCTTGAATCGCGGGCTTGCTCACGTCCGTACCGATTATGTGATCACTTTAGATGCCGATACATTGCTTCATCGATCTGCCGTCCGGTACTTGATTGCCAGAATGGAATCGGCCCCCGCGGATGTTTGTGCTGTAGCTGGCGCTGTGTTAGTGAGAAACAGCCGGGAGAATCTTTTGACCAAAATGCAAGAATGGGACTATTTTCTAGGGATTGCTTCCATTAAAAGGATGCAAGGATTGTATCAAGGGACTCTAGTTGCTCAAGGGGCGTATAGTTTGTATAAGGTGGAGTGCCTCCGAACTGTGGGAGGATGGCCAAATGCGATTGGGGAAGATATCGTTCTCTCTTGGCGCTTGTTGGAGAGAGGATGGAAAATTTATTTTGAGCCTCAGGCAGTGGCATTTACAGATGTTCCGTCGTCATGGCGCCATTTTTGTCGTCAGCGGGCGCGTTGGGCCCGGGGAATGATTGAAGCTTTAAAAGCTGTCAAACCGTGGCAGCAACCACAAGGGTTTGTCAAGTATTTAACTATGATCAATCTTGTTCTTCCCTATTTGGATGCGGTTTATACGTTATGTTGGCTTCCGGGATTTATTGCGGCTTGGTTCGGCTATTATTATATTGTTGGACCGATGACATTATGGGTAATTCCCCTCTCTTTGTTAGCGTACGGCGCGCTTTATCGATACCAACGATACGTGTTTCGTATGCTGGGTTTGCGGGTTCGCCGAAACCGTGTTGGATTTGTATTGTTTGTTCTTTGTTATCAAATGATTATGTCTCCAGTTTCATTTTTTGGATACTTGCAAGAATGGTTTCGGCTACAACGAATATGGAAATAATTTGATTTTGAATATATAAGTTGCCTTTTCGTTTTCCATGGGATTGTTCGTTCTTCTTGTCACCGTGCCTGCTTGTTAGGTGATAGAGGCGGGACATGGAGATCGAAACTACGTTCTAATTATAGCTGATCGAAAAGGGGTGGGGCGATGAGATGGGTGTCGCCGCTAGAAAAGCGCCGTTTTTTGACGTCGTTTTTGCAAACGCATCGGTTAAAGCATCCTGACGCCCGCTTTGTGCTTCGTTATTTGCTGCAGCACCCCCATTTGCTTGAGAATATGCATTTTACCGAAACGGACCAAAGGCAGGCGCGGTGGCTCGTTGTTTCCAGTGCAGCGGTCGAGGTCGAGGAGGAAGGGCTAGTCTTTTATCGGCGCGGCCAAAAAAGCACGAGCCTAGCGTCGATTATGGGCGATTTGGCGCTGCATCCAAATGAACCGCTCTATGTAACGCTTCACTTTCCGGGGAAGCTGCGAAACGTTTCTTATCTCCGATTGATTGACCATCAAGCGTTTGAAAATGTGAGGCGGCATGAACGCCATGAGAAAATGGCGAAAGCGGCAGGACAGGTGCTCGATGAGGCGTTGAAGCGCCATGAAGTCGCGCGTTTGAAGCTGCAAATCGATCAAGCGCTGGATCGCAAGGACATGGAGCTGTTTTATAAGCTGACAGAACAGCTGAAACAATACGAAGGGCAAAGCTGAATTTCGTCGCTTCGCTTTGCCCTGCGGTTTGTCGGCCGAAACGGTTGGCCGCGCTTCGGGCCGTGAGAGCACGAGCAGATCAAGCGCCGGCAGATCGGCATGTTCCTGATCAAACCGGTCAGGGACGGCTCGGCACGATGGCGGTCGACACTTCGTAGTCGTTCGGGTCGAGTTCGGTCGGCAGGCCGAGAACAAGTTTGGCCAGTTCCTTGCCGACATAAGGGCCGACGGTGAGGCCTGACGAGCCTAGTCCGTTGCCGATATACAGTCCAGATAGCCCCGGAAGCGCCCCAAAGACGGGGAGAAAGCCCGGTGTGCGCGGTCGGAATCCGACTCGTGTCTCGACATAAGTAAACGTGGAGAGGCCTGGTGCAAGCGCAAGCGCTTGGTTCAACAATTCGTGCATTCCTCCGGCCGTAGGGCGGGCGTCCCATCCTGCCTCGTCTTCGTGCGTCGTTCCGATCACCATTCGCCCTTTTGGGAAAGCGAGCATATAGTGATGGTTCGGCGGCATGACCACCGGCCACTCGGAAGTGTCCTGATTCGGATGTTCCAAGTGGATCAGCTGCCCTTTTTGCGGAGTGACGAGCAGCTCGATGCCGAGAGGGCGAAGCAGCTCGCAGGCCCACACGCCGGCTGTGACGATGACGGCTTCAGCCGCATAGGTCGTACCGTCAGCGTCGACGCCAATGATGCGTGCCCCTTGATGGAGCAGGCGAGCGTTGGCGCGGACGTGGACGGCGCCGAGCTTGCGGGCCGCGTTGATGAGCGCGTCGCGCAATGCCCGGCCGTTGACGCGGGCAGCTCCGCTGACATAAATCGCATCGAATGTTTCGGCTAACGGTGGAAACAGCCTTTTCGCCTCGTTCGGCCCAAGTCGCACGATGTCCCCGATTTCTGGTGCTTCTTCGCGCCGTTTGCGCGCGCGCTCCGCCATCTGTTCCAGCTTTTGTTCATCGGTATGCAAGCAGAGGGCACCGACACGAGCATAACCGGTTTCTGTTTCCCCATAAGATTGCAGCTCTTCGATAAGGGAAGGGTAAAACGCCGCCCCATTTTTCGCTAGCCGATACCATTTTTGGTTGCGGCGCTGCGACAGCCAAGGGCAGACGATCCCCGCCGCCGCATCGGTCGCTTGTCCTTTGTCATGGCGGTCGATGATCGTGACCGCCGCCCCTTCTTTGGCTAAGTGGTAAGCCGTCGCCGCCCCTAAAATACCAGCTCCGACAACAACGTACGATCCCATATCCACACCTTTTCTTTTTTGGCTCATCACCCCAACAAGGACTTGCCAGACGGTACCTTTCTTTGAACAAGTGTATGCAAAAAATCGTTTCTTTCTTGGCTACATAAGTAAGGTACGTGATGAAAAATCAAGTCCAGCTTTTGGTGAAGAGCCTCTTTTTTCTACTAGCATATCATACGCCGGGCGAACGGAGAAGCCAGAGGCGCAGCTCTGGTTTGCGACCGTGGGCATAGGAGGTAGCGGTCATATCGGTGCGAGCGGGTCGGTCTGTTTTCTAAAAAAGGAAAAAGGGCAGCGGGGAGCTGCCCTAAAAGGTTGGTGAAAAACCGCTGTTTGCCTTGACGTTGTTTTTCGCCAGCCTTCTCAGCGTTTAACGGCGGCAAGCAAGGGGCGGCTTCAGCTGGCCTGCTGCTTCGCTTGGTAGTGCCGAATGACGGAACGGATGATATGGAGCGAGTCCCACTCTCCGCCGGAAAAAAAGACGATCGGATATTTTTTCGGAAACAGGAGCGCTTGCATTTGTTTGGGCGGCATTCCGTTTTTGTACAGGTCGATGATCGTATCCTGTAGTTCAAGCAAGTAGTCGAGCTTCCGCTGCAGCGCCTCACGCCCGTTCGGAAGGTAGCCGGCGTGGGCGCAGAAGACGTCGCCGAAGTCGTGCGCCAACACGCGTTGCAACGAGGCGATGATCGTCGGGATGTCTTCTTCGCGCAGGATGACTTTCGTTTTCTCTTGGCAGTATAAGTCGCCGCTAAACAGCTGGCCCGTTTCGCGATTCAAAAAGACGACATGGTCCACGGCATGGCCCGGTGTCGGAATCACCTCCCATGTGGCGTTTCGCGAGGAAAACACAGCGCCGATGGGCTCGGCGGCAAACGGGTCGCGCTTTCCCCAAAAGATTTTCCGATACAGCGGATAATCCGCCTTTTGTCGGCAATACTCGATCATCGGTTCATTCATATAGATGGGCAATCCCATCGTTTGTTGCAAAAACGCCGCACAACCGGTATGGTCTTCATGGTAATGGGTGATGACGACTTGATCGATGTCGTGCTGCTGAAAAAACGAGGCGAACTCGCTTTCCATCGATTTGGCTCCGGTATCAATGAGAACGCCGTCTGCGATGAAGCAGCGGACCGTAAGCCGAACGCCTTGAAACGAAGCGGTCGCTTTGGCGATGTGCACGTTGTTGACCGTTTCGGCTTCAAATCGTTTTTTGATGATTTTATGGATCCACATGGCGAGCGTTCCTCCCTTTGTGTGCAGATACTGCCACCATTATACCACAAAGAATGAATATTCATTCATTTTTTCGTTGTTGAATGCGCCGATGCTTGAGGAGAGCGGTGGGTAAGAAAAAGTCGGCGGCTCCGGATTCGATCAGATCCGTTTTCCGTTCCTGTCGGGCGCCCCGGGCAGAGCGAAAAGGCGTTTCCCTTGCCTTTTAGAAGGCTGGTGAAAAACATCGGTTTCCTTTGGGCGGTGAAAAAAGTGTGCACTGTTGCAAGGCTTTTCTATTTGAAAAACGATGCTGGGAAACGGTTGCGCGAGTAAATCACCGCCCCTTTAGGATGGGAGGGGATACATGATCAATCAAGTAGTCGGTGATCTTGGTGTTTTTCACCTGTCTTTTAGGATGGGGCGCAACGACAAAAGAAAGCCTGCTATCGTTAAGCTTACTCCAATGGCGACTTGGTGAGTATCCCTTCTTTTGAGGGGATTGTGCATCTGTTCAAAAGAAACCGCCCGGAAAAAGGACGGGGTCACGATTTTTCAAATCATCCAGCCTTCTAGAACCGTCACTTCTATGAATGGCCTAAAAGGCTGGTGAAAAACGGTTGTTTCTTTTGAGCAATGGGGGATCGTTTGAAATGTGATCGTGATGCGACGAGGCTTTTCTATTTGAGAAACGGGCTTGATCAGCAGCTTGCCCGCTTAAATCAACGGTCTCCTAAACCGCTGGCGGTTGGCTCGTCAATATGGTAAAATGATGTAAACCACCGTTAGTTGGGCTGTTGTCTCTCAACAAATGGATGGTTGGTGTTTGTTTGCGGGAGGTGAGGACCGATGAAAACGATGTGGCAAGCGTTTATGTTTTCAGCCGTCGCTCATATGATGTATTTCGATCGTGCTCCATATGTATAAAGCGGCTCGGCAATAAAGGAACAGCAACGAATCAAACTGTTTATGAGCGAGCGGGAGGGGATTGCTTGTGATTGTGACAACGACCAGTACCATTCAAGGAAAAGAAATCGAGGAATACTTAGGCATTGTCGCGGGAGAGGTCATTTTGGGCGCCAATGTCGTTCGCGATTTTCTTGCCAGCATTACCGATATTATCGGCGGGCGAAGCGGAACGTATGAAAGCAAGTTGGCCGAAGGGCGGGAGATGGCGATCAAGGAGATGGTCAATCAGGCGAGAAGCCTTGGTGCCAACGCTGTGATCGGGGTGGATCTCGACTTTGAAACACTGCGCGATGGCATGATGATGTGCATTGCCACGGGGACGGCGGTGCGGCTGAAACCGTAATGGGCGAGAGAGCATCGCAAAAGGGGAGATCGCTTGTTCTACACATCTTTCCGGTTCGTTCTATATGTTGTGTCTATGTGGAAGGCAGGCCGACTTTTGGGTCAGGCCTCTTTTTGTTTGGCTGCTATGGTGGAAATGTCAGTTAGTGGCGGTTTGTAGCGAGGCAAATGAGTTGACAATGAAAAAAAGGTCGGTTATGATTCATATATATGAACAAATGCTCATATATTAAAATATGGGGGAACAGCCATGAACGCAGAGGATCATTCGTTTTTAGATCCACGTGTAATTGAGGAAGTGGCACAGATTTTTAAAGCGTTAGCCGATCCGACACGGATCAAAATTTTGTATTTGCTTTCCCAGGAAGAATGCCATGTTGGCCATATGGCGGAAGTGCTCGGCATGTCGCAATCGGCGGTTTCCCATCAGTTGGCGCTGCTGCGGACGTTGCGGCTTGTCAAATATCGCCGTGAGGGGAAAATGTTGGTGTACTCGTGCGATGACGAACATGTCATTTCGTTGCTCAAGCAGGCGGTTGATCACGCTCAACATTCATGAGGGGGAGAGAATGGATGCATCATCATGCGCATGGCCATTGCGATCACCATCACGGGCATCATCAAAGCAGAGAGGGCAATCAAAAAGGGTTAGCGATCGCCTTTAGCGTAACGGTCGGGATTATGGTGCTCGAGTTTGTCGGCGGGCTTGTGACGAACAGCTTGGCTCTTCTTTCCGATTCGGGGCATATGCTGAGTGATGCGGCTTCGCTTCTATTAAGCTTGGTGGCGGTGTGGCTGGCATCGAGGCCTGTGTCGCCAAAGAGAACGTATGGATTTTACCGGTTTGAGATTTTAGCGGCGCTCGTAAACGGGGTCACGTTAGTGATCATTGCGATTTGGATTATTTGGGAAGCAATAGAACGATTAGTACACCCACCTGAAGTCGAGAGTGGAACAATGATGATCGTGGCCGCTGTCGGGTTGGTGGCCAATCTCGTCAGCGCGTGGGTGTTGTTGCGCCAAGGAGACGTCAAAGAAAACGTCAATGTCCGCAGCGCGTATCTTCATGTCCTCGGTGATGCGCTAGGTTCGGTCGGCGCGATCGCGGCGGGGCTTGTCATGTGGCTGTTTGGCTGGTATGCGGCCGATCCGCTCATTTCCATCTTGGTCGCCGTTTTGATTTTGCGAGGGGCCTTCGCCGTCGTTCGGCAGACGGTGCACATTTTAATGGAAGGAACGCCTGTGGCTATTGATCAAGCAGAAGTCAAAGCGGCGCTTTCCGGCATTGACGGGGTGGCCGATGTCCATGATTTGCATATTTGGACGATCACTTCCGGACTCGATTCGTTAAGCTGCCACTTGCTTATTGAAGATGGCTGCGATGCGCAGGCGATTTTGCAGCAGGCGATTGATTTAGTGGAAACCCGTTTTCACATTCGCCATGCGACCATTCAAATCGAAATGCCGCACATCCGCCATAGCGAAATGGAAGTGTAAAGGGCGGGCCGTTTGTGGCTCCGCCCTCTCTTGGTTGCCCGGCATATGTCTGCTGCCTTAGGCGGCCGTGAACCGTTGATCCGATGGAGGCGATGGGAGGTGCCCGAGACGGAGGCCGTGCGGAAAACGCCTTCGTCGTTTAACGGTTTTGCAATCTGTCAAGAAAAATGCGCACGGTTTGTTTGTTTTCCATCACCGGAGAATAGATGTAGGAAAACATCCGGTAAAACGGCGGGTGCTTCAAGCGGATGACTGACAGATGGCCGTGCTCGATGTCGCGGGCGACGACGCTGCGCGACAGCAAGGACAGGGCGTTGCCGTTGATTAACATCTCTTTGATGCCTTGGTTGCTGCTGATGATCATGAGTGATTTCACCTTTAATCCGTTGGAACGGATGAAGTGGTTGAAATATTCCCTTGTCCCCGACCCGACTTCGCGCGCCACCCATGCTTCATTTTGTAAATCGGTGATCGCCACTTCCTCTTTTTGTGCCAATTCGTGGCGGTTGGAAGCGACGATGACAAGTTCGTCCTGCATGAACGGATGAACGGACAGCTCTTTTTCGTTCGTTTGCCCTTCGATCAAGCCGATATCCACTTGGTACGAGCGGACGAGTTCGACGATTTCTTTTGTGTTGCCGATCATTACCTCAAGTTCGAGTTCCGGGTAGCGCTGTTGGAAGTCGAGCAAAAACGGCGGCAAAATATATTCTCCAATCGTAAAGCTGGCGCCGATTTTTAATTCGCCTTTTACCGAGTGGTGATGCTCTAAAATATCTTGTTTCGTCTGTTCATAAAGCGCCATCATTTGTTTGGCGCGGTCATACAGAAGTTCACCGGTCGGCGTCATTCGCAGCTGCTTCGGGGAACGGATGAACAGTTTCGTTTGAAACTCTTTTTCCAAGTTTTTAATATGCAAGCTGACACTCGGCTGGGAAAGGTGGAGAATCTCGGCTGTTTTTGTGAAATTTTTCACTTCTGCCAGCGTAATGAACGTTTTTAGTTCATCGTAGTACATCAGTGATTCCTCCATCTGCGGTTGAATCGGGCTATCGGCTTCCTGCCCTATTTGGGTGGAACGGCTTTTGTGCCGACTGTCGCTGGCTACCACCGGCCATGAGGATCCAAGCCCCATTTCGCAATTAGAGAAACTTAGCGGTACCGGTGCGGCGTATTGATTGACGGAAACCACTGTTTTTCACTCGCCTGCTAGGCGAGTTTGGACGTTCATGGCTGGGAGGCGAACACCGTTCGATCAAGGGGTGTTCACGGCTGGGAAGCAAGCGTCGTTCTTAATCATCATGGCCGCGGAGCGAGCGTTGTGTAATCATGGATGTGCTAGGTGCGGAAAAAGTTTCCTTTTCAAACAGCAGGCTGGCGCTTTTTTTGGTTGGATTTATTAGAAATATTAATCATGTTAATAATTTATATTTATTTTACTAATG
>NZ_JPYA01000127.1 GCF_000750005.1 Geobacillus icigianus | reverse complement strand
TAGATCAGATTAGGTATATTTTTAGCTTTTAGTAAGCAGTCAGAATTCGTCTAGCGACCTAGCTGTGGGGTAAATATTTTGTGGAGGAAAATTTTTTCTCCGTTTTAGATAAATTTTTTTCTTTGTAGGATACTTTCATACAATATACGAAAACAGCTTTATATAACAAAAGAAATTTTTTAAAAATGGGCAATAAAAAACAATTTCAGCATCTAAAAATTGAGTTTATTCATAATAGACAGGAGAGGAAGAAGCAAAGGCATAGAAGAAAAAACAGAGCAAAGACAGACATGATATACAAATTTCGGTTAGATCACCTCAATTCGAGCAATGAGGCATTTTTATGAGCATTTCACTACATTAGAAATGATTTCTCCCACCACTCCACCACACTTCATCTCACCTTATCCCTCATTATAAAAACGAGCAAACCGCGCACCCTCACAAGTACGCATGAAAAAGAACCGTTAGATGCAGCACCTAACGGTTTTTATGCATTTAACGATTTTGACTTAATACATGATCCAACCATTCTTTGACTTCAGCTACGGATTTATTGAGATTATGTCCAAACCTAACTGTGCTAGAAGGGATTAGTATATCATGATGTTTCAACACATTAAATACCCGATAAACCAACACACGAGGAGCCTCATCATATCCACTTCTGCTTTTAATTTCATCTTCCATTAATTTTGTGATATCAGAAACTTTGATGTTTCGTCTACCATTTGCAAATTGTTCAACGGTACAAAGAATGATATCACGGAACAGATGGATAGGTAAAATGTCTGTAATAGTAGCATCGATTTTATACTCTGTAAGGATACGCACTATACCTTCTTGATGATCAACCATTAAATGAGTTCGATTGACGATAGGTACATCTAGAATCATTGAATTAGCAGTATCGATGAGATAGAGTTGATAATCTACCCATTGTTTTTGGACAGTACTAATGTCATCAGCAAATTGCTTCATTTGGTCTTGAACTTCTTTGAAACTTTCAGTGTGGGTTTCATCAATCTCGACACCTTGAAAGAAGTTATTAAAAGTGTCGACCAGTTGTTCAAAGCACTTATTAATCGTTTCAATCCTGCCCGCTAATAATTCCTTTTCACTCATGATATCACCCCCATAATTCATAACTTCGATAATAGATATGACAATCGGGTATGAGGTATTCCTGAAAATTTGGTACTTTTCTACTTTGAGAGGGTGTATATTGAACTGTTTAGGGGAGATAGGTAACAGTTTGTTCGTAGAGT
>NZ_JPYA01000126.1 GCF_000750005.1 Geobacillus icigianus | reverse complement strand
GCAAAAAACGTTGGGTAAGAGACGGCGACCGCCTCTTTCCGGTTAAGGCGGACCCGGCCTTTCGTGATGCAGGCAGCAATGGCGAGCATCATGCCGATCCGATGATCGCCGTGGCTGTCGACTACAGCGTCATCGGCCACCAGCGGCGTTTTCCCGCGGATGATCATGCCGTCATCGGTCGCTTCAATGTCGGCGCCAAGCTTTTTCAGCTCGGCCACGACCGTATCGATCCGATTCGTTTCTTTCACCTTCAGCTCAGCAGCATCGCGAATGACCGTCGTCCCTTCCGCTTGCGTCGCGAGCAGAGCGATGATCGGGATTTCATCGATCAATCTTGGAATCAGATCGCCGCCAATATCGACCGCCCGCAGTGTTGACGTGCGGACCGTTATGTCGGCAACCGGCTCGGTCTCCTCGTTGCGGACGTTGTCAATGGCGAGATCCGCGCCCATTTGCGCAAGCACGTCGAGGATGCCGGTCCGCGTCGGATTGAAGCCGACGTTTTTCAGCGTAATTTCACTGTTTGGCACAATGGCGCCGGCGACCAAGAAAAAGGCGGCCGATGAAATGTCGCCGGGAACGTAAACGCGCGTCCCCTCTAAGCGCTGCGGACCCGCTATGGAGACGGTGAAGCCGGCAACGTCGACCCCGCCTCCAAACAGCCGAATCATCCGCTCCGTATGGTCGCGCGAACGGTGCGGTTCCGTAACCGATGTCACGCCGTCTGTGAACAAGCCGGCAAGCAAGACGGCCGATTTCACTTGGGCGCTGGCCACCGGCGAAGCGTAATGAATGGGGCGGAGCGCGCCGCCGCGAACGGAAAGCGGCGTATAATTGCCGCCCTCGCGCCCGTCAATGTGCGCCCCCATCTCGCGCAGCGGCTTCGTCACCCGGCCCATCGGCCGCCTGGCGATCGATTCATCGCCGACCAAGCAGGCGTGAAACGGCTGGCCGGCCAAAATGCCGAGCAAAAGGCGCGCCGTCGTCCCAGAGTTGCCGACATCGAGCACCGCGGCCGGCTCGCGCAACCCGCCGGGGCCGACTCCTTCGACAACGACGGTCGTCCCGTCTTGGCGAATGTCAACGCCGAGTTTGCGGAAACAATCGATGGTGCTCAAACAATCCGCTCCGGGCAAAAAGTGTTCGATTACCGTCCGCCCGGAAGCAAGCGCGCCAAGCATGACGGCGCGATGGGAAACCGACTTGTCGCCGGGCACTTCAATCGCGCCCCGGAGCGCTGAGACGTTCGTTGGCAGCTGCATCAAAACCCCTCCACTATCTTTCATCGTTGCCTTGATCGGCGGCATCGCGCTATCCCTCATAGGCGGCATAGCTCGTATGTTGGGCGAGGCACGCTTTCGCCCGCGCCCGATCCTCCTCGCTTTGAAAGCTGAGACGAAGCACGCCGTAAATTTCTTCGCGCGTTTCAATAATGCGAATGTTGGTGATGCTGATGTTTTCCTTCGCCAAGTAGCCGGTCACCTCGGAAATGACGCCCGGATAATCCGGCACATCGACGTACAGATCATAGAAGGACGGGATCGCCCCTTTCGTGCGCGCCGGCAGCCCGTCGCGAAATTGCTTGGCTTCTAGAAAGTAATGGTAAATGGCCGGGCTGTTTTCTTCTTCGACAAAGGAACGCAACTTTTCCATCTCCGCCATCCATCGGTCAAACAACGTCAGCATCTCCTGCTTATTATGGATCAAGATATCGCGCCACATTTCCGGATTGCTCGACGCAATGCGGGTGATATCGCGAAAGCCACCGGCCGCCAGCCGGCTGACAAGCGCATTTTCACACTCGTACTCGCGCGCCTGATGGACAAGGCTCGCCGCGATCAAATGCGGAAAATGGCTGATGACCCCGGTGATGCGGTCATGTTCCTCGGGCGTCAAGATGACGAACTGGGCCTTCGTTCCGGAAAGCCATCGTTTCAGAATTTCGACCCGCTGCACCGCCACCTCTTCAGTCGGCGTCAAAATGTAAAACGCATTTTCGAACAGATGAGCTCTAGCCGCCGCCACCCCGCTTTTATGCGATCCGGCCATCGGGTGGCCGCCGATGAAAGCTACGCCGCGTTCAAGCAGGCGGCGCGCCCGTTCGACGATGCGCCGCTTTGTGCTGCCTACATCCGTCACAATGACGCCCGGCTTCAGCCGCTCAAGCGGCAGCGAGGAGAGCAGCGCCTCTGTCTGCATGACCGGGGCGGCCAAAACGATCAAATTGGCCCGTTCGTATGCTTCGGTCAATGAACCGGCGGCCTCATCGATGACTTTGAGCGAACGGGCTAGGCCGAGCTGCCG
This sequence comes from Geobacillus icigianus, assembly GCF_000750005.1. GTDB lineage: Bacteria > Bacillota > Bacilli > Bacillales > Anoxybacillaceae > Geobacillus > Geobacillus icigianus. The sequence continues at coordinate 73,968 of NZ_JPYA01000126.1, read as the reverse complement.
CTCATCGACATCATACCCAATGATCACCGCCTCCGGATGCGCTTTTTTGATGGCGAGCGCCATCGATCCCCCAATCAAGCCAAGGCCGACAATCAACACGTTTCCTTCCAATCGTCCCACCTACTTATGTAAACATGCGCCTGCCGCCTTAAAAAGCGGCAGGCATGTTCTTCTGAAAGTTCGCCATCAAGCCCCTAGGCGAGCTGTGCTTTTCCCAGCATCTCCGAAAGAAGCGTAAACACGCGATCGTTTTGCTCTTTCGTGCCGACGGTGATGCGCACCCCGTTCGGCAAGCCAAGCGCCCGCCCCGAGCGGACGATCACGCCCCGCTCAAGCAAGTAGCGAAACACCTCATCGCCGTCCACTCCAACCTCCATAAACAAAAAGTTCGTTTGCGACGGATAATACTTCAGGCCGTTCTCCTCGCAAAAGCGATAATACCGCTCAAGCTCGGCCCGATTTCGCTCAACGCAGACGCGGATGAACGCCTGATCGTCAAGAGCGGCGACGGCGGCGGCTTGGGCGATGGTGGAGGTGTTAAACGGTTCGCGCGCCGGTTCAATGGCGCGAATGAGCGACTCGTTGGCGATGCCATAGCCGACGCGGAGCGCGGCAAGCCCGTACGCTTTCGAGAACGTGCGCATAATGAGAAGCTGTTCGTACTCGTTCAACAGCGGAACGGTCTGCGGATAATCGGCCGCTGTGACGTACTCATAGTACGCCTCGTCCAAAACGACAAGCACGTGCGGCGGCACACGGTCCAAAAAGGCGCGCAACTCCGTTTCGTTCACGTACGTGCCGGTCGGGTTGTTCGGGTTGCAAATCCAGACGATGCGCGTATTCCCGTCGATGGCGTTAAGCATCGCCTCTAAATCGTGCCGGCCGTCAACGAGCGGCACTTCGCGCACGTCCGCCCGTTCGATGACGGCGTTGTGCCGGTACTGCGGGAACGTCGGCGTCGCCATGACCGTGTTCGCACCCGGCTCTAGGAAGGCGCGGCAAACGATTTGCACGACTTCATCCGAACCGTTGCCAAACAGCAGCTGTGTTTCCTTGACGCCGAGATGCTTCGCCACTTTTTCACGCAGCGTACGGGCATAACCGTCCGGATAGAAGGCGAGGTGGTCAAGCCTAGCGGCGATGGCCGCTTTCACCGCCGGCGACGAACCGTACGGATTCTCATTGGAAGCTAGTTTAATAATTTCGGAAAGGCCGTACTCCCGCTTCACTTCTTCGATGGATTTTCCCGGCTGGTACGGGGAAAGCCCCCGGAGCGATTCCTTGACTTGCATCGATCGCCAACTCCTTCATTGGAACTTTTCGCGCGAAGCACACGGTTCGCGCAGCGGCGCGGCGAGCGCGCGAACATAGGCCGCAAACTCAGCGATGGTCGCTTCCTTTTCCCCCGGAGCCTGCAGGCGTTCAAGCAGCTGTTCGACTTTCTGGACGAGCGCGCTGCCAACGACAACGCCGTCGCATTCGCGCTTGAGCACCGCCACTTGCTCGGGCGTGGAAACACCAAAACCAACGACAACGGGCACGCGGCTATGCCGCTTGACTTCACCGAGAAAATCGCCAAGCGTCTCGGGCAGCGTCTCGCGCACACCGGTGACGCCAAGTGAAGAGACGCAGTACAAAAACCCTTCAGCCGCGGAAGCGATCCGCTCGATCCGCTGCTTCGACGTCGGAGCGACGAGCGAAATGAGCGGCAGGCCAAACCGCTCGCCAAGCCGACGGAGCGGCGCGCTTTCCTCAAACGGCAAATCAGGGATGAGCACGCCGTCGGCGCCATTTTCCCGCGCTAAAGCAAAAAAGGATTCTTCTCCTAATTGTAACACAGGATTATAATACGTAAAGAGGATAATCGGAATTTTGACTCCTTTTTTTCGCATCTCAGCGACGAGATGAATGGCTTTCGGCAGCGTCATTTGTCCGGCGAGCGCCCGAGCGGCAGCCCGCTGGATCGTCGGTCCATCGGCGAGCGGATCGGAGTACGGCACACCAAGCTCGAGGACATCCGCCCCGGCGTCTTGGAGCGCCAACGCAAGGTCGACGGTCAAAGCGGCGGTCGGATCGCCGGCCACGAGAAACGGGATAAAGAGCGGCGGATTAACGGACAACAACGCCTTCACCTTCCTTCCCACCGAGATGATGCATCATCGTCTGCACATCTTTGTCACCGCGGCCCGACAGGCAAACGAGCACCGTCTCATCCGGGGTCATCCGGCGGGCGAGTTCAACCGCTTTTGCCACCGCGTGGGCCGATTCGATCGCTGGAATGATCCCTTCTGTTTGCGCCAGCAGTTGGAACGCGGCGATCGCTTCCGCATCGGTCGCGCTTTCGTAGTCGACGCGGCCAATGCTCGCCAAATACGCGTGTTCCGGACCGACGCCGGGATAATCCAAGCCGGCGGAAATCGAATACGGTTCGAGAATTTGCCCGTATTCATCCTGCAGCAAGTACGTCATCGCCCCGTGGATGACTCCTTTCGTCCCTTTGGTAATGGTCGCCGCATGGTGCGGAGTGTCGATCCCTTTGCCGGCCGCCTCGACGCCGACGAGACGGACGTCATCTTGCAAAAACGGGTAAAACATGCCGATGGCGTTGCTGCCGCCGCCGACGCAGGCGACGATCACATCCGGAAGCTTTCCTTCGCGGGCGAGAACCTGTTCTTTCGCTTCATCGCCGATCACGCGCTGAAATTCACGCACCATTTTCGGATATGGATGGGGACCGACGACCGAACCGATCATATAAAAGTGGTCATCGCAATGAGCGACCCAGTAGCGGATCGCCTCGTTCGTCGCGTCTTTCAGCGTCCGGTTGCCGCTTGACACCGGCACGACTTCAGCGCCTAACAGCTTCATGCGAAACACGTTCAGCGCTTGCCGCTTTATGTCCTCTTCCCCCATAAAGACGATGCAATCCAAGCCGAAGTGTGCGGCCACGGTCGCCGCCGCTACCCCGTGCTGCCCGGCGCCGGTTTCGGCGATCAGCTTTTTTTTACCCATCCGCCGCGCCAAAAGCGCCTGACCGATGGCGTTGTTAATTTTATGGGCGCCCGTGTGGTTTAAATCTTCGCGCTTTAAATAAATTTTCGCGCCGCCCGCCCATTCTGTCAAATTCGGCGCGAACGTCAGCGGCGTCGGCCGCCCGGAATACTCGTGCAAAATGCGCACATATTCGCTCTGAAACGACTCGTCGGCTAACGCGCGGTCAAGCTCTGCTTCCAGTTCCTCAAGCGGACGCATGAGCGTCTCCGGAACAAATTTGCCGCCGAAATCGCCGAATCGGCCGTATTCATTTGGAACGTGTTCCCTCATCGAAGCCACCTTCTTTTCGTTTTTGTCCGCAGGAAAAAAGCCGCCTGCTAACGGGCCGTTGCCGCAGCGGCGCGGTTTCGCCTCGCGGCACGGGCTCCCGTCACTCCCCTTTTTCCCCGCAACATCGTTTGACCTTGTGTTCGATTCGCTTCATCTTGGACGGATCTTTGCGGCCGTCTGTTTCGATGCCGCTGCTAATGTCGATGCCGTCAGGACGATAGGCCGCAAGCCGTTCGACATTGTCCGGAGTGATGCCGCCGGCGATAAAGCACGGCACGCCTTGGCGCGCCGCCTCTTCCAAATAACGCGGCACCGCCTCCCAATCGAAAGTGACGCCCGTGCCCCCCCATGCGCCGGCGACGCGGCTGTCAACGACATAGCCATCGGCAAGGCTGGCATACTGTTTCATCGCTGCAAGCGCTCCGTCACCATGGTGAATCGCCTTCCAGACCGGGAGGCGCACCGCTTTTTTCACCGCGGCCAGCTCCGCTCGATCCTCCCGCCCGTGGCATTGAATGATATGGAGCGGGAGTTCGCGGACGACGGCCGCGATCCGTTCGACCGGGGCGTTGACAAACACGCCGACAAGCTGTTTCGCCCCGAGCGCCTGACCGTCGAGCCAACATCTCACTTCCGCGGGCAACACTTTCCGCCTGCTCTCAGCAAAAATAAAACCGAGATAGTCAGCCCCGCTTGCCAAGGAAGCCTGCACGTCCTCACGGGATCGGTTTCCGCAGTATTTCAAGCGGATCATTCTCATCTCCCTCTCCAAACAGCCGGTAAACCGCCCGCTCCACATCCGGCTGGCGCATGAGTGATTCACCGACGAGCATGGCCTGCGCCCCATACGATTCCACCGTCTTTACATCACTGTAAGAGCCGATCCCGCTTTCACTGACGATGACGCACGATGACGGAATGAGCGGGGCAAGCGTTTTGGTCGCCTCAAGCGTCGTCACAAACGTGCGCAAATTCCGGTTGTTAATGCCCACCACTTCGGGCGTAAACCGTTCAAGCACGCGCTCTAGCGTTTCTTTCTCGTGCACTTCGACCAAACATTCCAGCCCACGGTCATACGCTTCTCGATAAAGCGACTCCAACGTGTCAACAGAAAGAGCCTCGCCGATCAGCAAAATGGCATCGGCCCCAAGCCGGGCGCTTTCCTCCACCTGCCGTCGGTCGATGATAAAATCTTTGCGCAGCACCGGGATGTCGACCGCTTCTTTGACCGCTTGCAAATAGCGGCGGTGCCCTTGGAAATATCGTTCATCCGTCAGCACGCTGATGGCGTCGGCCCCGGCGCGCTCATACGCTTTGGCGATGGCGACCGGATCAAAATCGGCGCGGATGATGCCTTTTGACGGCGACGCTTTTTTCACCTCGGCGATCAACCCGAGCGCCCGCCGCGGCCGTCGGAGCGCCGCCGCAAACGAGCGGCGCTTCGGTTGTGGCAGCGGTTCCGGCCATACGAATGTGTCCAGTTCGCTTCGCTTCGTCGCTAAGATTTGTTCAAGCATCGTGCACCACTTCCTTCGTCCGCAGCCGCTCCAGCTGGGCGTAGGCGGTTTTGGACAAAATGGCGTCTTTTGCCATCGCCGTCCCGGCGGCGATCGTTTCGGCCTTGCCGGCGGCGTACAGAGCGGCTCCGGCATTCAATGCCACCATGTTTACGGCGCTGGCTGGAGCCGTCCCTTCCATAACGGCCTGAAGCAGGGCGGCGCTTTCTTCCGGATTGCGCACTTGCACATCGGCGAGCGCGCCGCGCGGAAGACCGGCATCTTCCGGGGCGATGACGAAACGGCGGATCTCGCCGTTTTTCAGTTCGACGACATCGGTTTCCGCCGCAATGCTGCATTCATCGAGACCATCGCGGCCGGTGACAAACAAGACGTGTTCGGAACCAAGGCGGCGCATCGTCTCGGCCAGCTTCTCCGCATAATCGGTCGAGGAAACGCCGATGACTTGCCGCTTGCAGCGCGCCGGGTTGGCCAGCGGGCCGATCAAATTGAACACCGTGCGGAAGCCGATTTCCTTCCGCGGCCCAGCCGCGTGTTTCATCGCCGCGTGATACAGCGGAGCGAACAAAAACGCCAATCCTGTTTGATCCAACGCCCGCTTGGCGGCCTCCGGCGACGATTGGATATCGATGCCAAGCCGCTCCAACACATCGGCGCTGCCGCTTTTCGATGAGACGGCGCGGTTGCCGTGCTTTGCCACTTTGACCCCGAGCGAAGAAACGACGATCGCGGCGGCGGTGGAGACGTTGAACGTCGCCGCGCCGTCTCCGCCTGTGCCGCACGTGTCAATGACCTCATCACCGGCGTCAATGGCCGTCATTCGATCGCGCATCGCCCGCACAAACCCGACCAATTCATCCACCGTCTCCCCGCGCACGCGCAACATCGACAACAAACTGGCGATTTGGCTGGCGGTCGCCTCCCCCGCCATCACCGCATTCATCGCCGCGTACGCTTCCGCTTCGGTCAGCGTTTGCCCTTCTGCGCACTTTCCAAGCAGCTCTTTTAGCATACGGTCCTCTCCCCCTTGACAACGAATCGTTCCGCTTGTTCGATCGCCTTTAGTAACGCGCTAGCTTTATTGCGCGTCTCTTTCCATTCGAGTTCCGGAATCGAGTCAGCGACGATCCCGGCGCCCGCCTGCACGTAAGCGCAGCCGTCTTTGACGACCGCCGTCCGAATAGCGATGCAAGAATCGATGTTGCCGTCAAAGCCGATGTAAGCCATCGCCCCAGCGTACAGCCCGCGGGCAGTCGGTTCGAGCTCCTGCAAAATTTGCATCGCCCGCACTTTCGGCGCCCCGCTGACCGTCCCGGCCGGAAATGCGGCAAGCAGGGCATCGATCGGATGAACGTCGTCCTTCAGCTCCCCGACGACTTTGGAAATCAAATGCATGACATGCGAAAACTTCCCGATCTCCAGCAAAACCGGCGTTTCGACCGTTCCGAACTTCGCGACGCGGCCGATATCGTTGCGCGCTAAATCGACGAGCATGTAATGCTCGGCCCGCTCTTTCGGGTCGCGATACAGCTCATCAGCAAGCGCGGCATCTTCCTTCGGCGTCCGGCCGCGCCGCCTCGTCCCTGCGATCGGGTCGATTTCGACGCGCCGCTTTTGCACTTGAATAAGCTTTTCCGGCGAGCTGCCGACGATTTCTGTTCCATCCATGCGAAAGTAAAACATGTACGGAGACGGATTGATATGGCGGAGCAGGCGGTAAATGGGAAATCCACCCGCTTGCACCGGCACGGAAAACCGTTGCGACAGCACCGCTTGAAACACGTCGCCGGCGGCGATATATTGCTTGACTTTTTCAACATCGCGCAAAAATTGATCTTTGTCGTAATTGGACACCACCCCAGCAAACGAAACGGCGCCTTTGACTTCTTCCGCCGCCGGCAGCAGCAGCCGCTCGCTTTGCTCTCTTGCCGCTTTCGCCGCCAAAGCGTCAAGCCGCTTCTTTGCGGCGCTGTATGCTTCGATTCGTTCTTGTTTCGTTTCCCCGCCGTTCAACCGAATGTAGTGAATGAGGGAAAGTTCGCGTTTTTGATGGTCAAAGACAAACAGCGACTCGCAAAAGACGAAATAAGCGGCTTTCATGGCGACATCGCGATGGCGATGGCGCGGCACTTTTTCGATGGCAGAAATCAAATCATAGGCTAAAAACCCGACCGCGCCGCCAGCAAACGGCGCCACCCCGACAAGCGGCTTGACAGCGAGCGTCCGCTCGACCCACTGAAACGCCTCTTTCAGCGTCGGAGCCGTCATGCGCTCCATGCCGGTTTCGTCCTTGACTGTAAACGTCTCCCCCGTTTCGCTTTCAAGAGTCAAAAACGGAGAAACACCGATAAAGGAATAACGCGCCCACGGCGATTCATCATCTTTGCTTTCGAGCAAAAACACCGCTTCATCACGCAAATTGTGAAACACGCCAAGCGGTTCGATGACATCGGCCAAAAATTTGCGCACGATCGGAATGGTGTGAAACTTGTCGGCATCCGCCAAAAAAGCGGCCAACTCATCGGTAGACATCTCTTCTCCTCCCCTCCGGACAGCCGGGTGGAGAATGAGGGTTTATGAGGCGAAATGTGAGGAAAGAAAAGCCCAAAGACGGTCGTCTTTGGGCAGATGATCGCCAATCAAAGCAACCTCACCTCGGCTAAACTCGCTCATTCTCATCTACCCTGCGCTCGTTCTCTGCTCATGCTCTGCTTCCACCGCCCGCGCCTAGAAGGCCGGGGATTTAAGGGAGCAAGCCGCTTATCAAGCTCGTTTCTCCTTGTCGCATCAAGATCGTCTTTCAAACGCTCCCCATTGCTCAAAAGAAACAACCGTTTTTCACCAAGCCATCTAGAAAGACGGGGATTTCGTGTAAAGTGCTGCTGATCCCATCCGTTTCTCAATGAGAGAACCCTTGCCGAATCAGCTTTCTTTGAAAAGCCGCCGCTTGGTGTTGACAGCGGTTTTTCATCGGCCTTCTAGGCGGGCAAAGAAGTTATTTTCACTATATTACATTTCTGTTTTTTCTGTCAACGTTGACATTCTCCGAAGCGGCTTTCACGATCGGATAAGTCGGGCCGCAGCCCGACCGCCTCTCCCAAATACACATGGTGGATCTCATGCTGCCGCTTCTCGGTCGCCACCGTCATCATGACGCGAATGCAGCGCGGCAAAGAGCCGGGCACTGGAATTTCTCTTGTACACATGACCGGCACATACGTCCAACCGTCAATTCGCCGCAGCGCCTGCGCCGGAAACGCCGCATCGATGTCATCAGTGACGGAAATGAGCACGAAGGACACGTGATCAGCGGCGACATCATTGGCGCGGATCATCTCGCGCAACAACGTTTCTGTCGCCGTTACGATTTCGTTCGCCTCGTTTTGTTCGACCGTGATCGCCCCGCGAATGCCGCGGATCATCGCCCTCCCCCCTGTCGGACAAACTCCTCAAGCCATGCGAGCAGGCGGCCATCCTCCAGCTCCGCTACTTCCACGTCGCCAATCGCGCGGAGCAGCACCATTCTCACCGTCCCGGCGTATGACTTTTTGTCGCCCTTCATTCGTTCAAGCAGACGGACGGGCTGAACCGTTGGCGGCGGCGCGGTCGGGAAGCCGTATCCGGCCAGCCACTCGTCCAAGCGCTCAGCGGCGAACGAGCAGCCGTAGAAGCGTTCGCTAACTAGCACGGCAAACAACATGCCGATCGCCACGGCCTCCCCGTGGGTGAGCGCGCCGTACCCGCACTCGCTCTCTAGCGCATGGCCGAGCGTATGGCCGAAGTTCAAATGAGCGCGCACCCCGGTCTCTTTTTCATCTTCGCGCACGATTGCCGCCTTAATGTCAATGCCTTTTTCGATGCAATAAACGAGCTTCTCGCCGCGCAAGTCAGACAACGTCTTGATTTCGGCGCGCAGCCACTCGTAAAAGCAGCGGTCGCGGATGAGCGCATGTTTGATGACCTCGGCAAATCCGGAGCGGAGTTCACGCTCAGGCAGCGTGCGCAAAAACGCGGTGTCATACACCACGGCCTCGGGCTGATGGAAAGCGCCGATCATATTTTTTCCGCGCGGATGGTTGATGGCGACCTTGCCGCCGACGGCGCTGTCATGGGCCAACAATGTCGTCGGCATTTGGATGTAACGGATGCCCCGCATATAGGTGGCGGCGACAAATCCGGCCAAATCGCCGACAACGCCGCCGCCGAGCGCAACAATGATCGAGCGGCGATCAAGGCCAAACTCGAGCGCTGCCGTTTGGCAGGCGTAATAATTCTCAAACGACTTGGCCGCCTCGCCGCTCGGAATGACAAAGGCCGAGGCATCATAACCGGCAGCGACGAGCAACGACCGCACCTCATCCAAATACAACGACGCCACAACCTCATCCGTGACCATCAGCAGCTTCGTTCCAGGCGGGCAAGAGAGCGACCGCAGCAAACTTGGCAGCGCACCGGCCGCGCCATCCCCTAAAAAAAGCGGATATTGTTTCGTCGCCGTTTTGATCGTTCGCTCGATCATCGTCAAAACTCCCTCGCGTAACGCCGGGCGCGCTCGACGTTTTCCTTGATCAAGTCGATCCGATCCTGCCCGAATTGCGCCACGATCGCCGCGGCCACTTCCCAAGCAACGACCGCCTCGGCAACGACGCTCGCCGCCGGCACGGCGCAACTGTCCGACCGTTCGATGCTGGCCGCAAACGGTTCTTTCGTGTCGATGTCAACGCTTTGCAGCGGTTTATACAGCGTCGGGATCGGCTTCATCACCCCGCGAACGACGATCGGCATCCCGGTCGTCACCCCGCCTTCAAAGCCGCCCGCCCGGTTGGTGCGGCGCGAAAAACCTTCTTCCGGGCTCCAAACGATCTCATCGTGCACTTCGCTTCCCGGACGGCGCGCCGCTTCAAAGCCGATTCCGAATTCAACGCCTTTAAACGCGTTGATGCTGACGACCGCCGCGGCGATTTTGGCGTCAAGCTTCCGGTCGTAATGGACATAGCTGCCGACTCCAGCCGGAACGCCCTCAACGATCACTTCCACGATGCCGCCGATCGAATCGCCGTTTTTCTTCGCTTGATCGATCGCTTCCATCATTTTTTGCCCTGCCTCCGGGTCAAAGCAGCGCACCGGCGACTCTTCCGTCACCGCCTGCAATTCCTCCAGCGAACGATAATCAAGCTTCTTGGCGCGCACGCCGCCGATTTCGATGACATGGCCAGCGACGCGGATGCCGACCTCTTGCAAAATGCGCTTCGCCACCGCCCCGGCGGCGACACGCACGGTCGTTTCGCGCGCTGACGAACGCTCGAGCACATTGCGCATATCGCGATGCCCGTATTTCAGGGCGCCGTTTAAATCGGCATGCCCCGGCCGCGGACGCGTCACTTTCCGCTTCACTTCCGCTTCGTCATCCACCGGTTCAACTGCCATAATCGTTTGCCAATGTTTAAAATCGCGATTCTCGACGACGAGCGCGATCGGCGAACCGAGCGTTTTGCCGTGCCTGACGCCAGCGGTGATGTTCACTTCGTCTTTTTCGATCTGCATACGCCGGCCGCGCCCGTACCCTTTTTGCCGACGCGCCAATTCTTGATTGATATGCTCGGCGCGCAGCTCTAGACCGGCCGGCACTCCTTCCAAAATGGCCGTCAGTTGCGGGCCGTGCGATTCCCCTGCTGTCAAATACCGCACCTTCGTCTCTCCCTTCAGATCTTTAACGCGTTTGAGTAAAAATATATCATAAATGCGAAAAATGAAAATAGTGATTTGAAAAAACTGCTACTTTCGACGGTAAAAAAACGTTTCCTCCATCTCGAACCCATACAAGCCGGGGTTGAAAATTTGCTCGGTGCTGCCGACAAACAGCACGCCGCCGGGCCGCAGCGCCGCATGGAACTTCCGATACAGCGTCCGCTTCGCCTCCTCGGTAAAATAAATGAGCACATTGCGGCAGACAATTAAATCAAATGGCCTAGGAAACGGATCGGCGAGCAGGTTATGTTTCTCAAACGTCACCGTCCGCTTGATCTTGTCGTCTATTTTATACCAATCGCCGTCTTTCGTAAAAAATTTTTTTCTCATCGCCTCCGGCAGCTCGGCGAGCGATCGTTCGCTGTACAAGCCAAGCCGCGCGCGGGCGAGCGCGTTTTCATCGATGTCGGTCGCCAGCACCGAGACGCGCGAAAGCGGCACGTGCTGAGCCAGCACCATCGCCAACGTATACGGCTCTTCGCCGGTCGAGCAAGCGGCGCTCCATACGCGCGGACGAGGGTTTTCCGCTAAGAGCCGCGGCAAAATGGTCTGTTCCAACACTTCCCATCGTTTGGCATTTCGGTAAAATTCGGACACATTGATCGTCATGCGATCCAAACACTCATGCCATAGAGCCGGATCTTTTTCCATCGCCGCAAACAGTTCGGAGAAGCTGTTCAATCCTTTTTTGGCGTAAAGCGCCGCCAGCCGCCGCTTCATCTGCGCTTCTTTGTACAAAGACAAATCGATGCCTGTTTTTCGTTTCACCTTAGCGATAAACTGCATATAATCATCCATCGCTTTCTTCCTCCTTCATGACTTTGATGATGAAAATGGAAAACCGGCCGAATTGCGGCCGGTCTTTGCATCAGTACAGCCATGCGTTGATCTGTTTCGAGTAGCGGACGAGCTCGTCTTCTTTAAAGAACAAATTGATTTCCCGTTCGGCGCTTTGCGGCGAGTCGGAGCCGTGGATGACGTTTTTGCCGACCGTCAAACCGAAGTCGCCGCGGATCGTGCCGGGGGCAGCCTCCTGTGGATTCGTTTTCCCCATCATTTGCCGGGCGGCGGCGATTACGTTTTCGCCTTCCCACACCATGGCAAACACCGGCCCGGAAGTGATGAAATCAACGAGTTCGCCGAAGAACGGGCGCTCTTTATGCTCGGCGTAATGTTGCTCAGCCAGTTCGCGCGACACTTGCATCAGCTTGGCACCAACGAGCTGGAAGCCCTTTTTTTCAAAGCGGGCGACAATCTCGCCGATCAAATTGCGTTGAACTCCGTCCGGCTTCACCATGATGAATGTCCGTTCTGCCATTCGCTCTCCACCCCTACTGTCGTATGTACCGGGAGACAAGCTCCCCTCATCATAGTATCATGGTTTCCCGCCGTTGGCAACTGCCGCCTTGAAAGCGCTAATAATCCCTTTTTCCAATATAGAGGGCGAGATCGCGCAACAAGGAGCGCGCTTGGTTAGTCGGCAGCTCATCGAGGAGGTGAAGCGCCTTTTCCAAATAACGGTCGCTGAGCGCATACGACCGCTCGATGGCGTCCGTTTGTTTGATCGCCGCCAATATAGCGGCCATCTCTTCCGCGTTCGTGTCCGCGCCGACGGCGGTAATTTTAGACCGCACGCGCGCATCGCCAAGGGCATACAGCACCGGCAACGTGATGTTTCCTTGCAGCAGATCGCTCCCGGCCGGTTTGCCGAGCTGTTCTTCCGTCCCGGTAAAGTCGAGAATGTCATCGGTGATTTGAAACGACATGCCGACGTAATGGCCGAACCAATACAGCCGGTTGGTCACCGCTTCGGGGGCGCCGGCGGCTAACGCGCCAAGCTGGCAGCTGGCGGCGATCAATAGCGCCGTTTTGCGGCGGATGCGCCGCAAATACGTGCGCAGCGGCTGGTCGAATCGGTATTTGTCCTTGATTTGCTCGATTTCCCCGCGGCACACTTCGACAATCGTCTCCGCCAGCACTTGATGGGCGCGCGGATCATCGAGCGCCGCCATCCGTTCCAGCGAGCGGGCAAACAAATAATCGCCGGTGTACATGGCAAAGCGGTTGCTCCATTTCGCTTTGATCGTCGGCCGGCCGCGGCGCGTGTCGGCGTCATCGATGACGTCATCGTGGACGAGCGACGCCATATGAATGAGCTCGAGCGCGACGGCGACATGTTTCACCTGTTCGACGTCCGCTTGGCCAAAACGGGCCGCAAGCAAGACAAAAACGGGACGGATCCGCTTTCCGCCCGCCTGCAATAAGTGAAGCGCCGCTTCTCCAAGCGGCCCGTACTCGGACCGGACCGTCCGCTCGAGCTCCGTTTCCACTGCCGCCAAATCATCATGTAAAAACGAATAAATGGCCTTCAACTTCATGGTGTTCACCTTAACTCATCGTTTATAGCCTATGTGCATCGCCGCGACGCCGAACGTGTACGGTTTGACCTCGACATCGACAAAGCCAGCTTGGCGAAACATCTCGGCCAGCTCATCCCGCCCCGGAAACTCGCGCGCCGACTCTTGCAGCCATGAATACTCCTCGTAGCTTTTCGCCAACAGCTTGCCAAACAGCGGCATGATAAACCGAAAATACAGGTAGTAAAGCTGGCGAAAGCCAAACAGTGTCGGCTGCGACGTCTCCAGACAGACGGTCATGCCCCCCGGCTTCGTGACGCGGTGCATTTCCCGAAGCACTGTCATGTAATCGGGAACATTGCGCAAGCCAAAGCCGATCGTGACATAATCAAATGTGTTGTCGGGAAACGGCAGCTGCATCGCGTTGCCGTGGATGAGCGTCACATTGGCGAGGCCGCGCGCCTTCACCTTTTGCTCGCCGACTTTCAGCATGTTCTCGCTGAAATCAAGGCCGTACACTTCCCCCTCCGGGCCGACCGCTTCAGCTAGCGCGATCGCCCAGTCAGCCGTTCCGCAGCAAACGTCAAGCGCTCTTTTCCCTTTTTGCACGTTCATCCGCCGCATCACATCTTCACGCCACTTAAGATGGCGGCGAAAGCTGATCACCGAATTCATTCGGTCGTAATGAGCGGAAATGGTTTCAAATACGCGATGGACTCGCTCTTCCTTCGACTGATGCATCCTTCTACCCTTCTTCCACCGTCATTTTGCCGATGGCTTGAAACCCGCCGGAAAGCTCGGCGAGACGAAGCGCCAACAAACTGTTCAACGGCAGATTCGCCGCAAACAGCGCTTCTTGACAACGGTCGATATAACGATCGCAAAGGCGAAGCAGCTGCCGACGCAGTTCCTTCACCGCCTTCAATCGCGGAAAGGCGATGCGCGCCATCTGGTCAAACAGCGCCGACGCCCCGCTGCGAACAAACGATTCTTTTTCCGAGCGCAAGCGCCGCAGCAGCAAATAATGGCGGGCAAACTGCCCCCACTGCGGCGCCCCGATGCGGTCGGCGAGCTTGACGAGCAGCGCTGATTCGACCGTAGCAACGGCGGAAACGAGCCGTTCGAGCTGGTCCGTTTTTTTCTCATACAGCAGCACTTTTTGTTCGTTCACCTCGCGGACCGCCTCGGCAAACAGCCGGATCAGCGCCGCATCGCCGGAGCGGGCCAACAGCTCGTAAAAAAGCCCGCTGTACAAGTCCCCGGCCAAAACAGCGAGCTGCCGCGTCCGCAAATCGCCGCCGCGATCCGTCACATCTTCATGGGTGTCAAGAGCGATTTGCATCAGCATCATGGCCGTGATGCACCGATCTGGCTCGTCCAGCGCCTCTTTGGCGCCATCAAGCATCGACAGCGAAAGCAGCAGCCGATCTTCGTCCACAGCCGGCACCGGTATATGCGCGCGCAAGTATGGATGATCGAGCAGACGTTCAATTTGTTCCTTCAATGAAGCCAGTTTCACCATGATGCCATTCACATCAACCACCCTTGTCCCCGAAAAAATATCCGCACCGCCATGTCGGACTCATTATAACATAATTTTGCCGAAAGCGCTCTAGTTTGCTAGAAATTTGCCGAATCACTTTTTCCCTTCCGATTCAATTGCGCCATGGCGCGTTTGGATGTACGCCTTTCCCCTCACTTTGATCGCCGACGTATGTTCGGTGAACTGGGCGATCAACACTTCCCCTTTGTCCAGTTTTTCCGAATGGTGGAATCGCGTGTCGGCGCCGCGCGTCAGTCCAATCACATTCACCCCGTCTTCGAGCGCCTTGATGACGACAAAGTCGCTGTTTGTGTACATCGACCTTTCCTCCTTACGCTTTGATTAACGAAAGCACTTCCGCGCGGGCGTTGGCATCCGTTTCAAACACGCCGCGCACCGCCGTTGTCACCGTTTTCGCCCCCGGTTTTTTGACGCCGCGCATCGTCATGCACATATGTTCCGCCTCCACGACAACCATCACCCCATACGGCTCGAGCGCCTCGACGATCGAGTCGGCGACCGTCGCTGTGATGCGCTCTTGCAGCTGCGGACGGCGCGCCACCGCCTCAACCGCCCGCGCGAGCTTGCTCAAGCCGGTCACTTTTCCTCCCCGGGGAATATATGCAACGTGGGCAACGCCGAAAAATGGAACCAAATGGTGTTCGCACATCGAATAAAACGGAATATCTTTGACGAGCACAAGCTCCTCATGCTCTTCGCTGAAAACGGTCTGAAAGTGCTGCTTCGGATCTTCGCTGAGCCCGGCGAACACCTCGGCATACATTTTCGCCACCCGTTTCGGCGTATCGACAAGCCCTTCGCGGTTCGGATCTTCTCCGATCGCCTCGAGAATGAGACGAACGGCATATTCAATTTGTGCAATATTGATCTCTGGCATACAAATAACATCCTCCTGCATCGTAAAAACTGCATGTAATCCGATTCTAGCATAGGGATGAGAAAAACACAAAAAAGAAGGGCGGTGTACACCTGCCCTTCTTTTCTCCACTCCGGCTATGTAGGCTTATTTGACAGCGTCTTTCAACGCTTTGCCCGGTTTGAATGCAGGAACTTTGCTCGCCGGAATTTCCATTTCTTCGCCCGTTTGCGGGTTGCGTCCTTTGCGAGCGGCGCGCTCGCGCACTTCAAAGTTCCCAAAGCCGATTAATTGCACTTTATCGCCTTTTCGCAGCGCTTCTGTAATCGAATCAAACACCGCATCAACGGCTTTTGTTGCATCTTTTTTCGAAAGACCGCTTGTTTCAGCGACCGCGTTGATCAATTCCGTTTTGTTCATGCCATTCACCTCCTCCCAAGGCTTTGCTTGTTTACTGCCATTTGTAGACACTTTTCTGCGTTTCTATACATTGCAAGGAACGGTGACATGCCTAATCTTAACCAATTCACCGCAAGAATTCAACCTCTTTTTTCGCAAAAACGGCCAATTTTAGGCATATTTCACCAAAACAACGATTTCAGATAAAAGATTACCATAACGCCATGCCTATAATCAAGTACCAATCCTGATTTCTCAAGGGGTTGGGCGATTTTTTCCCGTTGCCGCTTCGCAGTTGAAAAAACGGCATCAAAAAAAGCCCCCTTTTCGGGAGCTTGGCGCGCGGCCTCTGCTTTTCCGCGAAAATGCCGAACTGGCGCGAGATTTTCGTCCCCGGGTGGAGGGCAAACCATTGCCCATAGATCTTTTCCGCGAAAATGCAGGACTGACGCGGATTTTCATCCTTGGGTAGAGGACAGATCGCGCTGCCCATGAAACTTTTTCTATAAAATAATGGCGATGAGGCCGCCGGAGCCTTCGTTGATGATGCGCTCAAGCGTTTCTTTCAGCTTGTAGCGGGCGTTTTCCGGCATGAGCGCCAGCTTCGCCTGAATGCCTTCGCGGACGATGGAGCTGAGCGAGCGGCCAAAAATATCGGAATTCCAAATCGACAGCGGATCGTCCTCAAAATCTTGCATTAAATAACGAACGAGCTCTTCGCTTTGCTTTTCCGTGCCGATGATCGGCGCAAACTCCGATTCGACGTCGACTTTGATCATATGAATCGACGGCGCAACGGCTTTCAGGCGGACGCCAAAGCGCGACCCTTGGCGGATGATTTCCGGTTCGTCAAGGCTCATGTCGGACAAAGCGGGAGCGGCGATTCCGTAGCCGGTTTGTTTGACCATTTTCAAGGCATCGGCGATTTGATCATATTCCGCTTTCGCATGGGCGAAATCTTGCATCAACTGAAGCAGATGGTCTTTGCCGCGAATCTCGACACCGACGATTTCTTTTAAAATTTGATCGTACAGCTCATCCGGCGCGTACAAGTCGATTTCGGCGATCCCTTGCCCCATTTCGATGCCGGCAAGCTGCGCTTTTTCGATGAAATCGTACTCGGCAAACTGCTGCACAACCCGGTCGACGTCGCGCAGCCGTTTAATGTCTTTGACCGTGTCGCGCACCGCTTCTTGGTAGCTTTCGCGCAGCCAATGGTCTTCGCGCAGCACCATCACCCAGCTCGGCAAGTTGACGTTCACTTCAAGGACCGGAAATTCATACAATGCTTCGCGGAGCACGTTATACACGTCCGCTTCGCGCATGCTTTCCACGCTCATGGCGAGCACCGGAATGTCGTATTTTTCCGCAAGCTCGCGGCGGAGCGCTTCGGTTTCCGGATGGTGCGGGCGCACGGTGTTAATGATCATGATGAACGGCTTGCCGACTTCTTTCAGCTCGCCAATCACCCGTTCTTCTGCTTCGATGTAGTCTTGGCGCGGAATTTCCCCGATCGTGCCGTCGGTCGTAATGACGACCCCGATCGTCGAATGTTCTTGAATGACTTTTCTTGTCCCGATTTCCGCCGCCTCTTGGAACGGAATCGGCTCTTCATACCAAGGGGTGTGAATCATCCGCGGCCCGTTTTCATCCTCATATCCTTTGGCGCCGGGCACGGCGTAGCCGACGCAGTCGACGAGACGAATGTTGACTTCGAGCCCTTCATCGACTTTCACCGTCACGGCCTGATTCGGCACAAATTTCGGCTCCGTCGTCATGATCGTCTTGCCGGCGGCGCTTTGCGGCAGCTCGTCTTGAGCGCGCGCCTTGTCGGCTTCGTTTTTAATGTTCGGAATGACCACCAGCTCCATAAAACGCTTAATGAACGTCGATTTTCCGGTACGAACCGCGCCGACTACCCCTAAATAAATGTCGCCCCCAGTCCGCTCGGCGATATCTTTAAAAAGATCGACCTTTTCCAAACGGCTTCCCTCCAGTCCTTCGGTCGTTATTGGAAACAGCGAAATGAATCAATAGAGCAGGACACTATATGCATATGATGTTGTCCGATTCAGTTATGACTAAAAGCAAGAAAAAATCCCTTCTCTAGAATGTATTTTCCTAGAGAAGGGATGATGACTTATTTCGTGAAAAAAATCGGTTCGTTCGTTTTCGCATCGATCGTATACGGCAACGAATACGCCGGCACGAACAGCGAATGGTCGGTCAACAACGGACGAATATCATCGCCGGGTCGATAATGGTGCCGATATTTCTTCAAAGCCGCGTACAAATCAGGGCGGTAATCGATGTAAATTTCGCCGTTCCCATCGATGACAAACGGCAAGTTGTTGCCGGAAAACGGGCTGACCGCATACGGCGGCTCTTTGTAGCCGAGCTTTTTGTAATCGAGCGTAAATACGCCCGGCGCAACGACGTCTTGAAACGGCGGATAACGGTGCTCGTCCGTATACATTCTCAGCCGCAGTTTCAAGTCGCGGACGCGCTCGGCTAAGCGCAGATCAAGAAGCTTGACCGTCGGCTTCGTTTCCGCATCAATAATGATATATTGAAAGACGCCCCCGCTTTCATAAGCGTTTCCCGGCGGCTCCTGCATGTAGCGCGGGACGAGTTTTTGAAAATCGACCGGGTATTTTAGGTACAGCGGCGTTTTCATATCCCGTGTTTTGAT
Source organism: Geobacillus icigianus (assembly GCF_000750005.1). Taxonomy (GTDB): domain Bacteria; phylum Bacillota; class Bacilli; order Bacillales; family Anoxybacillaceae; genus Geobacillus; species Geobacillus icigianus. The sequence continues at coordinate 55,511 of NZ_JPYA01000126.1, read as the reverse complement.
CGGCAAAAGCCCCCCGGTCTCCTTCCGGTATTCGTCGACCGCCGATTGCACCGCCGCGACTTGATCTTTGTAAGGAATTTGGTTTTGTTTTAGCCGCTCTTGCGGATACAAACACCCGGAAAGCGGTGCGAGAAACAAGCAAGCTAAAAGCAAGCGAGCGATCTGTTTCATAGGTTCCTCCATCCTTTGCCTATTGCGGCGTCGGTCCGCTGAACACGACAAAAACGATGATGATGCCCGATACAATCAGCAGGATGTAAGCGATGAACGCCAAAAGAAAGCGCAGCCATTTCATCTTGATTTTATAGCGGCTCAAATAAATGAAGCCGACCGAAAGAAACATAAACACCATTGACGTGATGGCGATCCACATTTTCGCTAGCGCCGGTGACATACACGCTCCCCCTTTTCGACAACTATCATTATACCATCGACATAAAAAAAGCTGAAGTAAAGCGGGGCTTTCTTTACTTCAGCATCGCCTTATACCCTTCCGGAAGCTCAAGCCGATGATCGTTCGCCATATTGTATGCACACCGAAGACAACTTGTACCGTCATTGGCCTATTTTCACGATTCTTGCGCCGCAAAAATGGTGTTGAGGTCATCCATTTCCTCTTTTTTTCCGCGCGCCATCAGCGAATCGACCGCCTCTTTCGGGTCTTGGCCAGCAAACAGCACGTCATAGAGCGCTTCGGTGATCGGCATCTTCACGCCAAGCTCCTTCGCCAGCTCATAGGCAGCTTTGGTCGTCCGCACCCCTTCGACGACCATCCCCATGCTCTCGAGCACCTCGTCGAGCTTTTTCCCTTGGCCAAGCATGTGTCCAGCCCGCCAATTGCGGGAATGAACGCTCGTGCACGTGACGATCAAATCGCCGACTCCCGTCAAACCGGCGAACGTCAGCGGGTTAGCGCCGAGGGCGCAGCCGAGGCGAGCAATCTCGGCGAGACCTCTTGTAATCAGGGCCGCTTTGGCGTTATCTCCGTAGCCGAGCCCGTCGCTGATGCCAGCGGCCAAGGCGATGATATTTTTCAGCGCTCCACCGACTTCGACGCCGATTAAATCCGGGTTCGTATACACGCGGAAATAGTGATGGTTCATAAAGAGGTCTTGGATGCGGCGCGCCGCTTCCATATCGGGCGAGGATACCGCCACGGTCGTCGGATGGCGGAGCACGACCTCCTCAGCATGGCTCGGCCCGGAAAGGACGACGACATCCTCAAGCCATTCGCCGAGCTCTTCCATCACCATTTCCGACACTCGCTTATGCGTCCCTGGCTCGATTCCTTTGCTGACGGCAACGACCGTGATCGGTGCCGTCAAGCAGGGGCGCGCTTGGTTGAGCACCGTGCGGATCGCCTTCGTCGGCACAGCCAGCACGGCGATGGAAAGGCCGTCAAGCGCAGCGCAAAGATCGTCGTACCCAACGACGGATTCTGGCAGACGAGCGGCGGGTAAATATTTTTCGTTCGTCCGCCGCTCGTTGATCTCTCTTACTTGTTCAGCGCGGTGGCTCCAAAGGCGGACGCGGTGCCCGTTGTCGGCCAAAACGAGCGCCAACGCCGTGCCCCAGCTTCCCGCTCCCAGTACGGCGATATTCTCCATCGTTTCCCACTTCCTTCGTCCCATTGTCGCAAGCGTGAAAAAGCAGCCGCATCGCTCCGTCTCCATCCCGCCTTCGCCAGAAACAGAGGCGACCCCTAGCAGTTGAGCTGCCCTATGGAGCGCGCGCACTGACCTCCCCCGCCCGATCAAAAAGATCGGCTCTCTCCTTATTTCCGCGGACGGGCGATGATTTTGATCGGCGTGCCTTCAAAGCCGAACGCGTCGCGAATGCGGTTTTCCAAAAAGCGCTCATATGAAAAATGCATCAATTCCGGATCGTTGACAAACGCGACAAACGTCGGCGGTTTGACGGCCACTTGCGTCATGTAATAAATTTTTAGCCGCTTGCCGTTGTGCGTCGGCGTCGGATTCATCGCCACTGCGTCCATAATGACTTCATTAAGCACATTCGTCTGAACGCGCATCGCGTGGTTGTCGCTCACAAGCTGGACGAGCGGCAAGAGCTTATGCAGCCGCTGTTTTGTCTTCGCTGACACAAACAAAAGCGGCGCATAATCCAAAAATGGAAAATGATCGCGAATCTTCCGCTCAAACTCGACCATCGTTTTGTCGTCTTTTTCAATCGCATCCCATTTGTTGACGACCAAAATGACGCCGCGTCCGGCCTCATGGGCATATCCGGCGATTTTTTTGTCCTGTTCGATGATGCCTTCTTCAGCGTTTAGCACGACAAGCACGACGTCCGAGCGCTCAATGGCTCTTAACGCGCGCAAGACGCTATATTTTTCCGTGCTTTCATAAATTTTTCCTCGCTTGCGCATCCCTGCCGTATCAATGATAACATATTCCTGCCCGTCGCGCACGAACGAGGTGTCCACAGCGTCCCTCGTCGTGCCGGCGATATCGCTGACGATGACCCGCTCTTCGCCTAAAATGGCGTTCACTAGCGACGACTTGCCGACATTGGGGCGGCCAATCAAGCAAAATTTAATCACGTCCTCCTCATATTCCTGCCCGCCGCCTTTCGGGAAATGACGGACGACGGCGTCAAGCAAATCACCAAGCCCCGTCCCGTGCGCTCCGGAAATCGGATACGGCTCTCCAAAGCCGAGGGCGTAAAAGTCATAAATCAAATCGCGCATCTCCGGATTGTCGATTTTGTTCACCGCGAGCACAACCGGCTTGTTCGAGCGGTGAAGCAGCTTGGCCACTTCTTCATCGGCCGCGGTCACGCCATCGCGGCCGTTGGTCATAAAAATGATGACATCCGCCTCATCGATCGCGATTTCCGCCTGCTGACGAATTTGCACAAGCAGCGGCTCGTCGCCGATGTCAATGCCCCCGGTATCGATCAAGTAAAACGAATGGTTCAGCCATTCGGCCCGGCTGTAAATGCGGTCGCGCGTCACTCCGGGTACGTCTTCGACGATGGAAATGCGCTCCCCGACGATGCGGTTGAAAATCGTCGATTTCCCCACATTCGGACGGCCGACAATGGCCACGACTGGATTCGCCATGCTACCACCCTTTATCGTCATTTTTATATCGTTCCTCGTGAAAAACGCCCTTTTCGAAAAGGGCATACCGCAGCTGCTTTATTTTATCAAAAAGCGAAACGCTCAACAACTAATGTTTGACGATAATAAGAAGCCCCTCGCTCAATTCATGGGCGATGCCATCCAAAATCGCCTCTAAATTGGCGGCGATCCGCTCCATTTCCTCGTTGGTCTGGCAAAGAAAGATCGGCGCGCCGCCGGCGACAGTTTCGCCCTTGGTCGTCACAATGGCCAAAATCATTTTTTCATGCGTCATCACCGCCGCCTCCTCTCCGCTTCCAGCGCTGTTTCGCCGGCATGCGAATAGCGCTTTCAAGCACCGGAACGTTTTCAATGACCGCCTTCGCCTTCTCGACATCCTCTACTTGCGGCAAAATAAAAACACCGACGCGCCCATCGTTTAAGTCCCGCTTCGCGAGCGGCACGAGCGCCGGCGTCCCCGAGTCCCGATAAATGCCGAGCGCTGTTGACACATCGTGCAAAATCGCTTGCCGCTGGCCGAGGTTGGCGATCGTCGTGCGGGCGTTGAAATTTTTCGGCGTTAAAACAAACCCCATGCCATAGCGCAAAATTTCTTCGCGCCGCGCCGGCAAACCAATGTTCATGATGTAGATGTTGTCCACATACAGCCCTGCCCCTTCAAAATGCGGCTTGACATACTGGACGTCGGCGATATCTTTCAGCCGGCTTCCGCTCATAAACCGCCGCGCCACCACCAAGCCGATGAGGCTGGCGGCCAGCGCCGCCCCAATGTTCCATACGAGATAGGCCAGCGTCGATAAAAAAGAAACAAAGATGACCAAATAATTTCGTCCTTCAAACACGATGGCGATCCCTTCAATATACGTCTTGCCGCGCGGCACGAGCTCATACTGATCAAGCTCGTTCAACGTGTTGCGCTCCATGTTGCGCACATCGCGAAACTGCGAAGCGGCCAACGCCAAAAAGGTGATGGCGGCAAACTCCTTTTCCATGATCGCCGGCACGGCGACCGTTCCTAATCCAGCGGCAATCGCTCCAAGCGCAAGGTGAATCGTCCGACCGTGCAAATACGTCGGGTATTGCCGGTAATCGGTGCGCAGCAAGTAAAGGCGCGTCACCACCCCGGCGATCACTCCGTATAAGATCGGAAACGTGTATTCATTCACGGCTGCCTCGTCCCCCTTACCGGCCGTTTTTCTTCGAGCTGGAAGGCAAAAAAGCGAATCATTTCCCAAACAAGCAGCGACGCCACGCTAATGGCAAGCGCATCAAGAAAAGAAAAGGAACCGATGACATAGTCGGGCGCCATGCGGTCAATTGCTAAGGCATACACCACCTCGCCTTGACAGCCGCCCATGGCGACACAAACAAGACGGGCGAAAAGCCGGCGATGAAACAACGCGCTGACGATCGCCAGCCACCAAGCAAGCAGCCATCGCTCATCAAGCCAAATCCACACCGGATCAAACAGAGCAAGCAGGCGCAAGGCGGCGTAGGCAAACGCCACCCCCGACGTCGACCACACCATCAGCAAGGAAGAGCACGGCCGCTGCTTCACCATCCCGTAGCAAGACGCGAACAAAAGGACAAAAAAGGACAGCGCCACCCGCATCGGACCGATTTTCAACTCAAGCGAGGCGGAACTGATCATCAAAAGCGCAAACACCGCCAAAGCGGTCCGCTCCGGTGTCTTTTTCATAAAAAAGGTCGCCACCAGCCACAGCAACCAACAGCCGACATAAAAATAAGCGCCTTCCATTTTTTCACTCCTTATGATGTTCATTATGCCACCTTTTCTCCTTTCTTAACCGTTCGTTCCGCGGCTCAGCGGCATCTTTCCTATCGCCACCGCCAAAGGGGCCGCTAGTTTTCGTTGAAACACGAGCAAACGATCGAGCTTGCTCAGGAATGCAAGGATGGGAGAAGAAGAGCAGACCTATCGAGAATGAAAAGAAGGGGAGAAGCCGGAGGGCGTCCAACAGGACACCTGTCTCATCGCCATATAAGTACCAGCCGTGTCTCTGCCACACGATATTCTTTGAGGGGGAGATCGCCTTTTCGGTCAGTCCCCTCCCCAACAGAAACTGTCCCCAAAAAGTCGGTGAACGATCTCTTGGGGACGCACCATTTGCTGATCTCCGGTTGTAATGGGAATGTACATAACACAAAGGGGATATTATTTCACGTTATTCACTTGGTTCATCTCGCCGTCGTCTTCAATGAATACTGCTTCCCAGATATTATTTCACTTTGTTCACTTGGTTGATTTGAAAATCGTTAAATGGAAGCCATTGAAATGGTTCCGTATAATTTCGCATTCGAACGAAATATTGATGTTGATTATCTTCCATTTTGAGAACGAACTCAAAGGCATGACTCCCTTTTTTCGTCTTTGACAAAATTTTGAATCGAAGCGGATGATTTAACGAACGAATTTCCTCCACCGCCTTCGGATCCGAGCGGAAATTCACTTTCTCAACTGATAAGTTGTCTAATTGTGTTCGTAACTGGTAATTCAACAACAAAGTAGAATGACCTAGCAAAGGAATGAACATAATGAGAAATATCAAACTTGGAAAGAGATAGGCAAGTATTTTTCTTGGGATAAAATCATGAAACACTACAATCAAAATCAAAATCAAAATAAGAAAGAAAAATAGGAAGTTGAAAAACAAAGATACCATCAATCTGCCTTCTTTCCATATAAACTTGAAAATTTGCGCAATATCCATGCTCTGAAAGAGGAACCTCTCCAGAGCCGGTGATTGAACTTTGCAATGTCATTGCTTAACTAGACAACCCTTGTTGCAGCGCTCCTCCTTTTCACGCGTTCCCCCATTGATGAAAGGAATCAGCGATCTTTCACGTTATCCCTGCACATCCTCAACGCCTTGTCCTTTCCTCCAAGATCCCATGTATAAAATCCTTGGTCGAAATCCATAGTAAAAATGATCCTTGGACAGAAAGGGGCAACGTATCATGGGAAACGACCGGCAGGAGAAAAAACTGAAGCAGTCGCGGCAAGTTCAGTCCGACCGCGACCAGTCGCTTTCGTATCAAGGAGCCGCCCGGCTCGATACACCAGACGAAGCGCGCGAACGGAACAAGCACTAGAAGGCTGGTGAAAAACCGCTGTCACACACCAATTGGCGACATTTTCATTCCAAAAAGAAAGCTGATTCTGCGAGGTTTCTCTCATTGAGAAATGGGTAGAACTCAGCGGTAATTTTGCCCTAAATCACCGGCCTTTTAGAAAGCTGATGAAAAACAACGTTGTTCGATTGGTGAGAAATGACAAGGAATGAAATGATGACGTTGCAAGAATTTTCCGTTTGAGAAACACGGTTCGAGAGCAGTAGTTCCCCTTCAACACCGACCTTCTCGAGGAAATGCGCAGGCGTCCCCACGGAACGGACGCCTGCACTTTTTTTGACCGCGGGAGCAGCCGGCCAACCAAAGAGGCCGCGGCGGGCAGGCCGGCTTCATTTCTCGGTTGTTTGGCGTGAAAGCCCGCACGCCGGCTTTCGTCTTTCGGCACCCCAACAACAAAGAGAGGGGGCCCGAACGACCGAGCCCCCTTTTTCACCGCTGTATCTCGCTTGCCGTTTCTGCCGCGCGAGGGTGGGCCGATTCGGGAGACGGGCGACCGTTTCGGCCCTCTTTTTTACTGCTGTGCACCGCACCTTGTGCGCGTTTGATCCGGCGTTCGATCACCGTCTGTTATTTTAATTTTTTCAGCTGTTCGCCGATCACTTCGCCAAGCTGAAAGCCGCGCGCTTCCGCAGTCCTTGTGTACGAGCTGTAATCCTCGGCCGGCGCAGCCGCCTCTTCTTCAAGCAGCGCGCGAATGCTCAAGGAAATGCGGTGCTCCGCTTCGTTGACATCGAGCACTTTTGCCTTGACTTGATCGCCTTCTTTCAGCACTTCATGCGGCGAACCGATGCGGCGATTGGCAATTTGCGAAACGTGGACCAGTCCTTCGACGCCCGGGAAAATTTCCACAAATGCCCCGAACGACGCGAGCCGCTTCACCGTTCCCGTCACGACATCCCCCGGCTTCACTTTGGCGCTCACGCCTTCCCACGGGCCAGGCAGCGCTTCTTTGATCGACAGCGACAGGCGTCCGTTTTCCGGATCGACAGCCAACACTTTGACTTTGACGGCATCGCCTTCTTTCACCACATCGGCCGGATGGGCGACACGCGTGTGGGAAAGCTGGGAAATATGTACGAGCCCATCAAACCCACCAACATCGACAAAGACGCCGAAATCAGCGATGCGGCGGACGACGCCATCGAGCACTTGCCCCGGCTCGAGACGGGAAAGCAGCTCTTTTTGCTGCCGCTCTTGCTCTTCCTCTACGACCGCCCGGTGTGACAAAATGACGCGATTTTTCTCGCGGTCCAGCTCCACGACTTTGACGGCCAACGTTTTTCCCTTGTAGTCCGAAAAGTCTTCAACATAGTGGGGCTCAACGAGCGACGCCGGAATGAAGCCGCGCACTCCGACATCGGCGACAAGCCCGCCTTTGACGATGTCCTTGACGACCGTTTCAAACGTTTCGCCGCTTGCGAATTTGCCTTCCAGCTCCTCCCACGCCCGCTCGGCGTCGACCGCTTTTTTGGACAAAATGAGCAGCCCTTCTTCCCCCTCTTGACCTTCTTCGACCTTCTTGACTTTGACCGTCACCTCATCGCCAACAGCGACGGCATCGCTCGGTTTCTCAATATGCAAGTTCGACAGCTCGCTGATCGGGATGATCCCGCTTTGTTTGCTGTTTTCCACCTCAACAAGCACTTGCTTATCCTCGAGCTTGACCACTTTGCCGCGGACGATGTCGCCCACCTCATACACGTTCACTTGCACATTCATCTCTTCCGTCATCGCAAAACCCTCCTTCATCGACTAGCAACTGTCAAAAGCGCGCCTCGCACCGTGGCCGCGGCCGGCTGTCGGCAAACGAAGGACGCTTTTCTAATTAGTATACCATATTTTCTCAATCAACATGTACTAGAATGCTTAACGATGTTGTTCAAGCAGCTGGCGAATATGATCCATAATGTAATCGGCCGCTTCCTCCGGGCTCGCCTTCCGCTCTCGCAGCGGCGTCATGTCGACCGGCGCCCCGTATACGACTTTGAGCGGCCGAAGCGGTCGGTACGGGCCGATGATGGCGCACGGAACGACGGCGGCATCGGTGCGCAGGGCGAAAAAACCGACTCCCGGCAACGGCTTTTGCAACCGCCCGTCTTTGCTGCGCGTCCCTTCTGGAAAAATGCCGAGCACTTCCCCTTGTTTCAGCACCTCAAGCCCCATGCGCAGCGCCTGACGGTCATTCATGCCGCGTTTGACCGGAAACGCGCGCAAATGATGAACGAGCGTTTTGACAAGCGGCGTGCGGAACAGTTCCTCCTTCGCCATAAACCGAACCGGCCGCGGCGCCGTGATGCCGACCACTGGTGAATCGAGGTTGCTGATATGGTTGGCGCACAGAAGCACAGGCCCCTCGTTTGGAAATTGTTCCAACCCGATCGTTTGGATGCGGTAAAAAGGGGTGAGCACCCCGTTAACGACCACCTTGGCGAACGAATAAAAATCCACCCTCATCCAATCCTTTCGTTAACAATGTCCATGATTCGCTCCGCCACCTCTTCCACCGACAGCGACGTCGTATCGATTTCGACCGCATCGGGAGCCTTGCGAAGCGGCGCTGTTTCCCGCTCCGAATCGAGACGGTCACGGCGAGCGATTTCTTCTTTAAGCGTTTCCAGATCGGACGGAAAGCCGCGGGCGATGTTTTCCTCGTGCCGACGCCGCGCCCGCTCTTCCACCGAAGCTTTCAAGAAAATTTTCACTTCGGCATCTGGCAACACATGCGTTCCGATATCGCGCCCGTCCATGACGACGCCTCCGCCCTTCGCCAACGCGCGCTGGCGGGCGACCATCTCTTCGCGCACAAGCGGGTGCTTGGCCACCCATGATACCGCCTTCGTCACCGCCTCGCCGCGGATGACATCGGTGACATCTTCACCGTTTACCAACACCTGCTGTCCATGGCGCGATGGCTTCAATTCAATATATGTATCGCGAAGCAGCGACAAGAGCGCCTGTTCATCATCGATATCGATGCCGCACGTCAACGCGCGGTACGTCAGCGCGCGGTACATGGCGCCTGTATCGATGTACACGTAGGAAAGGCGATGGGCAATGAGTTTGGCAACGGTGCTTTTCCCCGCCGCCGCAGGTCCGTCGATCGCAATGCTAATTCGTCGTTTCATAATTCCTCCTGCTTGGTCCAAAGTGATGAGTGCATAAAGAAAATGCAGGAAACTCCTGCATGTGTCTACGTTCATTGTATCATATTTGCCGTCAACGGTCGACGGCCGTTTCGACCGATTTCATTTTTTCCTGTTTTGCGACCCCTTCATATTCGTACACCTTATTGATGTAAAGCTCGATCGGGGTGTAGAGGGCAAGCCATTGGGCGACAAGCAAACAGATTGCTTGGATAAGAACGAGCTTCCATAACAGCGTTTCCATCCGTTTCATCGCGTTCACCCGCCTCCCTTTTTCTAGCAGTATTCCACCTCCCTTGCCGCTTTATTCCTTTTTCCGTTCTTCGAGCTGCCGCTCAAAGCTGTAACGAATAAGGCGAAGACGGTCCTGCGGGTCAAGTTCAGTGAATTCGACCGACGTTTTCGCCGTATGTTGCCCGTTCGTCACTGTGCGCACGACGGCGGCTTTCGTCTGAACATAATGATACTCCCCCGAGCGCATGGGCAGCACAAGCCAAAGTTCAACCGGCATTCTAGGATGCAAAAGCGGTGCAACAGCCGGCGGAACAACGAGCGCCGCGCCGCCGGCGCTAAGATCCACGGTCATCGTCGCAAAAGGGGCGAACTCGCCGTTGAGCGGATGGACAGCGGCATCGACGTTCGTTTTCACCCGCACGTAACGGCGGCGTTGAACGCGCAGAAGCGCTTCCTCCCCCGGATAAGATAAAACAATCATCGGCAGCGGAACGCGCACTTTCCCTTTCACTTCTGTGTCAAACAAGTATAAGCCCCCATCCTGCCCGACCACGCTCGCCTTGAATTGCATGCCGTTTAACAAATACACCGTTTTTCCGTTTGTTTGATCGACCGGATAACCGATGTGAACCGCCCCGTCGCCGATGTCGAGCACCTTGCTCTGATATTGCTGCGCCGAGCCGTCCAGCGGTTCAAGGCGGATCGAATCCCCGATTTTGATCGTCATCGTTCTCTTTTCCCCTTTTCAGCCAGCTTCGCTGAGACATTCGCCTCTGTCTTTGAATGGTTGTTCAAGACAATTATACCATATCGTCCTTCAGACTTGTTACCCATTCCGGCATGAAAATCATCGCGCGCCGCACGGGATGGTGGTGGAAACGTTCCATGGACAGCGTTTGGCCCGCTGTCCGAGGGTGAGAATAACCCCATGGACAACGTTTGGCCTTCCACCCGAGGATGAAAATCAACGCTTGCCGACGGAATTTTCACGGAAACGTGCCGCAGGCCATGGTTTGTCCTCCCTCCGAGGATGAAAATCGGCGCAGTTCTACTTCACAGAAACGTTCCATGGACAGCGTTTGGCCCGCTGTCCAAGGGTGAGAATAACCCCATGGACAACGTTTGGCCCGCCGTCCGGGAATGAACCGAAGGGCGGTGCGTGTTCAAAAAAACAAGAAAAGACGCCCGTGCTTTCAGGCGCCTTTCCTCCTTTATCCGTAAGCGGGTTCAACGCTTTCTAATTTTTCCACTTTTTCCTCTAGTCCTGTTGAGGCGTTGATGAACAGCTGGTACGTATCGTCGCCCATCGTTCCTAAAAATTCATAGCAAAGCACCGGCTTTTGCAAATCGTTCATAATAACCGCTTGGCGCTGTTCCATCACCTTTAAATGCGGGTTCAACTTTTTCTTCGCCGCCTCGACGGTGAGTTTCGGCTTCGGCAGCGGACGCGGAATGGACGATGATAAATAGTCGCGCGCGGTAAAACCGACTACACGGCCGTTATCGAGCGCCACTTTCATTTGCACCGCTTCCGGGTAGATGCGAACGCCGTTTTCGCTTTTGACGAACGTAAGCACCGCCACATTGTCGTATTGCGTGCTGTCATACAGCTCAAATCCGGTAAAGCGATGCCGTTTCAAAAACGCCAGTCCGCGGTTGGCCGCTTCATGCAAACCGATGTTTGGTTTGCCGATCGGACGGCTGTTCAGCACCCAAATCGGGTAGCCGCCGTTTTTGGTGATATCCATGTAAATATCGCCCTTTGTTTTCGGATCATGAATCGTTACGCTGTAAAAGCGGTCGTCCGCCCCTTTGCCGCTTTCCGTCACCTTGATGTCTTCCGTTCCCTTTAACCCGAGGAAATCGCGAGCGATCCGCCGCGCTTCCGCCTTCGAAATCGGGCCGCCCTTCGCGCGCACGAACCCTCTTTCTTCATTGGCAAGACCGATAAACGACGGGCCAAACTCCGAAGAACTGGAGAACGTATCCACGTTTTTCTCGACCGCTCGAAACCCATCGATGATGATGTTGTCCCCTTTTTGGTCGCTCGTCGCCAACGCCAGTTCGACATCCATCCAACGCAAATTGTTTTCAAGCACCAAATGTTGGACGTTGCGCAATTCTTGGCGAATCTTGCCAGCGTTTTGATACAACGCTTGCAGCGTATGGTATTCTTCCTTTGTCAACGGTTCTTTTTCCAAATCGCGCACCGCTGTCCGGTAGCTGAACTCGCCGATGCGCGACAAAAACTCCTGCGTTTTATTGAAGGGCAGAAGCGACAGCGGCAGCTGGCCGACATCGGAATGGGCTTCCGAGGCGATTTTCCACACCTCGGCGAGCGCCGGCGACAACGATGCGTGCGAATTCATCGCCAACGTTGCTCCTAGTTTGTCATGAAGCAAGTCGATTTGGTAAGCCAAATCGTGAAACGCGCGTTGATAGTTGTTTTCCGCGTGAATCAAAATCGCGTTTTTTTCTTGGTGCTCGCGATACCCCCAATAGCCGGTGCCGATGACAGCAAGCGCAAGCACCGCCAGCAAAACGGTTCGAATCATCCGTCTCCCTCCTTTTATTTACAGAAAATATGGTTCCCGATCCGCTTAATTTGCGGCCGACTCCAAATCCACGCGTTCGTCGCCGTCGCCGGGTTGAAATAATAAATGGCCCCGCCGGTCGGATCCCAGCCGTTAATGGCGTCCAACACCGCCTTTTTCGCTGTTTCGTTCGGCGTCAGCCAAATTTGTCCATCGGCGACCGCCGTAAACGCCCCTGGCTGGAAAATCACCCCAGCTACCGTATCGGGAAACGATGGGTGTTCGAGGCGGTTTAAAATGACCGCGGCGATGGCCACTTGTCCGATGTACGGTTCGCCGCGCGCTTCTCCATAAACGGCGTTTGCCATCAATTGGATATCGTTTTGCGAAAATCCTTTAGGGACGTTGGACGCCGTCGCTTTCACCGTCCGCCCCCCTCCGCCGCTCCGCTTTTTCACTTGCTGGCTGAGCGGAATGCCCCCGTAGTGGGTGAAGTCGTTTCCTTGACGGATTTGTTCTTTGACAAACGACTCGTCATATTTCGAAGCTCTCACCAGCTTTTGTTTTGTCTCTGCACCGGCCAATCCATCGACCGGCAGGCCGTACTCATACTGAAAATGGCGAAGCGCCCAATACGTGCGCCAGCCAAATACCCCATCAATTTTGCCGTTGTAAAAACCGAGATACTGGAGCCGTGCCTGCAGCTCGATGACATCATCGCCAACCGCCCCGCGCTGAATCACTTGCGGCGAAAAGGCCGCGGCGTGACCCATCGGATACAGCGCCGCCCATACACCGAGCCAAAGCAACAGCAACGTTTTCCTTGCCATCTGCAAACCTCCCGTCAGCACTTGCCGTTTTTATCCCTATTTTCCTTCGTTTTGCTCGTTTTATACAAAAAAAAAGCCAAGCGATCACGCTTGGCTGTTGACGGACGGCAGCGCTGCAGTTCGAACCGCCCCTTTCGCCTGTTTCACTTTGCGCAGCGCCACCCACCATAAAGCGAGCAGAAACGGCGCCATGTAGTAGCTCCATCGCTCTTTCGCGAGCAGCAGCCAATCATAGACGCCGTGGAGGAAAAACGGCAGCAAAAACGACAGCCATAAATAATAGCTGCGCTTTTGGCGGGCGAATTTCGCCTTGCCAAAGTAAAACCCCATGATGACGGAAAAGAGCGCATGGCTGGACACCGGCAGCAGCGCCCGGACGAACGCTGTCTCCACGCCGTTGGCCAACAAATACAGCAAATTCTCCAACGTCGCAAATCCGAGTGAGACGCTGGCGCTGTAGACGATGCCATCATACGGCTCGTCAAATTCGTCATCATCATACACAAAAAAATAGACGACAAACCATTTCACAAATTCCTCCAGCAACGCGGCGGAAAGAAACGCTTCGGCCATCGGCGACGAAACGATTCGCTCTTCGGCAAGCACGTACTGGATGAACATGATCGGAAAGACGAGCAAAGCGCCGAACAAAAACATGCGCAACACAAATGAGAGCGGCTCCGCCTCGTATTCATCGCGCAAGTAAAAATAGCTGAGCAGCGCCACTCCGGGAGCGACGCCGGCGGAAATCAGCGAAAACATATCGATCCCCGTTTCTCTGTATTTTTATCTCTATCGTATCATGAAAACCGAGGCAAAAAAAGAGAAATCGCGCCGGCCGTCCGCCTAAAAGGCGAACAAACCATCGAGCGGGGCATCGGAGGCGAGGGCGACGGCCAGCTTGATGCGCGCCTTTTTCGCGTCGTAATCGCTGCCGAGAATGACGCCTTTTTTATGCAAATCATAGGCGCTGCCGAGATAGTCGTACGTTGTGTACACCGCTCCTTCTTCGGCGCTTGTCGTCACCACGACTTTGATCCCCATTTCAATAGCTTTGACGATTTCATCGACCATTTTGGGCGCCACTTGGCCGCGGCCGACTCCTTCGAGCACCAAACCGGCGACCCCGCTCTCGCGCGCGGCCCGGATGAACTTCCCGTCCGCTTCCAAATAACATTTCACAATGTCGACGGGCGGAAGCGGGCGGATGAGTTGGTAATGTTCGCGGCGAACCGGCTTTTGATACACATGCACTTCATCATTATCAATAATCCCCAAATAACCGAAACCAAAGGCGTTAAATCCTTGAATGTTCGAAGCATGCTCTTTTTTTACGTATTTGGCGGCAAAAATGCGTTCATTGAACACGACGACCGTGCCCGTCCCGCGCAGCGGCTCGGCGCAGGCGGCGTAAACGGCGTGGCGGATGTTGATGTACACGTCGCTGCCCAAATCGGACGGAGCGCGCTGCGAACCGGTGACGACAATCGTCCGCGGGTCATCGATCGTCAAGTCAAGAAAGTACGCCGTTTCCTCAAGCGCATCCGTCCCATGGGTGACAACGATGCCGTCGACCGTCGGATCGGCGAAATGCGCTTCGATCCGCTGTTTGAGTTCGAGCCAATGGGAAAACGTCAAATGCATGCTCGGCAATTGAAATACGCTTTCGACGATGATTTCTATATCATTTGGCAAATGGCACATCGCCGCCAACTCCTCGCCGCTTAACGCTCCTGCCCGGAGACGGCCGGAGCGCTCGCTCCGCTTGCTGGCGATCGTGCCCCCCGTCGTCAACAAAACGACTTTTCGTTTCATCCTATCGTTCACCTGCGCTTTCTATTTCCACTAAAGCCCCCGCCTCCCCGCCGCGACAAGGCGGCAAGGTCGTCGCGTTAAGAAGACGCGCCCCGCTCACGACGGGCGAGGCAGGCAGCGATCGCCTCCCCATGAAACCGTCCGTTTTCAATAAAAATCTCATTGGCATTATTGCCCGCCGCGATCACGCCGGCGATAAACAGTCCGGGAACGTTCGTTTCCATCGTCTCGGGATCGTAATGCGGGCGGCCGCTTTCCGGATCGACGTGGACGCCGATGCTCGTTAAAAAGCGATGGTCGGGATGATAGCCGGTCATGGCGAACACAAAATCGTTTTTGATCGTTTTCGTTTCTCCGTCGACTTCATACACGACCGCGTCCTCGGTAATTTCTTTCACATGGGCGCGAAACTCCATGCGAATGACGCCTTTTTTGACGAGCGCATCAAATTCGGGCAAAATCCACGGCTTAATGCTCGGCGAATAGTCGCTGCCGCGATACAGCACGGTCACGCGCGCTCCCGCTTTCACCAGCTCCATCGCCGCATCGACGCTCGAGTTTTTCCCGCCGATGACGACGCAGTCGGTGTTGAAGTACGGATGCGCTTCTTTAAAGTAATGCATCACTTTCGGCAGCTCTTCCCCCGGCACGTTCATATAGTTCGGATGGTCGTAATACCCGGTGGCGATCACGACGTACGAGGCGCGATACTCGGCTTTCGACGTTTCCAGCGAAAACGTTCCGTCTTGTTGGCGACGAACTGCTTTCACTTCCTCAAATGTGTTGACGCGCACGCGCTTGCGAACAACGACTTCCCGATAATAAGCGAGCGCTTGATTCCGCGTCGGCTTCCGGTTTTCGGTGACAAACGGCACCCCACCGATTTCGAGCCGATCGCTCGTGCTGAAAAACGTTTGATGCGTCGGAAACCGGTAAATCGAATGGACGATGTTGCCTTTTTCGATCACAAGCGGCGAAAACCCGGCGTCCTGCAAAGCGATCGCCGCCGCCAACCCGCATGGGCCGCCGCCGACGATGATGATCGTTTCTTCTCTCATGTTTTTGTCACCTCGCACGAAGCAAAAAATCCCCTATCTTATGATAGGGGATTTCGCGAAAGCTTGCAAACGTCAACGCTCGCCGCGTCATACCCAACCGCGGAATCGGCACGCTTCCGCCATTTTGCGGACGCCGACCATGTAAGCGGCAAGGCGCATATCGACGCGGCGCGTTTGCGCCATTTCGTATACGTTGTTGAACGCTTTGACCATCACTTTTTCCAGCCGCTGCTCGACTTCCTCTTCCGTCCAATAATAGCCTTGGTTGTTTTGCACCCACTCGAAATAGGACACCGTCACGCCGCCAGCGCTAGCGAGCACATCCGGGACAAGCAAAATGCCGCGCTGCGTTAAAATTTCCGTCGCTTCGAGCGTCGTCGGCCCGTTCGCCGCTTCGACAACGATGCTCGCCTTGATGCGCGGAGCGTTTTCGGCCGTGATTTGGTTTTCGATGGCCGCCGGCACTAAAATGTCGCAGTCGAGTTCAAGCAGCTCTTTATTCGAAATCGTATTTTTAAACAGCTTCGTCACCGTGCCAAAGCTGTCGCGCCGCTCGAGCAAATAGTCGATATCGAGCCCGTTCGGGTCGTACAGCGCGCCGTACACATCAGAAATGCCGACCACTTTTGCTCCGGCGTCGTGCATAAATTTCGCCAAATAGCTGCCGGCGTTGCCGAACCCTTGAACGACGACGCGCGCCCCTTCAAGCGATAAGCCGCGTTTTTTCGCCGCCTCGCGGATGCAAATCGTCACCCCTTTGGCCGTCGCCGTTTCCCGGCCGTGCGAACCGCCCAAGACAAGCGGTTTTCCGGTAATAAAGCCCGGGGAATCAAACTCGCGGATGCGGCTGTACTCATCCATCATCCACGCCATAATTTGCGAGTTCGTAAACACGTCCGGCGCCGGGATGTCTTTCGTCGGGCCAACGATTTGGCTGATGGCGCGCACGTAGCCGCGGCTTAGCCGCTCCAGCTCGCGGAATGACATCGTGCGCGGATCGCAGACAATGCCGCCTTTGCCGCCGCCATACGGCAAATCGACGATGCCGCATTTTAAGCTCATCCAAATCGATAGCGCTTTCACTTCGCGCTCCGTGACTTCCGGGTGAAAACGCACGCCGCCTTTCGTCGGGCCGACCGCATCGTTATGCTGGGCGCGGTAGCCGGTGAAAATTTTCACTGTTCCGTCATCCATGCGCACCGGAATGCGAACCGTCAACACGCGAATCGGCTCTTTTAACAGCTCGTATACTTCCTCTGGATAACCGAGCTTCTCTAACGCTCTATGTATAACAATCTGTGTCGACGCCAGCACGTCGTATTGTTGTTCCTTTTCTTCCGTATGCTTATCGGCTGCCATACGTAAACCTCCTATAAGCTCGCTAGAATAGTTTGTCACCTTCCATGTCATAGTATACACCTTCTGTGAGCGGATGCAAAGGAAAAATCATAAGAAAACGGCAAGCGTTCCGCGCGACATCATTTACGGCTGGAAACCTTCCATGGCGGGCGCCCCCCATCGGCTTTCATCAAGCGGCAGGCCAACGATGACGCGCTTCCTTGGCCCATTTTCGAATTCGGGTGTTTTTCGCCCGGCGCAACATATCGCGCGACAGAAGCCGTGAGCACGTATAACCGTCACGAAAAGAGGGCCTCCCGATCCTTTTTGGGACACCCTCTTGCCCGTCTCAGTGGGCGCGAAAATAACGGACGAGCTGCTCGATGGCGCGGTGTTCGATCAGCCGTTTTCCATACTCTTGCACACGGTGTATCGTAATCGTGGCCGGATTGCCGAACTCGGCCAGCAAGGCGACAAAGTTATCGAGCGGAATGGGAGGCTCTTGTGGAACATGCAAGTAAAAGCGGTCTTGATACGAATAAAGCGCGCCGTCAAGGCAGCCGACCGCATGCAGGCGATGAGCGAGCTGGATGACATCTTCGAACGATTGAAATTCGTAAAATATGTCATCGCTCTCATCGAGCGTTACTTGCATTTCGATATAATCGTCGGCGAACTCTTCTTCCATATCATCGTAGTCGCCTTCGTTCGTAACGATAACGACCATGCCCTGCGCTGGTAAAGAGTACACTTCGACCGCGATCGATCCGTTCACTTCAAAGCCGAGCTCTTCGCTTGCTTCCTCGATCATATCGCGGAACAGCTGATGGACTTTCAACGTGTCTTTCCATAAATCGTCTTTGGTCAGCCCGCGGTCCAACAAATCGTCGAATGTCAGGAAAATTTTTATCTTGTTGTGGGTCAAGCGCTCCAGACGCATCGGCAACCCCTCCTTACCTACAGAGCCATCTCTTACCGTTATTGTATGTCGCAACTGGCAATTGGTTCGTTTGTTGTTATTAATGAGTTTACATCGTTTCCCGGGTTTTCGACAAGCATTTTTTCTCGGTTGCTCCCCCGATGACCATACTTCCTCCTGCTAAAGCCGGCCGTCTTCAAGCAGCCGGCGTCCTCGTAACGACATCATACCATAAAAGAAGGGAAAAGCGAAAAAAAGCGCCGCCAGCCGCCAATGAAACTGAAACACCCAGTAAAAATGGCTAAGCGCCGCTATGCTTATCAACCACTCACCAATGCGAACCCGCCGTCCGGCCAACCAACTCATCGCCCGGCGAAGCAGCGCGCCGTTCGCAGCGACCCCGAGAAAAAAACAGCCGAAAGCAAGCCATGATCTTAACGGGGAAAACAACAGCTGCGTCCAAAACAAAGTGGGAGAAAACGGCTCTAGCGGCGGGAGCCAATGCAAAAACAAGTAACTGGACAAGACCGCGACCATCGACGTCATCCATAACCGACGCATAACGTTCCTCCGCGATTTTCTTGCACACAAGGGGGAACGAATGATGTGGATTTATGAAAAAAACTGCCATATCCGGTCCGCGTCAGCACGTGCAACCCGCGGCTCGCCAACTACTTAATCGAACAGTACGGCGGAGCGGACGGAGAGCTCGCTGCAGCGCTCCGCCGTTTCCCGCGCTCGGCCGCAGTTCCGGCCGCCACGCGCCGACAGCGGGGCCCAAGCGGACAGCAGGAGAAGGTCAGCGATGTTCGTAATAGAGATTGATGTCATATTCGCGCTTCATCCATGCAAACACCTGATGGCGCTTGTTCCATTGTTCCTCCTCTTTCCATAAATCAATGCTTTTTTGGATAATTTCACAGCGAAGCGCGTGAAACTCCTCTTCCGCCTTTTCACTTTTTCCTTTATAATAAACAGCCGCCCAATACAAGGTACATAGAAAAAGAAGGAACGATACGTGAACGGGCGCGGCAAAAAACCATGCGAACCGCTCGCTCCATGTGCCAAACGCCGCCCCGTTGAGCACTATATAAAGAGAGAAGACAGCCAAGCCGGCCAAAGCCGCCACCTGCAAGAGCAATGTTCTTTTTTCTAAATATTCCCACTTTCTTTTCCGCTCGATGACCGCGAGCAACATTTCTTTCGTCACTTCGTCAAGGGAAAATTCAGCGGGAAAATGGGCCATGGCGCTCCCCCCTTCCTTGTCCTCTCTATTGTCCATCCTATGCAGCAGCAAATGAGGGTAGAACCGAAAGGGGGACGCCGGCCCTAGTTTTCTGACGGCTGCTCCTCCTGTTTTTCGGCGAGCGGAATGCGCAACGTCTG
This sequence comes from Geobacillus icigianus, assembly GCF_000750005.1. Taxonomy (GTDB): domain Bacteria; phylum Bacillota; class Bacilli; order Bacillales; family Anoxybacillaceae; genus Geobacillus; species Geobacillus icigianus. The sequence continues at coordinate 35,995 of NZ_JPYA01000126.1, read as the reverse complement.
TCCCGGCTGCAGCCGGTTTGAGGACAACCCGTTTTCCTTTTTGATCATGTCCATGCCGCTTGGCGTCCCGTAATATTTCATGGCGATGCTGTAGAGAGTTTCATTGGCCGCCACAACGTGGGTGATCGTCTTGCGGCTGCCGGCTGAGCCGCCCCGCTGCTCGCCCGCCGGCCGTTCATCCTGCCTTGGCGTTGACGGAGACAGGGTGTCTTCGTTGTCCGTTTCGCGAATGATGCGCACTGTCTCCCGGCTGCTGTTTTCGTCATGGCGGACGATCGCCACCGTCCCCGACTCGGATTGGACGTGATGAAGCGCGAGCACCGCCGCCGGCAGCGCCAAAAACAGAAACATCAGCAGGCGAGCAGGGATGTATTTTCGTTTTTGTTCTTCTTTTTGCCGCCGCCGTCTCAGGCGGGAAGACGGCGCACGTTCCTCCGATTCCGACCGCCGTGTTCGGGCGGAGCGCTCCGGTGTCCGTTCCATCGCTTCACTCCCTTTCCTCCATCCCCCGGTGTAAGCGAATTTCGAGGGCAAGCACAACGTCAATCAAAAAATGGGCCGTGACGGGAACCCACAGGCTGCCGGTTTGCTCGTAAAGCACGCCAAGGAACAAACTGAGCAGAACGACCAGCAAAAACAAAAACCATTTTTCGAAGTAGCGAACATGCAGCAGCGCAAAAATGGCGCTCGCCGCCCAAAGCCCCCCATGCGTCTGCACAACACCGCGAAACAGCCACTCCTCCGCCAGCGCGATGAGCGCACATAAAAAAACGATGTGCGGAACCGACCGCCGGCGGAAAATTTTTTCGTTCACCCCGCCATCGTCATACCAGTCATTAGGCAAACAGCGCATGGCCCAAAACTCGACAGCGAGCACCGCCGCCGCTCCGCCCACTCCGTAGATCAAGACATCGTCGGCAGCAAACCGCCAAAGCCGGCGCCACTCCGCCCCGTCAAACAACAACAGCGAAGCGATGCCGGCAGCCGCCAGAAGCAGCGCTTGCGTCAAGTAAAGATGAAACAGCACTTCGCGGTCGGTCATATGACGAATTTGTTCACTTTGCCGCTTCATGGGGAGGCCTCCCGCCAAAAAATAGATTCCACAGCTCCTCGCGCCAATCGCGAACAAAAACGGCCGTCTGACGGCTCTCGCGGCCTACATAGTCGCCGAGCGACAAGCCGCAGCGGTCGCAACAGCGGTCCGGGCGGACGGCCAACTCTTCGCCGAACGCATGAACAAGGCGGGAGCGCCGGCACGAAAGCTCGTGCACCCATCCTTCCATCTCCCGGACTTTTTTCCGTTTCCACCGGCGCCGCTCTTCCACGGCGGCCGCCACCCGTTCGCCAAGCAGCGTCGGCGCCCCAAAGACGAGCGACTGCTCCCGTTCTAAAACGTACGATAAAAGCCGTTTTTGTATGTCGGTAAACCGACTCGTTTCTACCCATACACGAAAACGATCCAATCCCGCCCCTTCCGGCAGCCGGCGAAACCACTCACGCAGCTCGTGCGGATGGGGAAGCTCCGCTTCGGCCACCGCTTGGGCCATCGCTCCATCGCCATCGGCGTAAAACAGCACGGCCAAACTTGGCGCGCCGTCACGACCGGCCCGCCCGATCTCCTGCACGTACGCTTCCAGCTGCGCCGGCATATGAAAATGCAGGACAAAGCGGACATTCTCTTTATTGATGCCCATGCCAAATGCGCTCGTGCAGCAGACGAGATCCAACTGGCCGTGCAAAAATTGCTGCTGCACGAGCAGCCGCTGCTCCCCATCCATGCCGGCGTGATAGTAAGCGACCCGCCCGGCCCCGCTCCGTTCGAGCCGCCGCGCGATCTCTTCCGCCCCTTGCCGGCTCGAGAAGTAGATGATGCCCGGGCCTTTGAGCCGCTGCGCGTATTCGATGATCCGCTCCGCCTTTTCTTCCGGCGAACGGCAATGCTCAACCTTTAAGGCGATGTTCGGCCGATCGACAGAATAAATGTGGCGTCTAGCCTCCCTCATCCCGAGCGTGCGGATGATGTCGTCGCGCACTTGCGGCGGCGCTGTCGCGGTCAGCGCCAGACACGGAGGGTTCCCAAGCGCGCGCCGAACGTCCCCGAGCTTTAAAAAGTCGGGACGGAAATCATAGCCCCATTGCGAAATGCAGTGCGCTTCATCGACGACAAAGAGCGAGACAGGCGCGCGTCGCAGCGCGGCCAAAAACGAAGCCGACTGGAGCATCTCCGGGGAAGCGTAAATAAAGCGAAAATCGGCCAGCGAAGCAAGCGCCTGCCCCTTTTCCTCCTCGTCGAGCAGGCTGTGAAAGGCGATGACTCGCTTTTCCCCGCGCCGGCGCAGCTGTTCGACCTGATCTTCCATGAGCGACACAAGCGGGGAAACGATGAGCACCCGGCCGGGCCGCACGTAAGCCGGCAGCTGATAACAAAGCGACTTGCCGCTCCCGGTCGGCAGCATTGCCAACACATCGCGCCCGGCCAGCACATCGTCGATCACTTCCCGCTGCCCCGGGCGAAACGAATGATGTCCAAACTGCTTGCGCAGCGTGTTCACGATTTCATCCAACGTCCCACTTCCTTTGCCAATACAAGACGAATTTCAAAATAGCTGACCGCTCCGCCAAGCGCATCGCGAATTTGCTTTAGCTTGCGCGTTCCGAGCGTCTTGGCCGCCGCCTGAACCGCCGCGGCTTTCTCGGCGGCAACAAACGGGGCAATCGAAAAAGCGGGCACATTGGCGGCGATTTCGACAAGATGGTCTTCAATCGTGCTCCGCTTCAAACGGCGAATGGCGGCGATTTCCTCGATCGTTTTTCCTTTTTGCAGCCATTCGTACGTTTTTTGCGCCGATTGGGTCAACGCCACCGGCGCCAAGCCGTCCATCAGTTCGGCCAGCGCTGGGGAGCGCCCCGCTTCCGCCTCTGCCATGATGTAATGAAGCGCATCGCGAAATAGAAATTCGACATACAGCGCCTCTTTTTGCAGATGGGCGGCGATTTGCTCGGCCGTCCAGCCGATGCGGTCCGCGCTCGTCAACCGCAGCGTAAACACGAGCGCTGCTTCTTCTGAAACGGCAGCAAGCAGCCGGAGAAGCTCCTCGTACAACTCTCTCGTCAGCGCGGCGCGGCCGCCTTTATCCATCAAGTAGCGCTTCACCCAGCGAAGCGTCCGTTCATCGCGGCAAATTGGCGCAAACCGCCGGCCGGCGTTCAAGTTCGACAACGTCTGTCCAATGAGGGAAAGCCGCTGCCAAAACGGCAGCTCCACCTCGTGGTAGCGCCAGCCGTTCATATGACGGGGAAAAAGCGCCTCCCGCTCGGAAAGCCACCCCTCCCCCGCTTCGGTCAGCCGGTACGCCCGATCCCCGACCACCATGGCGAGCCGCTGTTCAGCCAGCCAGCCCGCCGCCGCTTCAAGCGAAGACATCGTCACGTTTTTCCACGCGCCAAAAAACGGTTCAAGCTGAAACCATTTGCTGTCTTGGAGCGTCTGCGCCGATTTTTTTCCCGAAAATAAATGATACGCCGCCGCCAGCGTCCGCTCACCGCGAAACTGGCGAAGACACCAAGCGAGCAAAAACGACGCATAACTGTGCTGCATGGCCCTTCCTCCCTGCCTTTATTGTAGCAAAAAAAGCGGGCCGATCGGCAAAAAATCGCGTCGTTGACATTTCCACCACATGATCACAAAAATGAACCTCTCCCACCTACCTTCCATTTCGAGGTGGGAGACTTCTCAGTGAATGTGTTAAAGAAGATGCATATGTGTAAAAATACAAGCGAGCAATTTTTTTATTGAAAAGCCGGCGGGACGGTCTTATTATAAAAGTGAAACGTTCATTTCCGAGCAGGCAACACGGAGATGGCCCGTCCGTTTCCAATAAACTTGGGGAGGTTCGATGTTTATGCCAAAATATACGATTGTGGATAAAGAGACGTGCATCGCCTGCGGAGCGTGCGGCGCCGCCGCCCCGGACATTTACGATTACGACGAGGACGGCATTGCCTACGTCACCCTTGACGACAACCAAGGGATCGTCGAAGTGCCGGAGATTTTGATTGACGATATGATGGATGCCTTTGAAGGCTGTCCGACCGAATCGATTAAAGTCGCGGATGAACCGTTTGATGGTGATCCGAACAAATTCGATTGATATTTAGGGTGGGCGGAATCGCGTCTTTCTTGCAAAGGCCTGTGGATCGCTCCCTCTTGCCGTGGCGGCAGGAGGGGTTTTTTGATGCCAGCGTGAAAAAATGGTTCATCACAAGTGGCGCATCTTGGGCGAACGTGCTACAATAAAATTGGCTTGTCCGCCGCCGACCGGCGGACAAGCTTTCATGTATACATAACGAACAAGGGAGGAACGGGTCATGGCATTCGAAAATAAAATTGTCGAAGCGTTTATCGAAATTCCAACCGGCAGCCAAAACAAATACGAATTCGACAAAGAGCGCGGCATTTTCAAGCTCGACCGCGTTCTGTACTCACCGATGTTTTATCCGGCCGACTATGGCTATTTGCAAAATACGCTGGCGCTCGACGGCGATCCGCTTGACATTTTGGTCATCACGACAAACCCAACGTTCCCGGGCTGCGTCATCGACACGCGCGTCATCGGCTATTTGAACATGGTCGACAGCGGCGAAGAGGACGCGAAATTGATCGGCGTTCCGGTCGAAGATCCGCGTTTTGACGAGGTGCGCTCCATCGAAGATCTTCCGCAGCACAAACTGAAAGAAATCGCCCACTTCTTTGAGCGCTACAAAGACTTGCAAGGCAAGCGGACGGAAATCGGCACATGGGAAGGCCCGGAAGCCGCGGCCAAACTCATTGATGAATGCATCGCCCGCTACAATGAACAGAAAAACCGATAATCGACCTGCGAATATTTGTTATTTCCGAACAATTTTGCCCGTATCGTTTGATATGGGCGCTTTTTTTTGTGAAACCCGAACATTTCTTTTGTAAAAAAACGTTTTCATTGGTATGACTTCTTTTTTCCCCATTGACAGAAACCGCTTTCCCGTGTTAAATTATCAGAAATTTAACATCCTTGAAACAGAAAGGGGCACCGACTGTGTTTCGCGTACTCGTTTCCGACGCCATCAGCGAAGAGGGGCTGGCGCCGCTCCGCGCATCGGCGCACATTGACATCGTGCAAAAGAACGTGAGCGAAGCGGAAGAGCAATTGCACACATTTGACGCTTTGCTCGTGCGCAGCGCCACCAAAGTGACCGAAGAACTATTGGAAAAAATGCCGAACTTACAAATTATCGGCCGCGCTGGTGTGGGCGTCGACAACATTGATGTCGATGCCGCGACGAAACGCGGCATCGTCGTCATCAACGCGCCAAACGGCAATACGATTTCGGCCGCCGAGCATACTTTTGCCATGATGGCCGCGCTGGTCCGCCGCATCCCGCAGGCGCACATTTCCGTCAAATCGCGGGAGTGGAACCGCTCGGCGTTTGTCGGCAATGAGCTGTTTGGCAAGAAATTGGGCATCATCGGCTTCGGCCGCATCGGTTCGGAAGTCGCCAAACGGGCGCGCGCCTTTGGCATGAGCGTGCACGTGTACGACCCGTTTTTAACAAAAGATCGGGCCGAAAAACTCGGCGTTTCGATTCACTCGCTTGACGAAGTGCTGGCTTCCGCCGACATCATCACCGTCCATACACCGCTGACAAAAGAAACGCGGGGACTCCTTGGCACGGACAACTTGGCGAAAACGAAAAAAGGAGTCTATCTAGTCAACTGCGCCCGCGGCGGCATCATCGACGAGCAAGCGCTCATTCCGTTTTTAGAAAACGGCCATGTCGCCGGCGTCGCCCTCGACGTTTTTGAACAAGAGCCGCCGGGCGATCATCCGCTGCTTTCGTTTGACAATGTGATCGTCACGCCGCATTTAGGGGCGTCAACGGTCGAAGCGCAGCTGAACGTCGCCACCCAAGTCGCCGAAGAGCTGCTCCACTTTTTTGAAGGACGGCCGGTCACCTCGTCGATCAACTTGCCGGCGTTGTCGAAAGACGTCTATGAAAAAATTCAAGCATTCTATCATTTAGGCCGGAAGCTCGGCTTGATCGCCTCGCAGTTTATGAACATCCCGGTGCAAGAGCTGTCGGTCACCTACGCCGGCACGGTCGCCGATCTCGAGACGACGTACATCACCCGCAGCCTGCTTGCCGGCTTCCTGCGGCCGCGCGTCGCCTCCACGGTCAACGAGGTGAACGCCGCCATGATCGCCAAAGAACGCGGCATCACATACGGCGAAAAATTTTCCGATGAAACGCACGGCTATGCGAACTGCATTTCCCTCACCGTCCACGGTGAAAACAGAACGTTCACCATCAAAGGGACGCACGTGCCGAACTATGGCGACCGCATCGTCCACTTTGACGGCGTCGCCATCGACTTCGCCCCGGAAGGACATCTGTTGTACATTCAGCACCAAGACCGGCCGGGAATGATCGGCAAAGTCGGGAACGTGCTCGGGGCGCACGATGTCAACATCGCCACCATGCAAGTCGGGCGGCAAGAGGCCGGCGGAAAAGCGATGATGATCCTCTCGCTCGACAAACCGGTGGATGAGGCGGTGTTACACGCACTGGCGCAAATTGATGATATTGAGACCGTCAAACGGCTTGAGGCGTAGCCATAAAAAACGCAGGCTTCCAAATTTGGAAGCCTGCGTTTTTTTGTTCGTTTGCAACGCCAAACGGTGAGAAGACGTCCACCGCCCCCAGTTGAGATTTCCCTTGCAAGCCGCCGCACCCCCGGCCGTCCATGAAAAACGCAGGCGCCAAGAGATCAGAAGCCTGCGTTTTTCGCCATATCGTTTCACTTAACCGAGCGGCACCGCCTTCCGCTCGCCTTTCGAGAACGTCATGAGCTCAGTATAGCCGATGCTGCGGGCGAGTTCCACCGCTTTGTCAAAATCGGCGCCGACATGTTCCGGCACGTGCGCATCGGACGATAATACGATCGGAATGCCTTTGTCATAGCACATTTTCAACAAGCGCGGATCCGGATACAGTTCGCCGACCGGTTTGCGCAACCCCGCGGTGCTGATTTCCACACACGTTTTCGAATTGGCGAGCGCGGTGGTCGCTCGGTCATATTGTTCAAGCAAAAACTCTTCGTCCTCTGGGACGTACTTAAAAATTTTCACCAAATCCAAGTGGCCGATAATATCAAACAAATTTGACTCGGCGAGCGTCACGACTTGATCGAAATATTTGCGATATGTATCGTACAAATCGCGCCGCTCCCACTCGTGGCGGTACTCGACTAAATCGATGCCGAAATCGTCGACCCAATGGATCGAACCGATGACATAGTCAAACTCGTACGAACGGATGAAGGCAGCCATTTCCTCATGTTTGCCCGGCGTATAGTCCATCTCGATCGACATCTTGACATCGATGCCCGCATCCCACGCTTCGTGGAACAGCCGGACATAATCGGCCATATCGTAGCAGCGGCGCGCTTCGACCCACGGGTTCGACAAAATGTTTTTTGTCTGATAAAAGTGATACGCGTGCTCAGAGATGCCGAAGTGCTGAATCCCTTTCCTAGCTGCCTCATCGGTGAACTGGCGCAAATAATCGAGCGTCAACGTCCCCCGCTCCAAATGGTTGTGATAATCCGTCAACATTTCCGTTTCCCCTCTCTTGCTGTTTTTCTCATTATAACGCAGCAACGCAAGAAAGGACAACCATTGGTTGAATATTCAGGCTTCAGCCGTTGGCGCCGATGAGAAAAAGCAGGCCGACGCATGCCGCTACGCCGGCGACCGCTAAAATTCGTCTTGTCACATCCCCCATGGTCATCCCTCCTTTTTCATCCCCTGCTCCGCGTGCTGGCGCGGACCGAAGCTCCCCGCAACGGCTGAGCCGCCTCCTGCGCTCGAAAAGAGGCTTGGCAAATCGAAAAGAAAGCCGCGCGGTGACGACCTCTTCCTCTCACACCATATAAGTCTTATGTCAAAACGATCGGTGCTAGAACAGAACCGCGCCGCCATTTACAAAACGATAACAAAACAGCGCCACCCCGCTACCGCCCTGCTGCCGCCACTACTTCCGAGTTCGGCCCCGGCGGCACGGCGATTCGCTCTCCAAGCCGATACGAACCAAGGGAGGAACGGCCAGCGGCGGTCAGCGTCACGTCATGTATTCCAAACTCTTTCGCCGTCAGCAACATCGCTTCCACCATGCGCGCTGCGTCTTGGGTGTCAAGCGAAACGGACACGCGGAGGCGGATCGTCGCGTGGCGTTCATCCACCTTCACTCCGGTGATCTCTACCCCTTGCGGAACAGCCGGTTCCAGCCCGCTTCCCCCCGGCTTGGTCATCCGCTGCAGCGCCTCAAGAAGCGTCGAGGCTCCGCTCGGGGCTGGAATGAGCACGACGGCTGGAAACGAAGACGTACGGCTAATATAATACATTCGTTTTTGCCCGCCGATTTTTGACAGGTGCAACCGCCCCACCGCCGGCAAATTCAATCCTTCTTTCCCGGCGGTGAAAAAGTGGAGGCGCCGTCCGCCCATTTGCCGCACCGTCTCCGTCACCGCCGCCAAAAAAAGTTGCTGTTCTTTGCCGCTGGCCGCAAACACACGATGCCCGGCCGGAACGTCCACCGCCCATGTGCGCCCGTCCTCCGCTTCCGGCACCACGGTAACGCCATCAAACCAGCGGGCCGCATCGCGAAGCCGAGTGCGGCTCAATTCATCGATGGCAGCCGCCACCCGCTCCGCCGGGGCAAGCCGGTCATCGAGCGGCACCGCGACCGGCACCACAAAACCGCTGCGCCGGTCGGGCAAGGCGATCACCGCCACGGTTTCGTTTTGTTCCGCCGCCTTTGAAGCCGCATCCGCCGTCATCATCATTTCCGTCGGCGCCGAAGCGCTATTGGTCGGCGTCATTTCCGCCGGCGATGCGGCCTTCTGTTTCTCCTCCTGCTCCGGCGCGATCCACCGATGGCCACCGAGCGCAACGGCGATCAGCACCGTCGCTACCGCCGCTGCCGCGCGCCACCGACGTTTCCAGCGCGCCTGCTGAGCGCGCCGCCATTGCTGATAAACGTCTTCTTTGGAACGGCGGTCTTTCACGGTCGGCATCTGCTTTAACCCATGTTCAATGCACTGCTCACTCCACTGAAACTTTTTCACATGCCCCACCTTCCCGTTCCGCCTCTTCCTCCATATAGTGCTTCAGCGCCTTCAAGGCGCGGTGCTGTGTTGTCTTCACCTTGCTTTCCGTCCAGCCGAGCGCTTCCGCCGTTTCGGCGATCGACAACGACTGGATAAAACGAAGCACTAGCACGAGCTGCTGATCGAGCGTACAGCGGGCCAAACAACGGTACAGCTGCTGAATTTCCTCGTTTTGAATGGCGAGTTCCTCAGGCTGCGGACCATCCGCACTGATTTGTTCCTCGCTCCAATCCGCTGCCCCCACCCACTGACGGCGGCGTTTTTGCTTGCGGAAAAAATCGATCGCCACATGGCGCGCAATGGACAGCAGCCACGTTTTTTCGCTGCATTGCCCTTGAAACCGCTTATATGAGCGAAGCACTTTGACGTAGACTTCTTGGACTAAATCTTCGGCCTGCTCTCGATTCCGCACCATGTAAAACAAAAAATTAAACAAGTCATCGTGATATTTTTCATACAACTGCTCAAAGACGGGGTCCATCGTTTCTCTCCCCCTATCTTCCCCATGGACCGCGGCCATTCGTCTGCTTTTGACCATCGGGCTGCTCCCGTACGAAAGCGGCGGCATCGCCTTGTTCCGCTTGACAGCCGAACCAAAAAAAATCCCATTATCTTCATGATAACGGGTGACGATGAAAAAGAAAACCACTTTTTGCACAGAAATGGGGGCATGGCTACCGTTCGGCAAACAACGGGAAAAAGAGCCGCCCAGCTTGCTGCTTCAGCTTCGGTTCGCCGGCTGGGTCATAGCTGATCAGCACGGCGGTGGCCGGTCCCCCGGATGAAAAAAGCGACAGTGGACACGAACAACTGCGGAAGCGGAGGCGATTGGCGGCCAACAGCCCTGTCCATTCGTAAAAAACGCCTTTCGATCCGATCGGCACGAGCTCATACACATAGGGCGAAACAAGCAGCTCGGCGAAAAGGGAAAGCGGCAGCACCCATTCGGGTTGGGCCAACACCGCAGCCCCGACGAGCGGGCGGCCGATCACGGCAAACCGCGCCGTCTCCGGCGTCATCCCGATCCGCTTTCGCTGGCTGGCCACCGTCCCGAGCGCCGTCACGCCAAGCGCCGACTGTACGGTTGGAAAGTTGGATTCCGTACTGCCGGTGATCGGAAGGGAAAGAGCGAGCTCTCGGCCTGCTCGCTCAACACCGCGGCAAAGCGCCTCCCAACGGTCGTCGGCGATGAAATTTTGCAGCACGACCGCCCTCGCTTCGGCCCCGACGCTCAACAGCTCCAGCAAAGCGACGCGGGCGGCGAAATAGGCGACGACATCAGTCGGAGCAGACACGACATCGCCCGGCTTGTCTCCAACCGCCGCTGAACCATCGGCGGCAACAGCCAACTCCACGCCGTCCGCCAGCGGTAGAAACAGCACATCACGCATGCGGCACTTTCCCCCTTGCTTTTCCCGCGACACGCTCGACAGACGGGATGACCGCCATCGCGATCAAGACATTGATGAGCGCCGCTATCGACAGTGGCGGAATGACCGCCAACACGAACGACCAACCGAACGAAGCGGCCAGCGGCAACGGGGCGAAACAAGCGTTGCCAATGATAAAGACCGCAGCGCTTCCTATTTTCCAGCCCCGCTGATAGAGCAAGGCAAACAGGGCGCCAAGCGCGGCCATTTCCAACGCAATCAGCCAATGAAACGGTCCGAGCGGCCAACCGCCGAGCCACGCGGAAATCAAATGCCCGATTCCCGCCACCGCCGCCCCGGCACGCGGACCGAGGATGGCTGCGGCGACAAGAGCCGGAGCGCTGTCTAAGGCGATGCTGCCGACAAACGTTGGCAGCTTGATGAACGACCCGACGGCGGACAACGCCAAACAAACGGCCAGCCATGCCAAGCGACGGCTCATGGTGTCTCCTCCTTGTCGCGAAACACGATGGCGCTTCGTTCGTACTCGACATCGTTCACCCCTAACCGCGCATTCACAACCCGCGCGGCGGCGAACAAATAGTCGGATAGACGGTTCATATATTTGAGAACCACATCGTTGATCGGCTCGGCTTTTTGCAAAGAAACGATGCAGCGCTCCGCTCTTCTCGTCACGGTGCGCGCCATATGAAGCGCCGCCGCCCCCTTTGACCCGCCCGGCAAAATGAATTTTTGCAACGGCGGCGCTTCTTGGACATACGCGTCAATGCGCGCCTCCAAACGGGCGACCATCTCATCGTTCACTTTATACGGCAGCTTGCCGTTGACAATGGCTAAGTCGCCGCCGCAGTCAAACAGCTCATGCTGGATCATTTGCAGCTCGGCGCAAAGGTCGCGAAACCGTTCATCATCCACAAGCAAAGCCAACGCCCAACCGATCACCGAATTGGCCTCATCGATCGTCCCGTACGCCTCAACGCGCAAATGGTCTTTGTCGACGCGCCCGCCAACTAGACTCGTTTTTCCTTGATCTCCTGTCCGTGTATACAGCCTCATTCGCCCTCTCCCCTTTCCTTATTTCAATCGTTCAGCCAGCCCGCACCAAAGTCGGTCAACGCGGCTGCACATAGCGGCCAGCCGTTGGTAACAGAGGCCGACCGCATCACGCCAACGCCGCTCTTCCCTATCGACAGGGACGATGCCTTGCGTCACATCGGTGCCGATCCAAACGACGGTGCGGCCGGGTGCCGCCGCCTCCCAGCGCCGCCAGTCGCCAAAGCGCTTCTCCCATTCGTCCACATCCGAAACGCGACGAATGGCGGCTTCGAGCCCGTCAAGGACGACCGTTTTCGCCCCGTGGACATCATCGGGCGCTTGGTATGGTGCTTGATAGCCGTCCTGCCATACGATGTGGCTGCCATCGCCTACTCCGTACCGTTCCCGCACCCATTTTCGCTTTCCTTGAAACGCACCGCCGACAACGAAATGCATCGTTTCCCCTCCTTCCAACGCTCAAGCGTTGATTCCAACGTATAGCCCCCGGCAAACGGCACCTCCCATTCCCAAAACGGACGAAGATCCGGCGCATACCGCTCCAGCAAAAGGCGGATCGGGCCGCCGTGAGTGACAACAACGACATGGCAAGCCCCTGATCGTTCGGCCAAGGCAAGCGTCTTTGCGAGCGCCTGCATGATGCGCCTCTGAAACTCGGCATACGATTCACCGCCGGGCGGGGCCGCTGCTTCGGGAGACTCCAGCCAGCGCCGATACGCACGGTCGTCTTTCAAGTCCGCAAACGTCCGCCCTTCCCAAGCCCCGAAGGACAGCTCACGCCATTCCGCGGCGCACCAATCCGCCTCCCGTCCCGGAAACAAGCAAGCGGCCGTCTCGCGGCAGCGGCGAAGATCGCTGCCCACTAACAGATCGAGCGGAGCGAACCGTTCTGTGCGCAGCCGGCGAAGCCGCTCGCGCTCCTCGGCCGCCAGCGGAACATCAAGCCAACCGATGTAAGCGCGGCGCCGGTTTTCCTCCGTCATGCCATGCCGGATGAGTGTAAGAGCCAAATGACGCCCCACAGCACCGTTTCCCCCCCTTCAATGAACGCGCCAAGCACATCGCCGGTAATGCCGCCAAACTGGGTTTCCGCCCAACGCCGAGCCGCCGCCACCAACAATCCGGTCGCCGCCAACAACGCCAAGCCGGTTGGGAGCGGGACAGCGCCGATCGCCGCCAATAACGCGAGCACGAACAAAGCAGCCATCAGCGCGCCCACCGCATCGCGCCATGAACTGTATTCGCGGAGCGAAGCCGCCATTCCTGTCGGCTTTGCCAGCTTTGCGACGACAAGAAGCGAGGCGGCGCCAGCCCGCGATAAACAAGGAACCGCCACCAACAGCGCCCATGGGACACCGGTTTGCAGCGATTCGTACAAAAACAGCCAACGGAACGACAGCACGGTGAAAAGCACGAGCACCGCAAATGCGCCGACGCGCGAATCGGACATAATTTCTTGCCGCCGCTTCACATCGCGGTAGGAAAAAAACGCATCGCCGACATCCATCAGCCCATCGGCGTGCAGCCCTCCGGCCAGCCAAACGCCGAGCCAAAGAAGGAGAAACGACCAAAAAAGCGGCGAACCGAAGGAAAGCGACAGATAAAGCGCATACAGCGCAGCCGAACATGCGCCGATCAGCCCCCCGACCAACGGCATGCACCGCACGAGCCAACGGACGTGCCACTCATTCCATTCGACGGCGCGCCGGATCGGAAAGACGGTCAGCAGCTGGAGCGCCAGCCGCCAACCGCTCCACGCCCTCTTCATTGCGGCCACCGTCCTTTTTTCACGCGCAGAAGGCCGCATTCGACTACAGCGGCCGCCCCGGCAGCGGCAACCAACTGCTGATGAAGCCACCCAAGCGTTTTCATGTAGCGAAACGTGCCCTCATCATCCGGCACCCCGCCGGAAAACAGCTCATTGGATACGACCACCACCGCCCGGCACCGTCCGGCCCACGCCCGCACCTCATCAAGCAGGCGACGGGCGGCTTCGTCAGCCGTTTTCATCGTTTTCCAATCATCTCCTACAAACAGTTCTGCCGCCCACCAAGTCGTCAAACAATCTAGCAGGACAACATCGTCCGCCCGCAAAGAAGCGGTCAGCCCCCGCGATGAAAACGGGACTTCCCACACGACCCACCGCGCCGCGGTGGCCGCCCGCCGCTCTTGATGACGGCGGATGCGCCCAGCCATTTCTTCATCGTCCGCCGGCGCAGCGGCGATATAATGAATCCTTCCGACAGGAGCGAGCCGGATGGCGCATGCTTCCGCAATCTCGCTCTTCCCGCTCCGCACCGCGCCGCTCACAAAAACGATCAACCGTCCCACCCCGCCAACGCTTCAAGCAGCTGATCGTTTTCCACCTGCGTTTTGACAGCGAAGCGCAAGTAGCGCCCATCCAAGCCGGGAAAATTCATCGTATGGCGCGGAACGATCCCGCGCTCCAACAGATGCCAAAACAGCTCCATTGTCCGGCCGGACAGCGGCCGCAGCAAATAAAAGTTGACGGCCGACGGCAACACGCGATACCGATTCAGCGGCAGCGAGCGAAACACCCGCTCCCGCTCGGCGGCGATCCGCTCTTTCGTCCAAACGGCAAACGACTCCATCTCCATAAAGCGAAGCCCGAGCTGCTGGGCGACGCGGCTTACGCTCCATGGCGGCTGCCGTTTCCGCAGCGAGGCAATGACCGCTTCATCGGCTGCCACATAGCCGAGGCGCGCCCCGGCCAAGTGGTAGATTTTCGTCAGCGAGCGAAGCACGATCAAGCGGGGGTAGCGGTCCAGCCAACGCACCGCTGTAAATCCGCCGCACCAAAACGGGTAAAACGCCTCATCCACGATGATGTACGTTCCAGCCCAATGGGCGGCGGCAATGAGGGCGTGAAGATCCCCCTTTGAGAGCACCGTTCCCGTCGGGTTGTTCGGATGGCAAAGAAACACCGCTTCACGCTCAGCCACCCACGCAGCCGCTTCGTCAAGATCAGGCAAAAATCCGCGGCTTTCCTCCGCCATCAATGACGTCACTTCGCAACCGTAAGCAAGAGAGGCGCGCCGATATTCAGAAAACGCCGGCTCCAAGACGCCGACGCGGCGGCCGGCAAACATGGCTGCCAACAAATACACCGCCTCCACCGCCCCGTTGGTGACAAGCACTTGCTCAGGGCGAATGCGCTCTCGCTCAGCCACTTTCTCTTTGAGCGCTTTGGCTTCCGGATCGGGATATTCGCTCGCCCAACGCGCCCAATCTTCTCCGGTCGGCCAGGCGGACGGCGGCAACGCGTACGGGTTCGTATTGACGCTGAAATCGATATACTGATCGGGGGGCTTCAGTCCGCATTGCTCATAAAGCGCGCGCGGATTCGCCCCATGCGCTGGCCATGGCAACGATCATCCCTCCTATCCATAATAAAAACGCGAACACGAGCACGGTCCCGATCATGATCGCGACCGCCCGGCGAATGTGAGCGGGACAAAGCGGCACCACCGCATCGCCGAGCGTCGGCCGGACGGAAACAAGGCCGCCGTATGTATTCGTTCCACCAAGCTGCACGCCAAGCAGACCGGCCATCGCCGCTTCCAGCCACCCGCTGTTCGGGCTCGGATGGCGGCGGGCGTCGCGAAACAAAATCGCCAGCGCCGCACGGAGGCGGCGCCCGCCGAAAACAAGCACCATCACGAGCGCCGTCAGCCGCGCCGGAACATAGTTCAACACATCATCGAACCGGGCAGCCGCCCAGCCAAATTCGCGATACTTCTCGTTTTTGTAACCGATCATGGAATCGCACGTGTTTACCGCCCGATACAACAAAGCGAGCGGGGCGCCGCCAATGGCGGCGTAAAAGAGCGGGGCCGTGATGCCGTCGCTCGTATTTTCCGCCACCGTCTCGATGCAGGCGCGAGTGATGCCGGCTTCATCGAGCCGCTCGGTGTCGCGGCCGACGATCATCGACAGCGCCTGGCGCGCCTTGGAAAGATCGCCCGCTTCAAGCGGCCGACGCACCTCTTCCGCCGCAACAGCCAAGCTTTTCGTGGCAATGGCGGTGAAAATGAGCACCGACTCGACCGCCACCCCTACGTACAGAGACACCGCATACCCTGCCGCCACCGCGAGCGCCGACAGCCCGTAAACAACAGCCAACACGACGACCAAAGCCGCTACCCCTTTCGCTTTTCTCTTTGTTCCGTTATTCCAGCGGCGATCGAGCGAAGCGATCAGTTTTCCCATGCCTCGCACCGGATGCGGAAGCCAGCGCGGGTCGCCCACCAGCGCATCCAAAAACAAGGCTAACGCCAATGCCGTCAAATGGGTCATCGCTTTCCCCTCCGCCGCTCGTAGCGATCGAGCGCCTCGATGGTCGCTTCATACACAAGCCGGCCAAGCGTGCGGCCAAGCTCGGTCGCCGTTCCAGCGTAGGGAAACGACCGCCCTGTTTGCGTCGCCGCCACCGCCAGCGAGTCGGTCGATGTGCCGGTAGCCAGCGTTCGCGTTTCCGGATCGCAAACCGACCGCTCGGCAAGCGCCTTCGCCTTCGCCTCCGTCGCCGTCATCACCGCTTGCACGAACGCCGCTTCCGTTAGCGTCCCATCGACGACAATGATCATATTGATCGTTCCCGGCTTCGCGGCGGCCGGCTGATGCCGCCACGCTCGGGCCGCGTCGACCGCATTGCCGACGCCGGCGGTGACTAACACCGCGGCCGAACACCCTTTCCTTTCCTCTTGAAGCCAAACGGCGTCATGGACATCGACGGCAGTCATCATGCCGATCGTCCGCTCCGGGGAAAAGCCGTGCCGTTTCAAATAGCGGCGCATCTCCTCTTCCGCGTCGCCGCAGTCGTAATCCAGCCCGACCTGGCGGTTGACGAAATGGGTCGCCCATTGAAATCCGGCGCCAACCAAAGCGGACGACAAGACGCGCAGCGGCCTTGGTGAAGCAAGAACGACCGCATCGGCCAAAAAAACCGGGCGCAGCCCACCGAGGAGCGGCGTTTTCTCCTCGCGATGTTGCGGCACAAACGAAAACATCGGCTTGGCCGCCGCTGGATGCGCTTGGCGCACGACCGGAGCGGCAAACACGTCATTCAGCAGCGCTGGCGTCATGACGTCCGCCGGCGCGCCGAGCGCGGCTGTTTTCCCGTCCTTTAAAACGAGCACCCGATCGCAATACAGGCTGGCGACGTTCATCTCATGAAAGACCGCGACCACCGTCAAACCGCGGGCACGAGCCGCTGCAGTAAGCCGGTCCAAAAGCCGGACTTGCCCGCTTAAATCCATATGGTTGGTCGGCTCATCCAACAAGAGCAGCTGCGGCTCTTGAGCGAGCGCCCGCGCCAAATAAGCCCGCTGCCGCTCGCCGCCGCTTAACCGCTCCAGCGGCGCATCCATTTTGTGGGCGAGGCCGACAACGGCGAGCGCCTCTTGAACGGCGGCTTCATCTTCCGCCGTCCACGCTGGAAGCAAGCCGCGCTGATGGGCGTAGCGGCCGAGCGCCACCGTTTCTTTCACCGTATAGCCGTGCGCCGTTTCCAACGTTTGCGGCAGGACGGCGGCCAAGCGCGCCCACTGTTTTGTCGACAATTCGGAAAGCGGCCGACCGCTGATGGCAATCTCGCCGCTTGCCAGCGGCAGCTCTTTGCTGATGAGCTTGAGCAATGTCGTCTTGCCGCTGCCGTTCGGCCCAATGATGCCAAACAGCTCCCCTTTCTCCACGGAAAACGTCACCCGGTCAAGCACTTGAGTCGTCCCGTATCGGTGCGACACCTCTCGCACTTGCAGCATCGTCATCCCAACTTTCGCTTCGTTTTTCGGAAAAACAAAACGGCAAACAACGGAGCGCCGACGAGCGAAGTGATGACGCCAATCGGCAGTTCGCGCGGCTCGATGATCGTCCGCGCCGCCAGATCGGCGAACACAAGAAACGCCCCGCCGTACAAGAGCGATAGCGGCAAAAGCACCCGGTAGTCCGGCCCGCATAAAAGCCGCACGATGTGGGGAACGACAAGCCCGACAAAGCCGATCGTCCCCGACACCGACACCGCCGCTCCGGTGAGAAAGGCGGCCGCCGTCAAAATAACGATTTTCCGGCGCGCAACGTCAACGCCGACATGAAGCGCCACCGCTTCGCCGAACGCGAACGCGTTCAACTCGCGGCCGTTGGCGATCAACACCACGGCACCGATGAGGAAAAACGGAAACAGCAATCCACTGTATTTCCATCCGCGCATCGCCACGCTTCCCATCAGCCAAGAGATGATTTGCCGCAATTCGTCGCCGGTCAAAGCGATCATGAGCGAAATGAAGGCGCTAAAAAAGGCCCCGAAAATAATGCCGGCTAAAATGATCGTCTCCACCGCCATCCGCCGATCGACGGCGCGGGTGAACGCCAAGACGGCCGCAAGCGTCGCCATGCCGCATAAGATGCTGACGATCGGCAGTGTAAACGTGCCGAACAACGGCCATTGCCAGCCAAGGAAGATCACGAGCACCGCGCCGACTGACGCGCCGGATGAAACACCGAGCGTGTACGGGTCGGCGAGCGCGTTTTTCAAAAGCCCCTGAAACGCCGCCCCAGCCAGCGCCAACGAAGCGCCAACCAAAAAGGCGAGCACGACGCGCGGCAGGCGGATCGCCATCACAATCGGCACCCAGTCGGAAGGAACGTCCGACGAGAGCGGCATTCCGAGCCATTGCGACGCGAGAATCTCGATAATAGAAGAAAAGGGAATCGACAGCGACCCTGTCGATACCCCTGCGAGCAGCGAAAATACAGCCGCCGTAACGGCCATGATATACATCGGTAGTTTACTGAAACACTTCCGGGTAAATGGCTTTGGCAAGTTCCTCGACCCCTTCGGCGAGGCGCGGACCCGGCCGGCTGACCAAATCGGTGTTGACATCATACACCCGCTTGTTTTTCACCGCCGGCACATCTTTCCAAGCCGCGCGCTCGAGCACTTGTTTCGCCCCGCCGTATGTCGTGATGATCACATCTGGCTTATAGGCCACCGCTTTTTCCTCGGTCACCATCGGCCAGCCTTCCAAATCGCCGGCGACGTTTTTGGCCGCGATCACTTGCAGCATCTCATCCATAAACGTTCCTTTGCCGGCCGTATACAGCTGCGGCGGCGGCGACACTTCCACCCACACATTCGCCCGCTTGTCCGCCGGAATTTGTTTCGCTTTTTCTTCGATTTGCGAAAGCTTTTCTTTCATCCCTTCAATCACTTGCTTCGCTTTGTCCACCGTTCCTGTCGCTTTGCCGATGAGCTCGATCGAGGCGTACACATCCGCAAATGATTTCGCATCATTGACGACAAGCACAGTGATGCCGGCGTCTTTCAATTGCTGCAAGCCATCGCGCGAGTTATGGGCGCTTGACGCATGAGCTAAGACGAGATCCGGCTTCAACGAAAGAATTTTCTCAACGTTAAACTCCATGCCGCCGATTTTCGTTTTCGTCTTGACGTCTTCAGGGTAATTGTCAAAATCGCTGACGCCAACGATTTTTTCACCGAGCCCTAACGCGTAGGCGATTTCCGTATTGCTCGGGATGAGCGAAACGATCGTTTTCGGTTCCGCTTTGATGGTGACCTCTTCCCCCAAGCCGTCTTTCACCGTCACCGGAAACGCCGATTGTTCCGCTTTCGGCTCCTCTTTTTTTGTCGGCTGGGCGCTGCTGCCCGCTCCGCTGCTGCAACCAACAAGCATAGCGGCCAAAAGGAGGAGAGCAGCGAGCGCCGCAGACCATTTCCAACGCTTCATCCGTACGTCCCCCCTTCAATGATGTATGGACAATAAAAAAACGCCCATTCCGTCCGGTCGGGGAATGAGCGGGAAACAGACCACCAATGGGCACAACTATGCCCTATGCGACTGTTTCCGCGTCTCACCCCCCGAAGATTCGGAAACCGCAGCAAGCAAGGCAGGTCTACTGGCTCATGCGTCATCCTACTCTGAAGCCTTCCCGTACGGAAAACAGCACAAGCCATCCGTCCGTACAGTGGCGATTTCATTTCGTCCGCATTGACAGTTGCGGGGACAGCTCCGGATTCCCACCGGATTCCCTATTAAGCCTTTTCGGCACCTTGCTGCGAGTTGATTGAGTTATCGGATATGGACATTTTTATATTAAAGCAAGGCTTGGCATTTGACAACTATGAATTTACAGCAGGCTGGCGGCCGGCGGTCATCGATCCATTTTTGCGGTCAGGCAGCTCGGCTCCAGTGTCCGTGTTTTGTACGGAACGCCGCAGGCACCGTTGCATCGAACGCCGCGATGTCCAATGCCGCCACGTTGCCTACCTCCACTTTCTCCCCTTCACCGTTTGGCAACGACGCGTTCCTTTGAAAAACAGGAAAGACGCCCCTCTGGCCCGGCGTCTTTCCCGAATGCAAGTTTCATCTCCTCACTGCTCGATGTATTTTTCAAACACAAAGCCGAAATCTTTCACCGTATAGTTCTTTTTCGCTTCCGTCAGCCATCGAAACGCGTATTCATTCACGGCCTGAAAATCAGCCGACACATTGGCGCCGTCGCCGCGCATATTGGCAAACACCTTGGTCGCCAGCTCGAGGCTCCGCTCGGCATAGTCGAGCTTCATTTCATTTTCGCGGCAAATGTCGGCGATCGCAAGCAGCGATTTATACAAATCTTTCAGTTCCTCGATATGTTTTTTATGCACATCAATCGAGTAGGCGTGCGACCCGATTTTGAATTTGATTTCCGCGTCCAAATCGACTGTTCCGGCCGTCTCGAGCGACACGTCGGAAATCGGATGCTTGTAGTAATCGTAGCGGCGCAGCGTCCGTTTTTTGCTTGTTGCGCTCGTGCCGTCCAGATGAATGAGCGCACGGTTGGTGAAGCAATACTCATCGGATTTCGATTTAATAAGGAAGTAGATTTTTTCTCCATCCTCGTGCATCACATAATCATCGGCATCGACTTTGTCGTAGTCTTTCGGCTGAATGACCGAACCGATGTCGCTCAATCCAAGCACATCGGCCGCGACTTTTCCAAACATGCTCATTTCTCGCCCCGACCCCTTCCATTTTTCATTGGCTCGCGCCGCTCCGCAACGAGCAGCAACGCACGTTGTTTTGGCAGAGCACCGCATCCTCTATAGTCATACGTGGAGGGCAAAAAAAAGTTTCATGTTTGCCAACCATTGAACGGCCCAACCATTTCGCTTTTTACCGTTTTCTCATCGCATTGGCTAAAAATTCAACATCCGTGCCAACAATCACTTGCAAGTCCGTTTGGTTGAGGCGAAGCACACCTTTCGCTCCCAAACGTTTCAATTCTGCTTCGTTGACTTTTGACATGTCTTTCACTTTTAGGCGCAAGCGTGTGACACAATTGTCAATTTGTGCGAGATTATCCTTTCCTCCCAACGCTTCGATATAGTTTGCAGCAAGGTCCTCGTATTTGACGCCCGACTGCGCCGCTTCGCTGTCGGTAAACTCGCCTTCTACGTCGTCTTCACGCCCCGGCGTTTTTAAATCCAGCTTCGTAATCAAGAAATAGAAGACAACGAAATAGATCACGGCATAGATGAGTCCTTGAACAATCAACAAATACGGTTTTTTCGCAATGCCGTAGTTTAAGAAAAAGTCAATCGCCCCAGCCGAGAACGTAAACCCGTGGTGGATGTCAAGCGCCGTCGCCACTGCGAGCGACAAGCCGGTCAACACGGCATGAACGACGTACAAGAGCGGCGATAAAAACATAAACAAAAATTCGATCGGTTCCGTAATCCCAGTTAAAAACGATGTTAACGCCACGCCAAGGAGCGCGCCCGCGACCGCTTTGCGCCGCTCTTTTTTCGCCGCGGCGATCATCGCCAGCGCTGCCGCCGGGAGACCGAACATCATCACCGGGAAGAAGCCGGCCATAAAAATGCCCGCATCCGGGTCACCGGCGAAAAAGCGGCTTAAATCGCCGGTTTTGCCGTTATATTCGCCAAAGACAAACCAGACAAAACTGTTTAACACATGGTGCAATCCGACCGGAATCAGCAGCCGGTTTAAGAACCCGAAAATGCCGACGCCAACAGCCCCAGCGCCAACGATCCAATGGCCAACCGCGTTGATGCCGTCTTGAATCGGCGGCCAAATGTAGCCGAAAACAAGAGCAAACACGAGACAAGCGATGTCACGATCGGCACAAACCGCCGGCCGCCGAAAAAGCCGAGCCAGTCGGGCAGCTTGATATCATGATAGCGGTTGTATAAAAGTCCGGCGATCACCCCGGAGATGATGCCACCTAATACAGACATATTGATGTCTTTATCAATCGCGGCAGCGCCCTTCGTTAGCACAAAGCAGCCGATCGCGCCGGCCAGAGCGGCGGCGCCGTTGCCGTCTTTGGCAAAACCGATCGCCACGCCGATGGCGAAAATCAACGCCAAGTTGGAAAACACCGCATCACCTGCAGCAGCGATAAATGGAATATCTAATAAATCCGGCTTGCCGAGTCGAAGCAACAATCCAGCCGCCGGCAAAACGGCAATCGGCAGCATTAACGCTTTTCCAAGCCGCTGCAAAAAGCCTAACATTCATACTCCTCCCCTTTCCATTTCAATCATAAATTTGTACCGGTCGCCGCGGTACACCGATTTGACGACTTCGAACGGCCGGCCGTCATCAAGGCAGGTGCGGCGCTCAAGCAGCAGCACCGGCGCCCCTTCTTTCACTTGCAAATGCTCAGCCTCCAGCTTGCGGGCGACGGACGCTTCCAATGTTTGAACAGCAGAACCGATGATCAATCCTGTTTCCTTTTCGATAAATTCATAGACGGAACCGCTTACAACATCACGCGTCAGCCCGGGAACAAGATGGACGGGAATGTAGAGCGTCTCCAGCGCCATCGGCAAGCCATCGGCCAACCGGAGGCGGCGGACTTCATAAAGGTCATCGCCTTTTGTGACGCCAAGTCCTTCAGCCAGCTTCTCGGAAGCGGGAACGGTCTCAAAGCGGAGGACGATCGTGCCGGGCTCCATGCCGCGCGCCCGCATATCTTCGGAAAAGCTCGTCAGCCCTTTCAGCGGCTGCTCGATTTTTTTGGCGGCGACAAACGTTCCTTTCCCGCGCCGGCGGACGAGATAGCCATCGTTCACTAAATTGTTGACCGCCTGCCGAACGGTCATCCGGCTGATGTCATACGTTTCTGCCCACTCCCGCTCCGACGGGATCATCTCGCCCGGCCGCCACTCTCCTTTTTCGATTTTTTCTTTTATATATTGCTCGAGCTGATAGTAAATCGGAATCGGCGACTGTTTATCGATCATGGCGCATCCCCTTTCCGCTTTTCCTTTGGGATGAGCGAGAGCGCCGCGCAGTCGGCGATGATCGTCACGTCCGGATGAAGGTGAAGCGCCGAAGCCGGCCAATCCGGTGTGACAACGCCTTCGAGAAGCCGGGCAATGGCTTCCGCTTTTTCCTCCCCTGACGCCAACAGCACGATGCGGCGGCTCCGCAAAATGGTCGCAATTCCCATCGTTATGGCATAGCGCGGCACATCATCCAACGACGGGAAAAAGCGGGCGTTCGCTTCGCGCGTCAACGGGGCGAGCTTGACGACATGAGTCGGCGATGAAAACGGCGTTCCCGGCTCGTTAAAGCCGATATGGCCGTTGCGGCCGATGCCTAAGAGCTGCAAATCGATGCCGCCCAATTCATCGATGAGCCGCTCGTAGCGGCGGCATTCTTCGTCAAGATCAGCAGCCAAGCCATCCGGCACATGCGTCTCGTGAAGCGGGATGTCCAAGTGGGCAAACAAATGCTGATTCATATAATAGCGATAGCTGTTCGGATGATCCGGACCGAGCCCGACATACTCATCCAAATTGACCGTGCGCACGAGCCGATACGATGTCCCATGTTGCCGATGATCGGCGGCCAATTGGCGGTACACACCGAGCACGGTCGAGCCGGTCGCCAAGCCGAGAACGGCATTCGGCTTTTCCTTGACTTGTTTGATGATGATGTCCGCTGCCCGGCGGCTCATCTCGGTATAGTCAGCGGTTTCCAAAAGCTGCAACGCCATCGCTCTTCCCCCTTTCACCCCGCTGGCGATAAGCAAGAGCGCCGCGGCAAAACGTCATCATGACCTCATATCGTTCATTCAACACGACGACATCGGCGTCTTTGCCGGGTCGCAAGCTGCCCTTTCGATCAAGGATGTCAAGCTGTTTTGCCGGATTCCAGCTCGCCATGCGGATCACCTCTTCAATCGTGCAGCCGGTGTAATCAAGCACACGGCGGATGGCGTCGGCAAGCTTGAGTACACTTCCCGCCAGCGTACCGTCGGCAAGCCGCGCCTCTTGACCGCGGACGGTCACCTCTTGGCCGCCAAGTTCATACCGCCCATCACCTAGACATTTGGCCCGCATGGCATCGGTGATTAAGATGAGCCCATCGCTTCCTTTATTCCGATACGCAAAGCGGACCATCGGCGGCGCGACATGCAGCCCATCGGCGATCAGTTCGCACATCACTTCTTCAAACATCAGCACAGCACCGGCAACCCCCGGTTCGCGGTGATGGATGCCGCGCATCCCGTTAAACAAATGGGTGGCGTGCGTCACTCCTGCTTGAATCGCCGCTTTCACTTTGTCGTAAACGGCAT
Source organism: Geobacillus icigianus (assembly GCF_000750005.1). Lineage (GTDB taxonomy): Bacteria > Bacillota > Bacilli > Bacillales > Anoxybacillaceae > Geobacillus > Geobacillus icigianus. The sequence goes on along the minus strand of NZ_JPYA01000126.1, from coordinate 11,716 downwards.
CGGAATGGCCGATCGAAGCGATGACCCCCGTTTGCTTTAAATAAGCGGCCAACTCAAGCCCCCCCTCGCGCTCCGGGGCAAGGGTGACAAGGCGGATGTGGCCGCCGGCCGCCTCTTGCCAGCGCTGAAACAGCGAGACATTGGGGTCGACGAGGTGGCGCGGGTGCTGCGCCCCGGTGCGCTTCGGCGACAAAAACGGCCCTTCCAGATGAACACCGAGCACTTCGGCGGCTCCCGGCCGGTTCGCCTCCGCCATATAGCGAGCGACGTTGCGAAGCGCGGCTTCGATTTGTTCGCTTGGCGCCGTCATCGTCGTCGCCAAAAAACTCGTCGTCCCTTCCGCCGGCAGCGCCTCGGCCATCGCGCGAAGCGCCTTTAGGGTCGCATCCATGACATCCGCCCCAGCTGCCCCATGAATATGGATGTCGATGAATCCCGGCACGACGGAAAACCGCGGAGAAAGCTCGATCACTTCCGCCCCTGCATCAGTTGGGCATGACGACATTGGCCCGATCGCGGCCACTTTTTCCCCTTCGATCAGCACATACCCTTGTTCAATGGTTCCTGTTTCTGCATACACCGCGGCATTTTTCAATATCCACCGCTTCATCGCACTTCCCCACTTTCTGTCTATTATTATAACATTATATATTCTAGTTGTCTATACCATTAAAATGAATCCACCGTTCGCTGTAGCGCGAACGAAGGCAAGGAGTGTCCCAAACGGACTGGGACACCCTCTTTCATCGCTATATAATAAGCGCCATCCGCTTCCTTGACACACTATTATGTTGTGTCTTTCTTGAGGGGAGACCGCCTTTTCGGTCAGCCCCTTTCGTTCCAACGGCCCTACGTCCGTTTCGACCCGTGATTCGGCAAATAAAAAGAAAACGTCGTTCCTTCGTTCAGCTTGCTGCGGACGGTAATGAGCCCCTTATGCGCTTCGACGATATTTTTGGCGATGGCCAAACCGAGTCCGGTGCCCGCGCGTCCGCGCGTCCGCGCTTTGTCCGCTTTGTAAAAGCGCTCAAACACAAACGGCAAGTCTTCTTCCGGAATGCCGGAACCGGAGTCTTGAACGTGAATCGTCACGCCATCGCCGCTCGGTTCGACAATGAGGCGAACGGTGCCGCCTGATTCCGTGTGGCGGATCGCGTTGTCGATCAAGTTCGTCAGCACCTGTTCGATCCGATCGGGATCGAGAGAGATTTCGATGTCCCGATCACGAAACTCGGCTGTCAGCTCAATCTGCTTTTCTTTCGCCAGCCCGTAAAACTTGCGGATCACCCGCTCGATGTAAGGAACGAGCTTGACTTGTTCGTACTCTAGCTCGATATGGCCCGCTTCCATGCGCGCCAAGTCAAGCAACTCGTTAACAAGGCGGCCCATGCGCAACGATTCGTCGTAAATAACTTTCGCCATCTCTTTCTTCTCTTCTTCACTCGCCGCGATATCGTCGATGATCGCCTCGCTGTAGCCTTGGAGCATAGCGATCGGCGTGCGCAATTCGTGCGAAACGTTGGCGATAAAGTCTTTGCGCAGCTTGTCAAGCCGCCGCTCTTCGGTCATGTCACGCAAAACGGCGACCGCGCCGCGCACCATCGTTTTGCCGTACAGCGGCGTCATTAAAATCACCCACGTCCGCCCTTGCAGCGTCACTTCTATCGATTGCTCCTTCTCCTCGCGGACGACGCGGGCAAACAGCTCTTTCACTTGCGGCGGCAGCGGCGCCATCGCTTCCCCACCGTTCCCTTGCTCGAAATACCACGCCTGCAAAAACCGCTCGGCCGGCGGATTCGTAATCAACATTTCCCCATCGCGGTTAAACGTAATGACGCCATCGGCCATGCTGCTTAAAATGCTGGCGAGCTGCTCTTTTTCTTGATTGAGCGCGTTAATGTTAAACTGCAGCCGCCGCCCCATTTGGTTGAACGCCATCGCCAGCCCGCCGATTTCGTCATTCGTTAAAATCGGCACTTTCATATCGAAGTGGCCGCGCGCCATTTCGAACGCGGCTTGCCGCATTTTCCGAAGCGGAGCGGTGATGCGCGTCGACAAGAAAAAGGCAAAAAACGTCGTCATGATAATGGCGATAAAGGCGGCAAGGAAAATGAGTTCCTTTGTCTGCTTTGTCGCGTCGGCGATCGCTTCGAGCGATTGATAAATAAACACGGCCCCGCGGCTGCCGTCCGGCATCGTCATCGGCACGCCAACTATAATCACATCACGGGGCAGCTTTTCTTTTGGCTGCCACTTTGGCATATACAAACGCTTTTTCACCGTTTTCCCGTCTGTCAGCACCCGCCGCAAGTCCCGATCGCGGCGGATGAACGACAGCGGCACATCATCGGAGTCTGCCCCGCCGGGCGAATACCAATAATGCGCCTCATCGGCGACGATGATCGCTTTCGTGCGATTGTCGACCAGCGTCCAAGCGATCGAGCGGGCGAGCTCTTCATCGCGGTGATCGTGCATCACCTCGGCCACTTTTGTCGCCAGGCGGGTGAGGTCGTTTTCCGCTTCCTGCACATAATAGTCTTCCAAAAATTTAATGAGCAAAATGCTTAAAATAAACAGCACGCACGAGACGAGCAGCAAAATCGTGAACCACAGTTTGCCGACAACACTGCGAAACAGCCACATCAGTCGCTCACTGCCTCAAACTTGTAGCCGACACCCCAGACGGTGACGATCATTTTTCCCGCTTGCGGCGACGCTTTGTTCAGCTTTTCACGCAGCCGTTTAATATGGGTGTCGACCGTGCGCAAGTCACCGAAAAACTCGTAATGCCAGACTTCTTTCAGCAGCTGCTCGCGATCAAACACTTTATCGGGCGAACGAGCCAAAAAAAGGAGCAGCTCGTATTCTTTCGGCGTCAAGCTCACCTCTTTCCCATCGACCGTCACCCGGTGGGCATCGTTGTCAATCGTCAAGTGGGGAAACACGAGCACGTCTTTCGCCGTCGTTTCCACCGGCGCGTAGGCGGCGTTCGCGGCGCGGCGCAACAACGCTTTCACCCGCAACACGACTTCGCGCGGGCTGAACGGTTTCACAATGTAATCATCGGTGCCGACTTCAAACCCTTGCACGCGGTTCGCTTCTTCGCCTTTTGCCGTCAGCATAATAATCGGCGTCGTTTTTTGCTCGCGAATTTCTTTGCACACTTCAATGCCGTCTTTGCCCGGCAGCATCAGATCGAGCAAAATGACGTCATAGTCGTTCGCCAGCGCCTTTTCCAGCGCTTCGTTGCCGTCGCCCGCTTCGTCAATCACGTAATTTTCCCGCTCCAAATACATTTTCAAGAGCCGGCGGATGCGCTCTTCATCGTCAACCACTAATATCCGGATGGTTTTTTCTTGTTTTTCCAATGCTTTGCACCCCCATCATCAATGGAAACATCCCTATTTTCTAGTTTACCGAAAAACCGGATGCTCGCCAACAGAGCATCCGGTTGTTGTTCCATTATGTTCCGGCGTACGAATGCAGCCCGGCGATGACGAGGTTGACCGCCACCAAGTTAAACATAATAATGGCAAATCCGATGACGGCGAGCCATGCCGACTTTTCGCCGTGCCAGCCTTTTGACAAACGAAGATGCAAAAAGGCAGCGTAAAACAGCCAGGTGATGAGCGCCCACACTTCTTTCGGATCCCAGCCCCAAAAGCGGGTCCAAGCGATTTGCGCCCAAATCATGGCGAAAATGAGCGCTCCGAGCGTAAAGACTGGAAACCCGATCGCCACCGCCCGATAGCTGATCTCATCCGCCAAATCGAGGTTGACGTTTTTTACCCACGGTTGGAGCGCCGCGGCGATGCGTTTGCGCAAAAGAAGCCGAAGCGCGATGTACAACACCGTCCCTGCCATCAATGACCAAAGAACCGTGTTCAGCTTTTTGGCGTTGATGATGGCGGGCATTTCCAAAAACGGCTCCATGCGGTCGGCGCTGTCTTTGGTGAGCTTGCCTTCATGCGGGCCGACAAGCGCCGGCAGCTCGTAAATCATCTCATCCTTCTGTTTGTTTTTATCCACCCATGTAAACTTCGCTTCATAGCCGGAAAGACCAAACGCGGTCGAAACGACGACAAAGCCGAGCGTAGTAATTAAGCAAAACATGACGACTTCGAGCCAAAGCGTACGCTTTGACGGTTTTGACTGATCGACGACGCGGATCAAATAAATGAGCCCGGCGACAAAGCTGATGGCCAAAATCGCTTCGCCGGCTGCCGCCGTCGTAACGTGAATGTGCAGCCAGTCGCTTTGCAAAGCGGGAATGAGCGGCGAAATTTCGCGCGGAAACATGCTCGCATAGGCGATGATGAGCAAAGCGACAGGAAGGGCAAACAGCCCGAGCACGCTCAGCCGGTAAATAAAATAAATAATAATGAACGCAGCGACCAGCATCATGCCAAAAAAGGTCGTAAACTCGAACAAGTTGCTGACCGGCGCGTGCCCGGCGGCGATCCAGCGCGTGATGAAATAGCCAAGCTGGGCAAGAAAACCAATGATCGTCACCGCGATGCCAAGCTGCGACCAGCGGTCTTTCCCTTCCCGCTCTTTCCGTCTGTCGCGAATCGAACCGCCGAAGAAAAAGGTGCCGATTAAATACAAAATGAACGCCGTATAGAGCAATGTGCTGCTAAGCTGTACCATGCGCTTGTCCCCCTTGTCGGGCTTTCTTTCCTTCCTCGAGCCGATCGGCCGGCATTGTCAAGCCGGTGCCGTCAAGCAGGCGGCGCAGCTCGTTTTTTAAGCCAAACCAGTTTTTGTTCGTATGCGCAGCGATCCATAGTTCGCCGTTGACCCGCTGCACCCAAACGCGGCGGTGGTTCCAGTACATGCCTTGGATCAGCCCGATCATGAAAATCGCCCCGCCTATCCCTAAAATCCACAGCGTGAAATCGCGGCGGACGGTCAAACCGGAAACGTTGCGCGTCTCCAGCCCCGCAAACGCCATTTTGTACTTGTTGTCGCCAAACGGCTCGATCGTCTGCTGGATGGCGACAAAGCTCGTCTCCCCTTTTGGACGATCCGGAGCATACATTTTGAACACGAACGCCGGGTTGTTCGGCACGCGCGATTTTGTCGACGGGTTGCCGTCTTCGTCAAACTCGAAGTCAGGGAAATAGCTTAATAGCTTCACGCGATACCCTCGCCCTAGATCATATTCTTCTTTCGGGTTGTACAAATCGATGTGAACCGTGCCGAACGACGCGCCCGATCGCTTATCGGTGAGCTGAAACGACATCGCCTTCGGTTCGCCAAGGCGGAAGTCGACCTGATAAAGCGCATAACCGTCAAATTTCAACGGCTCGTTGACGCGAATCGCGTATTCTTTAACTTTTTTCAGCTTCGGTTCAGCGCCGGCGATCACCGGACCGACGCGCTTATACAGCACGACGTTCGTTTGGTAGTTTTTCGCGATCATTCCGTTGCCGACGCGGTCAATAGCGGCGTTGAACGCTTCGTTCTCTTTCCCTTTTTGATACGTTTCAAAAATAAATTGTTCGCTTTTTAAAAAATAGCGGCCGTTTGTCCCGGGAATTTCCTTCGTTTCGCCTTCCGGAATCCACATGGCGCGGTCGATGTACATCCCGGGAACGGAACGGAGCATCGCCCCGATCAAGAAGATGATGAGGCCGATATGGTTGACGTACGGACCCCAGCGCGAAAACCGCCCTTTTTCGGCGAGCAAATGGCCGTCTTCTTCGCGGACGTGGTAGCGCTGTTTCGCAAGCCGCTCTTTCAACGTCGCGATCGCGTCGTCAGGATCGTTCACCCGCGAAACGCCAAACAGCCGCTGGCGCTCGAGAAAGTGCGGATGGCGCTTCACCCCTTGCCGCTTCAAGGCGCGATACAGCGGCACGACGCGGTCGAGACTGCAGATGACGAGCGAGACGCCGATCAAGGCGATGAGCAAAATGTACCACCATGAACCGTATAAATTGTTGAATCCAAGCTCGTAATACAGCTTCCCCGCCAAGCCGTACTGCTTTTCATAGTATTCGGCCGGATCGGCGTTTGGCGGAATGTACATTTGCTGCGGAAAAATCGTCCCGATCGCCGACGCGATGAGCGTGATGACAATGAGCGCGACGCCGACTTTGACCGATGAAAAAAACGCCCAAATTTGATCGATGATCGTCCGTTTGTACGTTTGCGACCGGCGCGCGCTCCCTTCGTAGCGCATGTCTAAAAGCCGCTTTTCGCCCACATCTTGAAGCGGCTTGCCGCACGATTCACAAAACGCCGTGCCGTGCGGATTCACGTGGCCGCATTCGCATTTCACCTGTTCCATGACGCAAAACTCCTTACGGTTTGATGCTTTCCAGATGCCGTCTGATGTCTTCTTTCGTCATCGTTCCGGTAATGATTTGTTTCACTTTGCCGTTTTTATCAATTAAAAACGTCGTCGGCAACGGCCCGACATTGTACGCGTTCAACACTTGATCTTCTTGGTCGATGACGATCGGAAACGTCAACCCGAAACGCTCGGCAAACTTTTTGACGCTCAGCTTCGGTTCGCCGACGTTGACCGCCAATATTTCCACTCCTTGCTGCTTGTACACCGGATACCAATCGTTCATATACGGCATTTCCCGCTTACACGGATTGCACCACGTCCCCCAAAAGTTCAAAAACACGCCTTTGCCGCGGTAATCGGAGAGGCGGTGCTTCTGTCCGTTCAAATCGGTCAACACAAAATCCGGCGCTGTCGAACCGACAGCCACCGCCGTTTTTTCGGTGAAAAAGTTGGCGTAAATCGTGTAGCCAACCGCGGCAAGCAACACGAGCAAAATCGCCGTCCTCACCACTAAGCGCTGCTGCTTTTTCATCGTTCAAACCCCTTTAATTTCTCATCCCCCCGCGGCACCGGCCGCAAGGATTGGACATGGAAGTTCACAATCTCCCATTTTTCATTATAGCAAAACTCGTCTCGTTTCTATGCGCGGAGATATGAACGTTATGTGACAACGTTTGTCATTTTCCTTAGCGACAGTTAGGTCCATGCGGTATCGGAACTAGCTGTGATGCGACAATATTTGTAATTTTATTCCATGACAGTAAGGCCCATCTAGCTGTGATGTAACAAATACTTGTCATTTTCTTCCCCCGGAAAGCGCTATCGCGCGCAACAGCTTCACCTCGTGCGGCGTCAGCTCGCGGTATTCACCGGGGCGCAGCCCTTTTAAATCGAGAAACCCGTACCGCTCTCGCTTCAGCTTCAGCACGTCGCAGCCGATTGCCGCAAACATGCGGCGCACTTGTCGGTTCCGGCCTTCGTGAATTCGGATTTCTACGATGGCGGTGTTTTTCCTCCGGTCGGTGGAAAGCAGCTTCACTTTCGCCGGCGCCGTCATGCCGTCTTCGAGCTTCACTCCGCGCTCAAGCTGCCTGAGCTGTTCGCCTGTCGGGATGCCTTTCACCTTAGCGACGTATACTTTCTCGATCTCATAGCGCGGATGCATGAGCAAATGGGCGAAATCGCCGTCATTCGTCAACAAAAGCAAGCCGGACGTATCGTAATCGAGCCGTCCGATCGGATAAATCCGTTTGTCCAGATCTTTGAAAAAATTGGTCACCACTTTGCGCCCCTTGTCATCTTTGACGCTCGAGATCACCCCGCGCGGCTTGTACAACAAATAGTAAACGGGCTCCTCACGCTCGACGGGAATGCCGTCGACTTCGACATCATCGCGCGGCCCGACTTTGGCGCCGAGTTCGGTGACGACGCGGCCGTTGACTTTCACCCGCCCTTGCAAGATGAGTTCTTCCGCTTTGCGCCTTGATGCGATGCCGGCGCGGGCGATCACTTTTTGCAACCGTTCCATTGTTCCTCACCTCTTTCATCATCTTACCCTTTCCGCGACATAGATACAAGCGCAGCGCTTCTCTTTTTCTTCATCACAAACGAAAAAAAACCCGCCGCTTGGGCGGGAAAGCGGACGCTGTCAGCGCCCGAAAACGAGCAAGACGATGAAAAAGGAAACGATCAAGCTAAGAATGTCCGCTAAAACGCCGACTTTTAACGCGTCGCCCATTTTTTTGACGCCGACGGCGCCGAAATACACCGTAAGCACGTACAGCGTCGTCTCCGTGCTTCCTTGAATCGTAGCAGCGAGGCGACCGATAAACGAATCGGGGCCGTAGGTGGCGATCAAATCGGTCGTCATGCCGAGCGCCGCCGTGCCGGAAATCGTGCGCAGAGCCGCCAGCGGAACGATTTCCGCCGGCATCCCGACCGCCTCGGCGAACGGTTCGATAGCTGCCATCAACGCATCAAGCGCCCCCGATGCCCGAAAGATCGCCACCGACACCAGCATGCCGACCAAATACGGAATAAGCGAAAACGCGATTTCGATTCCTTCTTTGCCGCCTTCGACAAACGTTTCGTAGGTCGGCACTTTCTTTGCTGTACCGTAAAGCAAAATAAAAGCGATGAGCGCCGGGATCAACCATGTGGAAAGAAGCTGGACGATGGCCATCACCGTTTCCCGCCTTTCCGCGTCCGTTTCCAGTAATAATACCGGTCGATCAATACTGCCCCGATCGTCGAAATCGTCGAGGCGACGACGGTCGTGCCGATAATTTCGCCCGGCGCCGCCGAACCGTACGTCATGCGAATCGAAATGACGGTCGCCGGAATGAGCGTAATGCTTGACGTGTTAATGGCCAAAAACGTCACCATCGACCGGCTGGCCTCATCGCGGCCGCCGTTGAGCTGTTTTAGCTGTTCCATCGCCTTGATGCCCATCGGCGTCGCCGCATTGCCAAGGCCGAACATGTTCGCGACCATATTCGAAACGATGTAGCCGAGCGCCGGATGGCCGGGCGGCACCTCTGGGAATAGCCGGCGCACAATGGGCATGAACAGGCGCGCGACTTTATGAAGCAGGCCGGCCCGCTCGGCGATGGCCATCAATCCAAGCCAAAATACTAACACACTGATCATGCCGATGCTGATCGTCACCGCTTCTTTGGCGCTTTCAAACACCGCCTTGTTCACTTCTTCCATCGTGCCGTTGATCGCTGCAAAGACGATGCCGACGACCGCCATCATGACCCAAATGAGGTTAACCATCGCTTCTCACACCTAAAAAGGAAAATAAATCCCAAAACGAGTTTTCGCCGCTTTTCTCCTTCTTATGTTCGTACAGCAGCGGCGTCTCATCCACCGCTTTATCGTGCAAATAAAGCACCGCCTTTCCGACCGCCGCTGGAACGCGATCCGGATCTTCTTTCCACTCGGCGCGCGGCTTCAGCAAATACACGTTCACCCGCAATTCGTTCTCTTCCTCGCTGGTCACGGGATATTGCAAATCGCGGGCCGCGCGCAGCCGTCCTTCATAAAACGGATCAGTGATTTTGCCGACGATTCGCTTTCCGCTCACGTTCGCGATATGATAATGGGAAAACCCGTATTCGTACATCGCGATGTGGTCGTTCCAATCGTCTGGAGCGTCCAACGTGACGGCAATCAAATTGACCCCATCTTTGGACGCCGTCGTCACCAGCGTGCGATGCGCCCGCTTCGTATAGCCGGTTTTTCCGCCGGTGCAATATTCGTAAAGGCCGGTGAGCAGCTTGTTTTTATTCCGCCACACCCTTGCACCTTCCTCTCCCGGAGGGGCGGGCGCGCGATACACTTTCGTCCCGGAGATGCGGCGAAATTCGCTGTTTTTCATCGCGTATTGCATCAAGAGCGCCATGTCGTAAGCGGTCGAATAATGGTTTTCCGCGTCATCCAAGCCGTGCGGATTGGCAAACTCCGTATCGCGCATCCCGATTTCAGCCGCTTTTTTGTTCATTAAAAACACAAACCCTTCAACGCTGCCGCCGACATGTTCGGCGATCGCCACCGCCGCGTCGTTGCCGGAGCGAAGCATCAATCCGTACACTAAATCGCGCAGCTTGATTTTTTCCCCTTGACGCAAGTAAATCGACGACCCTTCCGTTCGAACGGCGCGGGCGCTGACCGTGACGAGGTCATCCATTTTTCCTGACTCAATCGCTAAAACGGCGGTCATAATTTTCGTAATGCTGGCAATGCGCCGCTTTGTATAGGCGTCTTTGGCAAACAAAACCCGTCCGGAATGCTGCTCCATTAAAATCGCGCTTTTCGCGCTCACCCCGTTCATCGCATCCATCCGTCCCGGGATCAATGCGATGATCCCCGCAGCGAGGGCCATCAAAGCTATGAGCCGCTTCCATTTGTCCACGCGTATCGGCGAGGCTCTCCCTTCGGCGAGCGAGGGAAACCGCCTGTCCCCCTTTCCAAGTTGGGCTGACATGAGCGCGAGCGAGGAAAACCGTTGAAACGTCCAAGCCGTGCTTGGTACAAGTGTATGCGGGGCGCGGACAAATATGATGAAAAAATAGCGGCTGACCAAAAAGGGTGTCTACCGTGCAGATCGGGACCACTTATCGCGTGACAGAAGCGGTCAGTACGATATGAAAGAGGGTGTCCCACCCTTTTGGAACACCCTCCCTGTTTGGACATCCGGTTAAAACGGCGGCCAGCGCAGCTTCTGTGCCTTAGCAAAGCGCGCTTCGACATTGCGCCAATTCACCACATTCCACCAATTGGCAATATACGCCGCCCGGTCGTTTTTATATTGCAAATAATACGCATGTTCCCAAACGTCGAGCACAAGAAGCGGAATCACATCCCATTGCGCCATCAGCTGGTGTTTTTCCGCCTGCAAAATTTCAAGCCGATGCGCTCGCGGCGCCCAAACGAGCAGCGCCCAGCCCACCCCTTCCGCGCTTTTGGCCGCTTCGGTGAAATGGCGGCGAAAGGCAGCGAAACTGCCGAAATCGCGCTCGATTTGCGCCCGCAGTTCCCCGCGCGGCTCGCCGCCGCCGTTCGGATCCATATTATACCAAAAAATAGTATGCAAATAGTGGCCGGAACCGTGGAACGCCGCCTCCCGCTCCCAATGCTTGAGCAGCTCAAATCGGTTCGTGCGGCGCGCCTCGGCCATCATCCGCTCCGCTTGATTCAGGCCGTCGACGTAGCTTTGATGGTGTTTCGTGTGGTGCAGGCGCATGATTTCTTCGGAAATATGAGGTTCAAGCGCATCATATTTGTACGGCAGCGGCGGCAAAACATGTTTGCCGGGAGGAACGGCCGGCTGTCGTTCGCGCCCGAGAGAGTCCCATGATGAATCCGGAAATAGGATTTGATTCCCAGCATCCGCCACCAACGCGTTCGCTTCTTCCTTCTCATCGACAAGCGTTGATCGTTGTTCATCCTCCCGTTCGCCGTCCACCTCCGTCCGCGCTTCGGCCACGATCACCCCCGCTGTCTGGGCAGCGGCTAGCCCCGCCGCTTGCCCTTGTTCGCCGGACGGCGCACCAATGAGACGGACGGCCCGCTCGTACACCTCATCGACAAGCTGCTGCAGCGCAGCGATCGTTTCTTCGGTCCATGCATCGTTGTGTTGGTCAATGTAAGCAGACAAGGCGGAAAGCCCGATATCCCCGGCAGCCCCGCGCCACGCCAGCGCCTGCTCCACCTGTTTTCCCCACTCGGCCGCCTCGAAGGCGTAATGGCGGAGCGCCGCCGCATACACCGCATCGGCGCGGCGCTGGAGCTCGCGAACCTCCTCTTTTGTCCACGCCCCGTCATGTTCGGCGATTACGGACAGCAGCGCCGCGACTCCCTCCGTGCTTGCCCCGCGCCACGCCAGCGCCTGCCTGACTTGTTCTCCCCATT
>NZ_JPYA01000125.1 GCF_000750005.1 Geobacillus icigianus | reverse complement strand
GAGATTTCCCATCGCGTTAGGCGAGTAAGATCCCTCGAAGATGACGAGGTCGATAGGTCCGAGGTGGAAGCGTGGCGACACGTGGAGCTGACGGATACTAATCGATCGAGGGCTTAACCTAGAAAAGCGGAGGCCGCCCGCCGATCGGCGAAACGCGCTGGAGGGCCTGCGAGGAGGCTATGCCGCCATAGCAGGACCGAAGCGTCGCGAGCCGATGGCGGCCGGAGCTAGACAGTGTGATACGCGGCTTCTTCCGACGGTTATCTAGTTTTGAAGGAATGCGTTCCTTCTTGACAGGAATTGATTTTCTGGTATAATGATTGATGAAAAACGGAATCGCTTGCCTAGTGGTGATAGCGGAGGGGAAACACCCGTTCCCATCCCGAACACGGAAGTTAAGCCCTCCAGCGCCGATGGTAGTTGGGGCCAGCGCCCCTGCAAGAGTAGGTCGCTGCTAGGCAGTAGATCTTTTAGCACGCCTTTTCTCCAAAAAGAAAAGGCGTGCTTTTTGTTTATCTGTTCTTTTTGACGTTTTGCCATTGGAAAAAGAGGATATTCTATAGATGCCCGCTGTTTTTCAGTAACGCTTGCATTTTTTCGCCATACATTATATAGTAAAAGTAAGGTCAAATATAGTCAAAGTCAACGGATGGATTTGATCGTCTGAGCAGTTCGGTTGTAAGGAAGGTGGGAGGTAGAGTGCCAAACATTTCCGACATTATTGAGCAATATTTAAAGCAAGTTCTCAATATGAGTGATCAAGATATTGTAGAAATTAAGCGAAGTGAAATCGCCAGTAAGTTTCAATGCGTTCCGTCACAAATCAATTATGTCATCAACACAAGGTTTACCTTGGAAAGAGGATATATTGTTGAAAGCAAACGCGGCGGCGGCGGGTATATTCGGATTATGAAGGTAAAGACAAAAAGTGAGGCGCAGCTCATTGATCAGCTGCTTGAGCTCATTGGTTCTCGCATCAGCCAGTCGAATGCTGAGAATATGGTGAAACGTCTCGTTGATGAAAACGTGATTTCGGAGCGCGAGGCAAAAATGATGTTAAGTGTCATGGATCGCTCCGTTTTATACATTGACCTGCCTGAACGGGATGAACTGCGAGCGCGCATGCTGAAGGCGATGTTGACGTCGCTGAAATATAAATAGGGGGAGGGGAAGTCTTTGGTTTGCCAAGAATGCAAGCAACGGCCGGCTACGATGCATTTTACGAAAATCGTCAACGGAGAAAAAACGGAGTTTCATCTTTGCGAACAATGCGCTAAGGAGCACGGCCATATGTTTATGTTATATGGCCATGACGATTTTCCACTCAACAACTTGTTGGCGGGGTTACTCAACTTCGAGGCTCCGGTGAAGGAGATGACGGCGAACGCGTTTCCAAACCCGGATTTGCTGCAGTGCCAGACATGCCAGATGACCTATCATCAGTTTACACAAATTGGGCGGTTCGGCTGTGCGGATTGTTATCGAACATTTGCCCGTTACTTGCCGCCGATCTTGAAACGGCTTCATAGCGGCAATACGGCCCATTCAGGGAAAATTCCGAAGCGAAAAGGGGGCGTGCTTCATTTGCGCAAGCAGCTTGCCGCTCTGAAACAAAAGCTTCAGGAATTGATCGCCCGCGAGGAATTTGAGCGAGCGGCAGAGGTGCGTGACCAAATCCGCTCGTTGGAAAATGAACTTCGCCAGCGCGGAGAGGGGGATATGTAACGGCATGTCGTTTGAGAAATTTTTCAATACTGCGGTCAGTTCGTGGATGAGTCAAGAGGGACCGGATTCGGATATCGTCTTAAGCAGCCGCATCCGGCTGGCGCGCAATATCGTTGATTTTCGTTTTCCGACGCTGTTCAGCAGCGAGGAGGCAAGACAAATCGTCTCGCTGTTCGAGCGGGCGTTTGCGCACCGCTCTTATAGGGAGGCGGGGCGTTTCGAGCTGTTGAAAATGTCGGAGCTTCAGCCAATTGAAAAGAGGGTTTTGGTGGAAAAACATTTGATCAGTCCCCATTTGGCGGAAGATTCGCCGTTTGGCGCCTGCCTGCTCTCGGAGAACGAAGAAATCAGCATCATGATTAACGAAGAGGATCATATTCGCATCCAATGCCTGTTCCCCGGTTTGCAGCTTGCTGAGGCGCTGGAAGCAGCGAGCGAATTGGACGATTGGATTGAAGGGCATGTCAACTACGCCTTCGATGAACGGCTTGGCTATTTGACAAGCTGTCCCACCAATGTGGGGACGGGGTTGCGGGCTTCGGTAATGATGCATCTTCCGGCGCTTGTCTTGACGCAGCAAATGAACCGCATTGTTCCGGCGATCAATCAACTCGGTCTTGTCGTTCGCGGGACATACGGCGAAGGGAGCGAGGCGTTGGGGAACATTTTCCAAATTTCCAACCAGATCACACTCGGCAAATCGGAGGAAGATATTGTCGCTGATTTGCATACGATCGTCCAGCAGCTGATCGCCCAAGAACGAGCGGCGCGCCAGGCATTAGTCAAAACTTTGGGCATACAATTAGAAGATAAAGTGTTCCGTTCATACGGCATATTGGCCAACTGCCGCGTCATCGAATCAAAAGAGGCGGCGCAATGTTTGTCCGATGTGCGTCTTGGCATTGATTTAGGATATATCCAAAACATCTCGCGCAACATTTTAAATGAGCTGATGATTTTGACGCAGCCAGGATTTTTGCAACAGTACGCCGGTGGGGCGCTCCGCCCGGAAGAACGCGACGTCCGCCGTGCAGCGCTGATCCGGGAGCGTTTAAAGATGGAGGAACGAAGAAAGATGGAGGGTGATGAACGATGATGTTTGGCAGATTTACGGAACGGGCACAAAAGGTGCTGGCGCTGGCGCAAGAAGAAGCCATTCGCCTTGGCCATAACAATATCGGGACCGAACATATTTTGCTCGGATTGATTCGTGAAGGGGAAGGAATTGCAGCCAAAGCGCTCATGGCGCTCGGACTAGGCCCTGAAAAAATTCAAAAAGAAGTCGAATCGCTCATCGGCCGTGGCAATGAAGCGTCGCACACGATTCATTATACGCCGCGGGCGAAAAAAGTCATTGAGCTGTCGATGGATGAAGCGCGGAAGCTTGGCCATTCCTATGTCGGCACGGAACATATTTTGCTTGGGCTCATCCGTGAAGGGGAAGGGGTAGCGGCCCGTGTGCTGAACAACTTGGGCGTCAGCTTGAACAAAGCGCGCCAACAAGTGCTGCAGCTGCTCGGCAGCAACGAATCGATCTCAGGCCATGGAGGCGGAGGGGCCTCACATGTGAGCACGCCAACGCTTGACAGCCTCGCTCGCGACCTGACGGCGATCGCTCGCGAAGGTCGCCTTGATCCGGTTATCGGCCGGAGCAAAGAGATTCAGCGCGTCATTGAAGTATTAAGCAGACGGACGAAAAACAACCCGGTGCTGATCGGGGAGCCGGGAGTCGGGAAAACCGCGATCGCCGAAGGGCTGGCGCAGCAAATCGTCAATAACGAGGTGCCGGAAACGCTGCGCGACAAACGGGTGATGACGCTCGATATGGGAACGGTTGTCGCCGGAACGAAATACCGTGGCGAGTTCGAAGACCGTTTGAAAAAAGTGATGGATGAAATCCGGCAGGCGGGCAACATCATTCTGTTCATCGATGAACTGCATACGCTGATCGGCGCCGGCGGGGCGGAAGGAGCGATCGACGCGTCGAATATTTTAAAACCGGCGTTGGCGCGCGGAGAATTGCAATGCATCGGAGCGACGACGCTTGATGAATATCGGAAGTACATCGAGAAAGATGCTGCTCTTGAACGTCGTTTCCAACCGATTTATGTCGATGAACCGACTGTTGAAGAATCGATCCAAATTTTAAAAGGGCTGCGCGACCGCTATGAGGCGCACCATCGTGTTTCCATTTCCGATGAAGCGATTGAGCAAGCGGTGAAGCTGTCCGATCGTTACATTACCGACCGTTTCCTGCCCGATAAGGCGATTGACTTGATCGACGAAGCTTGCTCGAAAGTGCGCCTCCGTTCGTTTACAGCGCCGCCGAAGCTGAAAGAGCTCGAGCAAAAGCTCGAGGAAGTGCGGAAGGAAAAAGATGCTGCCGTGCAAAGCCAAGAGTTTGAAAAGGCGGCTTCGCTGCGCGATATGGAACAACGGCTGCGCGAAGAGTTGGAAGAGACGAAACGGGCGTGGAAGGAAAAACAAGGGCAAGAAAACTCGGAAGTCACGGTGGAGGATATCGCTGCGGTTGTGTCAAGCTGGACCGGCATCCCGGTATCGAAACTGGCCGAAACGGAAACAGAACGATTGCTCAAGCTTGAGGAGATTTTGCATGCCCGCGTCGTCGGCCAAGATGAGGCGGTGAAAGCGGTGGCGAAAGCGGTGCGCCGCGCCCGCGCCGGTCTGAAAGATCCGAAACGCCCGATCGGTTCGTTTATTTTCCTCGGCCCGACCGGCGTTGGGAAAACGGAATTGGCTCGCGCCTTAGCAGAAGCGATGTTTGGCGATGAAGACGCCCTGATCCGCATCGACATGTCGGAGTATATGGAAAAACACTCGACATCGCGGCTCATCGGTTCACCGCCGGGGTATGTCGGCTACGAAGAAGGTGGCCAGCTGACAGAAAAAGTGCGCCGCAAGCCGTACTCCGTCATTTTGCTCGATGAGATGGAAAAGGCGCATCCGGATGTGTTCAATATTTTGCTGCAGGTGCTGGAAGACGGGCGCTTGACTGACTCGAAAGGACGGACGGTCGACTTCCGCAACACGATCATCATTATGACGTCGAACGTTGGCGCCGACGCGCTGAAGCGGAACAAATACGTCGGATTTAACATTCAAGATCAGCATCAGCAGTATAAAGACATGAAAAGCAAGGTGATGGACGAACTGAAAAAGGCGTTCCGTCCAGAGTTTTTAAACCGGATCGACGAAATTATCGTCTTCCATTCGCTTGAAAAAGAACATTTGAAACAAATTGTCCGCCTGATGGCCGATACGCTTGTGAAACGCCTGAAGGAACAGGATATTGACTTGGAGTTGACCGAGGCGGCCATTGAGAAAATTGCCGCTGAAGGGTTTGATCCGGAATACGGCGCTCGCCCATTGCGCCGCGCCTTGCAAAAGCATATCGAAGATCGGTTGTCGGAAGAGTTGCTAAAAGGCACGATCGCCAAAGGGCAGACAGTCGTCGTCGATGTCAAAGACGGGGAGTTTGTCGTGCTGGCGAAACAGGCGGTTGTGTAAGGGAAGGGGTATGCGGCAGTTTGCTGCCCATACCTTTTTTCTCATCTTGCCGATCCGGCGATAGAAGGGGTTTGTAGAAATGGTCAAAAAGAAAACGAAGTTTGTTTGTCAAGAGTGCGGTTATGAGTCGGCCAAATGGCTCGGCCGCTGTCCAGGATGCCAAACGTGGAATTCGTTTGTGGAGGAAATCGAGCGGGCGGTTTCTGGGCGCGGCGCGTTTTTTCACACTGAACCGTCCAGTTCGGCCCAACCGGTTCCGATTACGGCGGTCACAGCTACGCAAGAGCCGCGCATCCGAACGAACAGCGCGGAACTCGATCGCGTGCTCGGCGGCGGGATCGTCAAAGGTTCGCTCGTCTTGATCGGCGGTGACCCTGGGATTGGCAAATCGACGTTGCTGCTGCAGACGTCGGCCCAGCTCGCCGCGGCCCGCCACAAGGTGTTGTATATATCCGGGGAGGAATCAGTGAAGCAGGTGAAGCTGCGCGCCGGGCGCCTCCACGCCGAATCAAATGAACTATATGTGTTAGCCGAAGCGAATATGGAATATATTGTAACAGCGGTGGAAACGATTCAGCCTGCCTGTGTGATCATCGATTCCATTCAGACGGTGTACCGGACCGATATTACGTCAGCCCCGGGCAGCGTCGCCCAAGTGCGCGAATGTACGGCCGAG
Source organism: Geobacillus icigianus (assembly GCF_000750005.1). Classification (GTDB taxonomy): domain Bacteria; phylum Bacillota; class Bacilli; order Bacillales; family Anoxybacillaceae; genus Geobacillus; species Geobacillus icigianus. Next base: position 53,032 of record NZ_JPYA01000125.1, on the reverse strand, counting down.
CTGATGAAAATCGCCAAAACGAAAGGCATCGCCATTTTCATTGTCGGCCATGTGACGAAAGAAGGGGCGATCGCCGGGCCGCGCTTGCTTGAACATATGGTTGATACGGTTCTTTATTTTGAAGGGGAGCGGCATCATACGTACCGTATTTTGCGGGCGGTGAAAAACCGCTTCGGTTCGACGAATGAAATCGGCATTTTTGAAATGCGCGACATCGGGCTGCGAGAGGTGGAAAACCCGTCGGAAGTGTTTTTGGAAGAGCGGTCGCGTGGAGCGGCGGGCTCAACGGTCGTCGCGGCCATGGAAGGGACGCGCCCGGTGCTCGTTGAAATTCAGGCGCTCGTTTCGCCGACGAGTTTTGGCAACCCAAGGCGAATGGCGACCGGCCTCGATCACAACCGCGTTTCGCTGCTGATGGCGGTGCTTGAAAAGCGGGTCGGGCTGCTGTTGCAAAACCAAGACGCCTACTTGAAGGTAGCGGGCGGGGTAAAGCTTGACGAACCGGCCATTGACTTGGCGGTCGCCGTCAGCATCGCCTCAAGTTTTCGCGATCGACCGACCCATCCGGCCGATGTGATCATCGGTGAGGTTGGCTTGACCGGCGAGGTGCGCCGTGTCTCGCGCATTGAACAACGGGTGCAAGAGGCGGCCAAACTAGGGTTTTCGCGCGTCATTGTGCCAAAAAACAATATCACGGGCTGGCAGCCCCCCGACGGCATCCAAGTAATCGGCGTATCACATGTCGCTGAGGCGCTCGAGCATACGATGGTGTAGAAAAGTACAGTAAACAGGCTGAATCTTTTTGCTTTGTCAAACGTAAGAAATTAGTGAGAGTCTTAAATGATCATCGCTTGATAATAGATGTTTGACAGCTGCTTAAAAATGGTGAAAATTACTTTCCAATTGATTTCAAACATGGGAAACTGTTTATAATGTTAAATAGGAGGTGAAAACGCGCCAATGGTGAAACGAATTGTGCAATTGTTTTTTCTTGCCGTAGGCGGAACGTTAGGCGCCATGTTTCTGCCCGATTTGTTTCAGCTGTTAAATGTAAGCGACCTGCCGCTTCTTCATCATTCATATTTGTTGGCGCTCTTGGGGGCCGTTCTGTTCTTTTTGCTGACGTTTTGGCTTGTGGATTATGTCGTCGATATGATCCGATGGGTTGAGGAAACATTGGTGAAAGCGCCAGCCGTCGATGTGCTGTTTGGCAGCCTTGGGTTGATTTTTGGTCTCATTATCGCGTTTTTCATTGTCATGCCGTTGCAGTCGTTTCGCATTGAAGTGCTCAATACAGTGCTGCCGGTTTTTTTGACCATTTTGCTCGGCTATTTAGGGTTTCGCGTTGGTTGGAAGAAACGGAATGAGCTAATGAATTTATTTTCGCTTTCCAACCGCATGACAAAGAAAAAAAGCGCAGAGGCTGAGAACGAACCGTCAAAAGGCGGCGCCGTCAAAATTTTGGACACGAGCGTCATCATCGATGGGCGGATTGCGGACATTTGTCAAACCGGCTTTTTGGAAGGACCGCTTGTCATCCCGCGATTTGTCCTCGAAGAATTGCAGCATATCGCCGATTCGTCCGACGTGCTGAAGCGGAACCGCGGCCGCCGCGGCTTGGACATTTTGAACCGCATTCAAAAAGAAATGGCCATGAAAGTAGAAATTCACGAAGCGGATTTTAATGATGTCCAAGAAGTCGACAGCAAGCTTGTCAAATTGGCTAAGCAGCTGCAAGGGGTCGTTGTGACGAACGATTTCAATTTAAACAAAGTATGTGAGCTGCAAAACGTGCGCGTCTTAAACATCAACGACTTGGCGAACGCGGTCAAACCGGTCGTGCTGCCGGGGGAAGAGCTGAACGTGCACGTCATCAAAGACGGCAAAGAGCATAACCAAGGTGTCGCCTATTTGGACGATGGGACAATGATCGTTGTGGAAGATGGCAAAGAATATATCGGCAAACGGGTTGACGTTTTGGTGACTAGCGTGTTACAAACATCTGCGGGGAGAATGATTTTTGCCAAGCTAAAACTGTTGCAAAAAGCGCTTTAGAAGAATAGGGGAAACGTCCAATGAAGTATGAAGCGATCGTGTTGGCGGCCGGACAAGGAAAGCGGATGAACGCCGGCATGAACAAGCAATTTCTTGAACTTGGCGGCGAACCGCTCATCGTTCGGACATTGAAAGTGTTTGACGGCGATGAGCGGTGCGCCGGCATTGTGCTCGTCGTCAACCCGGCTGAACGACAGCGGTTGGCGCAACTGCTTGAACGTTATCGCATCCGCAAAGTCACAGCGCTGGCCAACGGCGGACAGGAGCGGCAGCATAGCGTGTATAACGGGCTGCAGGCGCTCAAGGGAGAGGGGATCGTCCTCATCCATGACGGCGCTCGCCCGTTTATTCGCGTCCGGCAGTTGCATGAGCTGGCCGATGCCGCGGTTCAAGACGGGGCGGCCATTCCAGCCGTGCGGGTGAAAGACACGATTAAAAAAGCGAACGGCTTGTTTGTTGAAGAAACGATCGATCGTTCCAGCTTGTGGGCGGCGCAAACGCCACAAGCTTTTCGTCTGTCTTTGATCATGGAGGCGCACGAGGCGGCGAAACGGGATGGTTACCTAGGCACGGATGATGCCAGCCTCATCGAACGGCTCGGCAAGCCGGTGAGGCTTTTGGAGGGAGACTATCAGAACATTAAGTTGACAACACCGGACGATCTGCTGTTTGCCGAAGCGATTTTAGCAAGCCGCCTTGTCGAGTAGAATGGGGGAAAAGACATGTTTCGCATTGGACAAGGGTTTGACGTTCATCAGCTCGTGGAAGGGCGCCCGCTTATCATCGGTGGTGTCCATATCCCATATGAGAAAGGGTTGCTCGGTCATTCTGATGCCGATGTGCTGTTGCACGCGGTGGCCGATGCGTGCCTCGGCGCGATTGGCGCTGGCGACATCGGGCGGCACTTTCCTGACACCGATCCGCGTTATAAAGATGCTGATTCAGCCGAACTGCTCGCGCGCGTATGGGGGCTCGTTCGGCAAGAAGGCTATGTGTTGGCGAACATGGACTGTACGATTATTGCCCAAAAACCAAAGATGGCCCCGTATATTGAGGAGATGAGGGCGATCATCGCCCGGCTGCTCGAAGCTGAGCGTTCGCAAGTGAATGTGAAGGCGACGACGACAGAAAAACTGGGATTCACTGGGCGCGAAGAAGGCATTGCTGCCCAGGCGGTCGTATTGCTGCAAAAGAGCGGGGCGTAATATTAGGGTGCTGCGATGCCGTATGATGACCGCTTAGGAAGCGGCGGCATGACGGATCCGGAAGCGTTCCGGCCTCGTGTTTTTCCGCTGGGGCGTGAAGGCGTCGAGCGGAAGAGGCCGGCGTCCGGCGGCACAGCGCTGATGAGGCGAGCCGTCCGTTTTGAACATTGCCGCGATAAACGGTACAATAATAGCACAAGTTTGATGGAAGTGGAGGGGTTGGACGATGGCAAAAGAGGTGCGCGTGCGCTATGCGCCGAGCCCGACCGGCCATTTGCATATCGGCGGGGCGCGAACAGCGTTGTTTAATTATTTGTTTGCCCGCCACCACGGTGGAAAAATGATCGTCCGCATCGAGGATACGGATCTTGAACGGAACATTGAAGGCGGCGAACAGTCGCAGCTTGAAAACTTACAATGGCTTGGCATCGACTATGATGAGTCGGTCGACAAAGACGGCGGCTACGGTCCGTACCGGCAGACGGAGCGGCTCGATATTTATCGGAAATATGTGAATGAATTGCTTGAGCAAGGCCATGCGTACAAATGTTTTTGCACGCCGGAGGAGCTTGAACGGGAACGCGAGGAACAGCGGGCCGCCGGCATCGCCGCTCCGCAATACAGCGGCAAATGCCGGCATTTGACCCCGGAGCAAACGGCGGAGTTGGAAGCGCAAGGAAAGCCATATACCATTCGCCTCAAGGTGCCGGAAGGAAAAACGTATGAGTTTGACGACTTGGTGCGCGGAAAAGTGACGTTTGCGTCCAAGGATGTCGGCGGTGACTGGGTGATCGTCAAAGCGAACGGCATTCCGACGTACAACTTTGCGGTCGTCATTGATGACCATTTGATGGAGATCAGTCATGTGTTCCGCGGCGAGGAACATTTGTCCAATACGCCGAAGCAGCTCATGGTATACGACTATTTCGACTGGGAGCCGCCGCAGTTCGCCCATTTGACGCTGATTGTCAACGAGCAGCGGAAAAAACTGTCGAAGCGCGATGAATCGATCATTCAGTTCGTTTCGCAATACAAAGAGCTCGGCTATTTGCCAGAAGCGATGTTCAACTTTTTCGCGCTGCTTGGCTGGTCGCCGGAAGGGGAAGAAGAAATTTTTACGAAAGACGAATTGATCCGCTTGTTTGACGTCTCTCGGCTGTCGAAATCGCCGTCGATGTTTGATACGAAAAAGCTGGCCTGGATGAACAACCAATACATGAAACAGCTCGATCTCGATCGGCTCGTTGATCTCGCTTTGCCGCATTTAGTGAAAGCCGGGCGCCTGCCGGCGGATATGACGGAGGAGCAGCGGCAATGGGCGCGCGATTTGATCGCCTTGTACCAAGAGCAAATGAGCTACGGGGCGGAGATTGTTCCGCTGTCCGAGCTGTTCTTCAAGGAAGAGGTCGACTATGAAGAGGAAGCGCGTCAAGTGCTGGCCGAGGAGCAGGTGCCGGAAGTGCTGACTGCCTTTTTAGCGAACGTGCGGGAGCTTGAACCGTTTACGGCCGATGAGATTAAAGCAGCGATCAAAGCGGTGCAAAAGTCGACCGGACAAAAAGGGAAAAAGCTGTTCATGCCGATCCGCGCCGCAGTGACGGGACAAACGCACGGGCCGGAGCTGCCGTTTGCCATTCAGCTGCTCGGCAAACAAAAAGTGATCGAGCGGCTGGAGCGGGCGCTGCAGCAAAAATTTTAACTCTGCTTTGCACGTTCAGGCGGCAAATGTGATATAATAATACAAAGTTTTGGGTGGAACAAGTTCATCATGATAAAGCGTTGACGAGGAAAAGTAGGAGGCATCGGCATTCCAGAGAGAGCCGTCTTGGCTGGGAGCGGCTTATGTGCGGTGCCATCCGAAATGCGCCTCGGAGCCTCCTTTCGAACCGGAACAGAGACGTTCTGCAGTAGAGGGGAGCGGAGCATCTCCGTTATCGGACTCGAGTGAGCGAAGCGTCCCCCCGTTTCGCTAAACAGAGTGGAACCGCGCCAACAGCGTCTCTGTGTCTTCGGCACAGAGACGTTTTTTTATTCGAGACAGCTTAGGAGGCTGGTGGAAAACGGTTGTTTCTCTTGAGCAATGGGGGAACGTTTGAAAGGCGCCCCTGATGCGCCAAGGCTTATCTATTTGAGAAACGAGTTTGATAAGCGCCTTTGCTCCCTTAAATCACCGGTCTCTTAGAAGTGGAGGGAGGATGTCATGTTTAAAACATTGAAAGAGGACATTGAAGTCATTTTTGAACAAGACCCGGCGGCGAGAAGCTATTTGGAAGTCATTTTAACGTATTCCGGCCTTCATGCCATCTGGGCGCACCGGATCGCCCACGCGCTTTACAAGCGGAAATTTTATTTCCTTGCCCGCTTGATTTCACAAATCAGCCGCTTTTTCACCGGCATTGAAATCCATCCGGGCGCGAAAATCGGCCGCCGCTTTTTCATCGATCACGGCATGGGCGTGGTGATCGGCGAGACGTGCGAAATCGGCGACAACGTCACGGTCTATCAAGGGGTTACATTAGGCGGGACAGGAAAAGAAAAAGGGAAGCGTCATCCGACGATTAAAGATAACTGTTTGATCGCTGCCGGTGCGAAAGTGCTCGGTTCGATTACGATCGGGGAAAACTCGAAAATCGGCGCCGGCTCGGTCGTGTTAAAAGACGTGCCGCCCAATTCAACCGTCGTCGGCATCCCGGGCCGTGTCGTCGTGCGCGACGGGGTAAGGGTGAAGAAAGATTTAAACCATACCGACCTGCCTGATCCGATCGCCGACCGGTTCCGGGAGCTTGAAGAGGAAATCGCTCGGCTGAAAAGCGAGCTTGAGGCATTGAAACAACAAGAAAGGAAGAACGAGTATGAGCAGCATACGGCTTTATAATACGTTGACGCGAAAAAAAGAACCGTTTGAGCCGTTGGAACCGAACAAGGTGAAAATGTATGTGTGCGGCCCGACGGTGTATAACTATATTCATATCGGCAATGCGCGGGCCGCCATCGTTTTTGACACGATCCGCCGCTATTTGGAGTTCCGCGGCTATGATGTGACGTATGTATCGAACTTTACCGATGTTGATGACAAGCTGATCAAAGCGGCTCGCGAGCTCGGCGAGAGCGTTCCGGCAATCGCCGAGCGGTTCATTGAGGCGTATTTTGAGGACATTCAAGCGCTCGGCTGCAAAAAAGCGGACATCCATCCGCGCGTGACCGAAAACATCGGTACGATTATCGAATTTATTCAGACGCTCATTGACAAAGGATATGCCTACGAAGTCGAAGGCGATGTGTATTACCGGACGCGCAAGTTCCGCGAATACGGCAAGCTGTCCCATCAATCGATCGATGAGCTGCAAGCGGGGGCGCGCATTGAAGTTGGCGAGAAAAAGGACGATCCGCTTGATTTTGCCCTTTGGAAAGCGGCGAAAGAAGGGGAGATTTCATGGGACAGCCCATGGGGGAAGGGGCGGCCCGGCTGGCATATCGAATGCTCGGCGATGGCGCGCAAATATTTGGGCGATACGATCGATATTCACGCCGGCGGCCAAGACTTGACGTTTCCGCACCATGAAAACGAAATCGCCCAGTCGGAGGCGCTGACCGGCAAACCGTTCGCGAAATATTGGCTGCACAATGGGTATTTAAATATTAACAACGAAAAAATGTCGAAGTCGCTTGGCAATTTCGTGCTCGTTCACGATATCGTCCGGCAGATCGACCCGCAAGTGCTGCGCTTTTTCATGCTGTCGGTGCATTACCGCCATCCGATCAACTACAGCGAAGAGCTGCTTGAGAGCGCGCGGCGCGGGCTTGAGCGCCTGAAGACGGCGTACAGCAATTTGCAGCATCGCCTGCAGGCAAGCACGAACTTGACGGACAATGATGAGGAATGGTTGTCGCGCCTTGCTGACATCCGCGCTTCGTTCATCCGTGAAATGGACGACGATTTCAACACCGCAAACGGCATTGCGGTATTGTTTGAATTGGCGAAACAGGCCAACTTGTACTTGCAGGAAAAAACGACGTCCGAGAAGGTCATTGCCGCGTTTTTGCGCGAGTTCGAGCAGCTGACGGGCGTACTGGGGCTTACCTTGAAACAGGAGGAGCTGCTTGATGAGGAAATCGAAGCGCTGATCCAAAAGCGCAATGAAGCGCGAAAAAATCGCGATTTTGCCTTGGCTGACCGCATTCGCGACGAACTGAGAGCCAAAAACATCATTTTGGAAGACACGCCGCAAGGAACGAGATGGAAACGAGGATCGTAAGCGATGATGCCGTTTGAGACAGTCGAGAATGCAGGGCAGTTAAACGGTTTGGCGCTCGCTTACATCGGCGATGCGGTTTATGAGGTGTACGTGCGCCGCCATTTGCTTGTGGCTGGGAACGTTCGGCCGCATGAGCTGCACCGGCGGGCGGTTCGCTATGTGTCGGCGCGGGCGCAAGCGAAAGTCATTTTCGCGCTGCTTGACGAAGGCGTGCTGACCGATGAGGAAAAAGAGATTGTTCGCCGCGGCCGCAACGCCAAATCCGGCACGATCCCCAAAAATACCGATGTGCAAACGTATCGGCACAGCACGGCCTTTGAAGCGCTGATTGGGTATCATTTTTTAGTGAATAACGAAGCACGGATTATGGAATTGATCAGCCGTTCCTTTGCCATTATTGAAAGGGAAGAAAGGGCGTTGGAATGATGGACTACATTATCGGTAAAAATCCGGTCATTGAAGCGCTCAAAGCGGGGCGTGACATCAATAAAATTTGGATCGCTGAAGGGGCGCAGCGCCATACCGTCGAACCTGTGCTTGAATGGGCGAAACGGCGGGGCGTGCTCGTTCAATACGTCCCGAAACGCAAGCTGGACCAAATGGCGGAAGGGGCCCATCAAGGGGTGATCGCCCAGGCGGCGGCTTACCGCTACTATGAAATTGATGACTTGTTCGCTCGCGCCGCCGAGCGGGGCGAGGCGCCGTTTTTTCTCATTTTGGACGAGCTTGAGGATCCGCACAATTTAGGGGCGATCATGCGCACCGCTGACGCCGTCGGGGCGCATGGCCTCATCATTCCGAAGCGGCGTTCGGTCGGGCTGACCCCAACGGTGGCCAAGGCTTCGACCGGGGCAATTGAGCACGTTCCAGTCGCGCGTGTCACAAACTTGGCGCGGACGATGGACGAGCTGAAAGAGCGCGGCGTCTGGATCGCCGGCACCGATGCGGCTGCCAAAGATGACTACCGTTCGCTCGATGGCACGATGCCGCTGGCGCTCGTGATCGGCAGCGAAGGGAAAGGGATCAGCCGGTTGGTGCTGGAAAAATGCGATTTTTTGGTTCGGCTGCCGATGCGCGGGCACGTCACCTCGCTCAATGCCTCTGTCGCCGCCAGCCTGCTCATGTACGAGGTGTACCGGAAGCGGTATCCGTTAGGGGAATAGCCGATGAACATTTTGATTGTCGACGGCTATAACATGATCGGGGCATGGCCGGCGCTGCGCCGGCTGAAAGAAGAGGGCGATCTGGCAGCGGCAAGGGATTTGTTAATTGCGAAATTGGCCGATTATAAAGGATTCACCGGCGATCATGTCGTCATTGTGTTTGACGCCCACCTCGTGCAAGGCAATGAAAAAAAATATAAGCATTATGATATTGACGTCATTTTTACAAAAGAACATGAGACAGCCGATGAGCGGATTGAACGGTTGGCAAAAACATTGATGAACGCGCGCACAAAAGTGTACGTCGCTACCTCCGACTACACCGAGCAGTGGACGGTGTTCAGCCAAGGGGCCTTGCGCAAATCAGCCCGCGAGCTGTTATATGAGGTCGAATCGGTCGAGCGGGACATTTCCAAAAAACTGAGCGATATCAAACAGCACACCCCAACCTCGAAAATGCCGCTCAGTGACCAAGTTGCCGAAATCTTCGAAAAATGGCGAAGAGGGCAAAAATGAGCGGTTGACGCTGTAAAAATTTGTCCTGTATAATAAATAATAGCGAGTTATGCGGTCGGGGGGATCAGCGTGGGGGAATGCGTCAACGTACATAAAATCAAGGATTACCGCCACCTTGATGACGAACAGCTTGTTGCGCTTGTTCACGAGGGGGATCGGGAAGCGCTCGATTTTTTGATCCATAAGTACCAAAATTTTGTGCGCGCTAAGGCCCGCTCCTATTTTTTGGTCGGCGCTGACCGGGAGGATATCGTGCAGGAAGGGATGATCGGCCTGTATAAGGCCGTCCGCGACTTCAAGGGGGACAAGCTTTCTTCGTTTAAAGCGTTTGCAGAACTTTGCATCACTAGGCAAATGATCACCGCCATTAAAACGGCGACCCGCCAAAAGCATATTCCGCTCAATTCATATGTGTCTTTGGACAAACCGATTTATGATGATGAATCGGACCGCACGCTGATGGACGTGCTGTCCGGCACGCAGGCGACCGATCCGGAACAGCTGATCGTCAACCGTGAGGAAGTAGGGGACATTGAGTTGAAGATGGCTGAGCTGTTAAGCGACCTCGAGCGGAAAGTGCTCGCGTTATATTTGGATGGGCGCTCGTACCAAGAAATTTCCGAAGAATTGAACCGCCATGTCAAGTCGATTGATAACGCGTTGCAGCGCGTCAAGCGGAAGCTGGAAAAATACTTGGAATATCGTGAAGTTCATTTGTAGGTGGCGTGTCGGCAGCGACAAGGAGAAAAACATGACATTGACAGCGGAACGGACAGTATGATAAATTTTTATGGACATCTGGCTGAAACAGGCGGAACGTTGGAGCGTCGAACAGCGCCGTTGCCGCGCAGACGATCGGCGCGCGCCTAGTGCTGACCAAGATGCGGCAAGCGTGCGGTCCATCGCCAAATCAAACCGGTGATGGAGACAGTTTGGAGCGATCGTGGAGGTACGAGTGATGCAGCGGATAACAAATTTTTTGCGTGAAGTTGTGCGCGAGCTAAAAAAAGTAAGCTGGCCCAACCGGAAGGAATTGGTGAACTATACGGCGATTGTGTTGGCTACGGTGGTGTTTTTCACCGTCTTTTTTGCCGTTGTCGACCTCGGCATTTCCGAACTCATTCGTCTTTTGTCTGAATAAGCAGGCGAATGATATGCTATAATGAAAGATAATCGCACGAGCATGGAACCCGGCAACGGGTTTTTGTTTTGCGCAAAAATGGGATAAAAACCGCCCGAGGGAGGCTCGCTGATGGAGAAAAACTGGTATGTCGTCCATACCTATTCGGGATACGAAAACAAAGTGAAGGCGAATTTGGAAAAGCGTGTTGAATCGATGGGGATGCAGGATAAAATTTTTCGCGTCATCGTTCCGGAAGAGACCGAGACCGACGTGAAAAACGGAAAACGAAAAACGACCAAGAAAAAAGTGTTTCCTGGCTATGTGCTTGTTGAAATGGTCATGACGGACGACTCATGGTATGTAGTGCGCAATACGCCGGGGGTGACCGGATTTGTCGGCTCAAGCGGAGCCGGCTCAAAACCGACGCCGCTGATGGAGGAGGAAGTCAAACTAATTTTGAAGCGGATGGGCATGCCGCTCGCTGAGGTGGACGTCGACTACGAAGTGAACGAAATGGTCCGCATCAAAGAAGGGCCGTTTGCGAACTTTGTCGGGAAAATTGAAGCTATTGACCCAGACAAGCATAAAGTGAAACTGTTGATCGATATGTTTGGGCGCGAAACGCGGATGGAGCTCGAGTTTTCCCAAATTGAAAAAATCTAGCTGGATAAAGAACTTGCAATTACTAGGGAAAAGTGATACTATTTTAAAGTCAGTATGTCTCTGAACCGGAGACATCAAGCAATGAACTTATACCGGCGCGTATAAGGGAGCCTGTTATTGTTCTGCTGATCCTCTCAACGGAAACGGGAGATATCGAAACGGCTCATAAGATGGGGAGCCGGATGAGTGGGAGGGGCAATCCCTAATACCACATCACGGACGTAAGGAGGTGTGTCTCGTGGCGAAAAAAGTCATCAAGGTCGTCAAATTGCAAATTCCTGCAGGAAAAGCGAATCCGGCGCCGCCAGTAGGTCCTGCGCTCGGTCAAGCCGGTGTCAATATTATGGCGTTTTGCAAAGAGTTTAATGCTCGCACGGCTGATCAAGCAGGGTTGATCATTCCGGTTGAAATTACGGTTTTTGAAGACCGTTCGTTTACATTCATCACGAAAACGCCGCCTGCCGCTGTATTGCTGAAAAAAGCGGCTGGCATTGAATCGGGCTCCGGCGAACCGAACCGCAACAAAGTGGCGACGATCAAACGCGACAAAGTGCGTGAGATCGCCGAGCTGAAAATGCCGGATTTGAACGCGGCGAGCATTGAAGCCGCCATGCGCATGGTCGAAGGCACGGCCCGCAGCATGGGCATCGTGATTGAAGACTAATGCTGTCGCGCGGCTCGGGAGGAGAGGTTGCATCAAGTGGCAACCTCTTTCTCCATGAATGACACTTGCCTGCCGCGCCTTTCTTCACTTTCTTCGCGGGGTGAAGAGCGTTTCGTGTGGGAGGTTTTTTCCGCTACAACCACAACCGAGGAGGATGTTTTATATGCCAAAAAGAGGAAAAAAATACTTGGAAGCATTGAAGCTTGTTGATCGCTTTAAAGCGTACCCGATTGCCGAAGCGATCGAGCTCGTGAAGAAAACGAACGTAGCGAAGTTTGACGCCACGGTCGAAGTCGCGTTCCGTTTGGGCGTTGACCCGAAAAAAGCGGACCAGCAAATCCGCGGCGCTGTCGTCCTGCCGCATGGCACAGGGAAAGTCGCGCGCGTGTTGGTATTCGCGAAAGGGGAAAAAGCGAAAGAAGCGGAAGCCGCTGGCGCTGACTATGTCGGCGATACCGAATATATCAACAAAATCCAGCAAGGTTGGTTTGACTTTGACGTCGTCGTTGCTACGCCGGACATGATGGGCGAAGTCGGGAAACTCGGCCGCATCTTAGGCCCGAAAGGCTTGATGCCAAACCCGAAAACCGGAACCGTCACGTTTGATGTTGCGAAAGCGGTGCAAGAAATCAAAGCCGGGAAAGTGGAGTACCGCGTTGATAAAGCAGGGAACATCCATGTTCCAATCGGCAAAGTGTCGTTTGACAACGAGAAGCTGGCTGAAAACTTCGCCGCTGTTTACGAAGCGATTTTGAAAGCGAAGCCGGCGGCGGCGAAAGGGACGTACGTGAAAAACGTCACCATTACGTCAACGATGGGCCCTGGCATCAAAGTTGATCCGTCGACGGTAGCTGTCGCGCAATAACCGTTGACTTTTGCTTGCCCATCTGCTAAAATGCCATTTGGCTGAGCAAATGAATATCATTTGTACCGTAGACAGTAGGTGCCCGTTTGCGGCTTAATTTCCTACCGAGGTATGTGGACGATAGAACAGCGCGTCGTCTGTTTTCCGTTCGGTGCGCTGAACGATACCTCCATGTCTACGCGGCATGGAGGTTTTTGGTTGAACGCCCAAGCGGTATAAGTGGTATTCTTCGATTCTTTTCACAGGAGGTGCAGAACGTGTCGAGCGCGATTGAACTGAAAAAACAGGTCGTCGCTGAAATCGCGGATAAATTCCGGGCCAGCAAGGCGACGGTCATCGTCGACTACCGCGGCTTGAACGTGGCGGAAATGACCGAGCTGCGTAAACAGCTGCGTGAGGCGGGCATTGAGTTTAAAGTGTACAAGAACACATTAACCCGCCGGGCGCTCGCGGAAGTCGGCTTGGAAGGATTGGATGAAGTGTTTACGGGTCCGAACGCCATTGCCTTCAGCAATGAAGATGTCGTGGCGCCGGCGAAAATTTTAAGCGAATTTGCTAAAACGCACGAGGCGTTGGAAATCAAGGGCGGTGTCATTGAAGGAAACGTCGCCAGCAAAGAAGAAATCGATGCCTTGGCCAAACTCCCGTCCCGCGAAGGCTTGCTTTCGATGCTGCTTAGCGTCCTTCAAGCCCCGATCCGCAACTTGGCGCTTGCGGTTAAAGCGGTGGCTGACAAGCAAGAAGAGCAAGGCGCGTAACAGCGCGCTCGGATATGCGTAAACGATCATGATCAAAAAAGGAGGAAGTCACGATGACGAAAGAACAAATCATTGAAGCAGTGAAAAACATGACGGTATTGGAATTAAACGAACTTGTTAAAGCGATTGAAGAAGAATTTGGCGTAACGGCTGCGGCTCCGGTTGTTGTAGCGGGCGGCGCAGCGGCTGGCGCTGAAGCGGCGGCTGAGAAAACCGAATTCGATGTCATTCTCGCTGACGCTGGTGCGCAAAAAATCAAGGTCATCAAAGTCGTTCGTGAACTTACTGGCCTTGGCTTGAAAGAAGCGAAAGACTTGGTTGACAACACGCCGAAACCGATCAAAGAAGCTGTCTCCAAAGAAGAAGCTGAAGAAATTAAAGCAAAACTCGAAGAAGTTGGCGCGAAAGTCGAAGTCAAGTAATGGCTGCGCCGCTGAAAAAAGAGGCTGGCCCGAAGCAAGGGTCGGTCTCTTTTTTGTTACACTATGGGATGAAGGCGGTGCAATCTGTCAGCAAAAAAAGGAGGGAACGATCGTGAGTGAGCATTATTACTCGGTCCGTCCAGCGTCGGAGCGAAATCCGCAAACGTGGACGTACGTGCTGCGAGGACATGAATTCCGCTTCACGACGGACAGCGGAGTGTTTTCGAAACGTGACGTGGACTTTGGTACACGCTTGTTAATCGAAACGTTCGAAGAGCCTGAAGTGGCGGGGGATTGGTTGGATGTCGGCTGTGGATACGGGCCGATCGGGTTGGCCTTGGCTCGATCGTTTCCAGATCGGCGTGTTCACATGATTGACATCAACGAACGGGCGCTCGAGCTGGCGGAGACAAACAGGCGAGCCAATACGATTGCCAATGCGGTCGTTTATCAAAGCGACCTGTTTTCCGCAGTCGGCGAACAGCGGTTTGCGGCCATTATCACCAATCCGCCGATCCGGGCCGGCAAGCGGGTCGTGTACGCAATTTTTGAACAAAGCCGCGATCATCTGCTTGATCAAGGCGAGCTATGGGTGGTCATCCAAAAAAAACAAGGCGCCCCTTCCGCTTTGCAAAAGCTGAACGAATGGTTTCCCGTTGTAGAAGTCGTCGCCAAGAAAAAAGGATATTATATCATAAAGGCGAAAAAATGTTGACACCGTTTTTTGATTGTGGTAGCATTATAAAATGCTAAATAGGCACATTTCCCGTGTAAAGGGGAGACGTATAATTTTGTGTGCAATGGAAAAAATGATAAAATCCATAAGCAATGAACCATATGGTTTTCTATTGCAATAGAAACCATTTTCTTTTTTTCCCCATTCAACGCCTGGTTTCCTCGCACCGGGAGCGTGTTGAAATCCCCTTTCCCGAAACGGTGGTGCACGCAAGCAAAGCCGTTTCCGCCCGGACGGCGGGGGCCGGCCGCAAGCATGCCTGCTTTGCCCCGGAATGACGGAGCGGGCCAACTGATAGGGATGGTTTTTTATGTCCCTTCCGATCCGTTGGCGACCACGTTCCGGTTCCGGTTTTCATAATGTCTACATTTGAGGGGTGAATCACTCTTGACAGGCCGACTGGTTCAATACGGGCGACACCGCCAACGCAGAAGCTACGCACGCATTAGCGAAGTGCTGGAATTGCCGAACTTGATTGAAATTCAAACGTCCTCTTACCAATGGTTTCTCGATGAAGGGCTGCGGGAAATGTTCAAGGAAATTTCCCCGATCGAAGATTTTTCCGGCAATCTCTCGCTTGAATTTATCGACTATAGTTTAGGAGAGCCAAAATACTCGGTGGAAGAGGCGAAAGAACGCGATGTTACATATGCGGCTCCGCTTCGCGTCAAAGTTCGCCTGATCAATAAGGAAACGGGCGAAGTGAAGGAACAAGACGTGTTTATGGGTGATTTTCCGCTCATGACGGAAACCGGGACGTTTATCATCAACGGAGCGGAACGCGTCATTGTGTCCCAGCTCGTTCGTTCACCAAGCGTGTACTACAGCGACAAAGTGGACAAAAACGGCAAGCGCGGCTACTCGGCGACGGTGATTCCGAACCGCGGCGCATGGCTTGAGTACGAAACCGATGCGAAAGACGTCGTTTACGTGCGTATCGACCGCACCCGCAAACTGCCGGTGACGGTGCTTCTTCGTGCGCTCGGGTTCAGCTCCGACCAAGAAATCATCGATCTGCTTGGCGACAATGAATACTTGCGCAATACGCTCGAAAAAGATAATACCGACAGCACAGAAAAGGCGTTGATCGAAATTTATGAGCGCCTCCGTCCAGGCGAGCCGCCGACGCTTGAGAACGCGAAAAATTTGCTGGCGTCGCGCTTTTTTGACCCGAAACGCTACGACTTGGCCAGCGTGGGGCGCTATAAAATCAACAAAAAGCTTCATATTAAAAACCGGCTGTTCAATCAGCGGCTCGCTGAGACGATCGCCGACCCGGAAACCGGGGAGGTCATTGCGGAAGCGGGAGCGATGATCGACCGCCGAACGCTGAACCGTCTTCTTCCTTATTTGGAAAAAGGCATCGGTTTGCGAACGTACCGACCGATTGAAGGGGTGGCGGACGGCGACATTTCCGTGCAGACGGTCAAAATTTACGCCCCGAATGATTTAGATGGCGACAAAGTGATCAATGTCATCGGCAACGGCTTTATTGCTGAGGATGTGAAACATATTACGCCAGCGGACATCATTGCGTCGATCAGCTATTTCTTCAACTTGCTCCACGGCGTCGGCGATACGGATGACATCGACCATTTAGGCAACCGCCGCCTCCGTTCGGTCGGCGAACTGCTGCAAAACCAATTCCGCATCGGCCTATCGCGCATGGAGCGCGTTGTGCGCGAACGCATGTCGATCCAAGATACAAATACGATTACACCACAGCAGTTGATCAACATTCGGCCAGTCATTGCGTCGATCAAAGAGTTTTTCGGCAGCTCGCAGCTGTCGCAGTTCATGGATCAAACGAACCCGTTGGCCGAACTGACGCATAAGCGCCGCCTGTCCGCGCTTGGCCCTGGCGGATTGACGCGCGAGCGCGCCGGGTTTGAGGTGCGCGATGTTCACTATTCGCACTACGGGCGGATGTGTCCGATCGAGACGCCGGAAGGTCCGAACATCGGCCTCATCAACTCGTTGTCGACCTACGCGAAAGTGAACAAGTTCGGCTTTATTGAGACGCCGTACCGGCGCGTTGACCCGGAAACAGGGAGAGTAACCGACCATATTGATTATTTGACGGCCGACGAGGAAGATAACTATGTCGTGGCGCAGGCGAACGTGCCGCTTGCCGAAGACGGAACGTTTCTTGAAGAAAACGTCATCGCCCGTTTCCGCGGCGAAAACATCGTTGTCAAGCGCGACCGCGTCGACTACATGGACGTTTCGCCCAAACAAGTCGTCTCGGCCGCGACCGCTTGCATTCCGTTTTTGGAAAACGACGACTCGAACCGCGCCTTGATGGGAGCCAACATGCAGCGACAAGCGGTGCCGCTGCTCGAGCCGGAAGCGCCGATCGTCGGCACGGGCATGGAGTACGTCTCGGCGAAAGACTCCGGCGCGGCGGTCATTTGCAAACACCGCGGCATTGTCGAACGCGTGGAGGCGAAGGAAATTTGGGTGCGCCGGCTCATTGAAGTCGACGGCAAAGAAGTCAAGGGTGATTTAGATAAATATCGGCTGCTGAAATTTGTGCGCTCGAACCAAGGCACGTGCTACAATCAACGGCCAATTGTGAAAAAAGGCGACATTGTCGAGAAAGGCGAGATTTTGGCGGACGGTCCGTCGATGGATAAAGGCGAACTCGCTCTTGGCCGCAACGTGCTCGTCGCCTTCATGACATGGGATGGTTACAACTATGAGGATGCCATCATTATGAGCGAGCGGCTCGTCAAAGAAGATGTGTACACGTCAATTCATATCGAAGAATACGAAGCCGAATCGCGTGATACGAAGCTCGGCCCGGAAGAAATTACGCGCGACATCCCGAACGTCGGTGAAGACGCGCTGAGAAACTTGGATGAACGCGGCATCGTCCGCATCGGTGCAGAAGTGAAGGACGGCGACTTGCTCGTTGGCAAAGTGACGCCAAAAGGGATGACCGAACTGACGGCTGAAGAACGGCTGCTGCACGCGATCTTCGGGGAAAAAGCGCGCGAGGTGCGCGATACGTCATTGCGTGTGCCGCACGGCGGCGGCGGCATCGTCCTCGATGTCAAAGTGTTCAACCGCGAAGACGGCGACGAGCTTCCGCCAGGCGTCAACCAATTGGTGCGCGTTTACATTGTGCAAAAGCGAAAAATTTCCGAAGGTGACAAAATGGCTGGTCGCCACGGGAACAAAGGGGTCATTTCCCGTATTCTTCCGGAAGAAGATATGCCGTTCTTGCCGGATGGCACCCCGGTTGATATCATGCTAAACCCGCTCGGCGTTCCGTCGCGGATGAACATTGGGCAAGTGTTTGAGCTGCACCTTGGCATGGCGGCGAAAAAGCTCGGCTTGCATATCGCCTCTCCGGTCTTTGACGGCGCAACGGAAGAGGATGTATGGAACATTCTCGAAGAGGCCGGCATGGCCCGCGACGCGAAAACCGTGCTGTATGACGGCCGCACCGGTGAGCCGTTTGACAACCGCGTGTCAGTCGGGATTATGTACATGATCAAACTCGCCCACATGGTGGACGACAAGCTTCACGCTCGCTCGACGGGCCCGTATTCGCTCGTCACGCAACAGCCGCTTGGCGGCAAGGCGCAGTTTGGCGGCCAGCGCTTTGGCGAAATGGAAGTATGGGCGCTTGAGGCGTACGGAGCTGCCTATACGCTGCAAGAAATCCTAACTGTCAAGTCCGATGACGTCGTCGGCCGCGTCAAAACGTACGAGGCGATCGTCAAAGGGGAGAATATCCCTGAGCCGGGGGTGCCGGAGTCGTTTAAAGTGTTGATTAAGGAATTGCAAAGCTTGGGCATGGACGTCACGGTTTTGACGAGCGACGAGCAAGAGATCAACATGGAACACTTTGATGACGATGACGACCATGTTCCGGACGCCATTATGGCTGACGTCAAGCCGGTTGAAGCGGAAGAAGCTGACGAAGAAAAAGATGTCGTGACGAAAGAGTGAAGCGGTCATGACGGTTAGGCGGGGGGATTCCCCCGCCGCCGGCCGTTCGAGCGGATGGACGGCAAACAAGCCATGGAGCAAAACCGACGGATCAAATAAGGGAGGTATACCCCTTGCTGGATGTCAATAAATTTGAGTACATGAAAATCGGGCTCGCTTCCCCAGAAAAAATTCGTTCTTGGTCGTACGGCGAAGTGAAAAAGCCGGAGACGATCAACTACCGGACGCTGAAGCCGGAAAAGGACGGCCTGTTTTGCGAGCGCATTTTCGGCCCGACGAAAGACTGGGAGTGCCACTGCGGCAAATATAAGCGCGTTCGCTACAAAGGCGTCGTCTGCGACCGTTGCGGCGTCGAAGTGACGCGTTCGAAAGTTCGCCGCGAACGGATGGGCCATATTGAGCTCGCCGCCCCGGTGTCGCACATTTGGTATTTCAAAGGGATCCCAAGCCGAATGGGGCTCGTCCTTGACATGTCGCCGCGGGCGCTTGAGGAAGTCATTTATTTTGCTTCCTACGTCGTCACCGACCCGGGCGATACACCGCTTGAGAAAAAACAGCTGCTGTCGGAAAAAGAGTACCGCGCCTATCGCGAAAAATACGGCCAATCATTCCAAGCGTCGATGGGGGCGGAGGCGATCAAAAAACTGCTCCAGGACATTGATTTAGATAAAGAAGTCAACGCGCTGAAAGAGGAGTTGAAAACGGCGCAAGGTCAGCGGCGCACCCGCATCATTAAGCGCCTAGAGGTACTTGAGGCGTTCCGCAGCTCAGGAAACGATCCAGCATGGATGGTGCTTGATGTGCTGCCGGTCATTCCACCGGAATTGCGCCCGATGGTGCAGCTTGACGGCGGTCGGTTTGCGACGTCGGACTTAAACGATTTGTACCGCCGCGTCATCAACCGCAACAATCGGCTGAAACGGCTTCTCGACCTCGGCGCGCCGAACATTATCGTCCAAAACGAGAAACGGATGTTGCAAGAGGCCGTTGATGCGTTGATCGACAACGGCCGCCGCGGCCGTCCGGTGACGGGTCCCGGGAACCGTCCGTTAAAGTCGCTCTCTCATATGCTGAAAGGGAAGCAAGGCCGCTTCCGGCAAAACTTGCTCGGCAAGCGGGTCGACTATTCCGGCCGTTCCGTCATTGTCGTCGGCCCGAACTTGAAAATGTATCAATGCGGCTTGCCGAAAGAAATGGCGCTTGAGCTGTTTAAGCCGTTTGTTATGAAGGAGCTTGTCGAGCGGGGCTTGGCGCACAACATTAAAAGCGCGAAACGGAAAATCGAGCGCGTCCATCCGGAAGTATGGGATGTGCTCGAAGATGTCATTAAAGAACATCCGGTGCTGTTAAACCGCGCCCCGACGCTGCACCGTCTCGGCATTCAGGCGTTCGAGCCGACGCTTGTCGAAGGGCGGGCGATCCGTCTTCATCCGCTCGTTTGTACGGCGTACAACGCCGACTTCGACGGCGACCAAATGGCCGTGCACGTGCCGTTGTCGGCTGAGGCGCAAGCCGAAGCGCGCTTGTTGATGTTGGCGGCGCAAAACATTTTGAACCCGAAAGACGGCAAACCGGTCGTTACCCCATCGCAAGACATGGTTTTAGGAAACTACTACTTGACGATGGAGCGCGAAGGGGCCATCGGCGAAGGCATGGTGTTCAAAGACACGGACGAGGCGTTGCTTGCTTATCATAACGGTTACGTCCATCTCCATTCGCGCATCGCCATTCATGCCGGCTCGCTGAACAACGAAACGTTTACTGAGGAACAAAACAGCAAGCTGCTCCTGACGACCGTCGGCAAGCTCATTTTCAATGAAATTTTGCCGAAGTCGTTCCCGTACATCAACGAGCCGACAACGGAAAACATTGAAGGGCGGACGCCGGATAAGTACTTCCTTGACAAAGGGGTCAACGTGCGCGAAGAGATTCGCAAACGCGAGCCTGTCCCGCCGTTTAAGAAAAAAGTGCTCGGGCAAATTATCGCTGAAGTGTTCAAGCGTTTCAAAATTACTGAAACATCGAAAATGCTTGACCGGATGAAAGACCTCGGCTTCCAATATTCGACGAAGGCGGGCATCACGATCGGTGTCGCTGACATCGTCGTTTTGCCGGAAAAACAAGAAATTTTGGATGAAGCGCAAACGAAAGTCGATACGGTTTTGAAGCAGTTCCGCCGCGGATTGATTACCGACGAAGAGCGGTATGAGCGCGTCATTTCCATCTGGAGCGCGGCGAAAGACAAAATTCAAGACCGGCTGATGAAATCGCTCGACAAGCGCAACCCGATTTTTATGATGAGCGATTCCGGCGCTCGCGGGAACGCCTCGAACTTTACGCAGCTTGCGGGGATGCGCGGCTTGATGGCCAACCCGGCCGGCCGGATCATCGAGCTGCCGATCAAGTCGTCGTTCCGCGAAGGTTTGACGGTCTTGGAATACTTTATCTCCACACACGGCGCGCGGAAAGGGTTGGCGGATACGGCGCTCAAAACAGCCGACTCGGGTTACCTCACGCGCCGCCTCGTCGACGTGGCGCAAGACGTCATCGTCCGCGAGGAAGATTGCGGCACCGACCGCGGCATTTTGGCGCGAGCGCTGACCGACGGCACAGAAGTGGTGGTCAAGCTCGAGGAACGGCTTGTCGGCCGCTATGCGCATAAAACGGTGCGCCATCCGGAAACGGGAGAGGTGATCGTTCGCAAAGACGAGATGATCACCGAAGATATCGCCAATGAGATCGTGAAAGCCGGCATAACGGAAGTGTGGATTCGCTCCGTCTTCGCCTGCAACACGCGCCATGGCGTCTGCAAAAAATGTTATGGCCGCAACATGGCGACCGGCATGGACGTCGAAGTTGGCGAAGCGGTCGGCATCATCGCCGCTCAGTCGATCGGCGAGCCGGGCACGCAGCTGACGATGCGGACGTTCCATACAGGCGGCGTCGCCGGCGATGATATCACCCAAGGGTTGCCGCGGGTGCAAGAGCTGTTTGAAGCGCGCAATCCGAAAGGGCAAGCCGTGATTTCGGAAATCGACGGCACGGTTATTTCGATTAACGAAACGCGCGACAACCAATATGAAATCGTCGTCCAAAGCGAGGTGGAAACGCGCACGTACGTAGCGCCGTACAACGCGCGGCTGAAAGTCCAAGAAGGGCAGGGTGTCGAACGCGGCCAAGAGCTGACGGAAGGCTCGGTTGACCCGAAACAGCTGCTGCGCGTGCGCGACATCACGTCCGTCCAAGAATACTTGCTCCGCGAAGTACAAAAAGTTTACCGGATGCAAGGGGTGGAAATCAGCGATAAGCACATTGAGGTCATGGTGCGGCAAATGCTGCGCAAAGTGCGCGTCATTGATGCCGGAGACACCGACGTGCTGCCGGGCACGCTGTTGGACGTTCATCAATTTACGGACGTCAATGCCCAAGCTCTGCGCGAAGGAAAACGCCCGGCCACGGCTCGTCAAGTGCTGCTTGGCATTACCAAAGCCTCGCTGGAGACCGATTCGTTCTTGTCGGCTGCTTCGTTCCAAGAAACAACGCGCGTCTTGACGGATGCAGCCATCAAAGGAAAACGCGATGAGCTCCTTGGCTTGAAGGAAAACGTCATTATCGGAAAATTGGTCCCGGCCGGAACCGGCATGGCTCGCTATCGCAACGTAAAACCGGCCATCAAGAAAGAAACGGCCGGCGACCCGGTTTCGTCCAAATAATGTGAACGGCGCCGCCCGCTAAGGTTATCCTTAGCGGCGGCACCGACTGCAAAATGCTGTTGACAATCGCCAAAGAAAATGGTAGTCTAATAAAGGTGTTCCAACAACCTGGTACTTTGGAGGATATGTTACATGTCTTATGAAAAAGTATTACAGGCTGGGAAAATTGTGATTGGAACCAAACAAACGATAAGGGCTTTAAAGGAAGGGAAAGCGGTAGAAGTGATCGTGGCGACGGATGCCGACTCGCCGATCATCGAGCAAGTGACGACGGCCGCCAATGAGGCGAATGTGCCGGTCACGAAAGTCGATTCGATGAAAAAGCTCGGCAAAGCTTGCAAAATCCAGGTCGGCGCGGCCGCGGTGGCGATTCTTCGCTAAGCGCTTTTCTTTTGCCTTTAAACCTTTGTTTGCATAAAAGATGAACCGCCTGGATATGTGGGCTTAAAACACGCGAAAGGAGGAGCTTTTCATGCCTACAATCAACCAACTGGTCCGCAAAGGACGCGAGAAAAAAGTATTTAAGTCAAAATCCCCTGCGTTGAACAAAGGGTACAACAGCTTCAAAAAAGAACAAACGAACGTGTCGTCTCCGCAAAAGCGCGGCGTATGCACGCGTGTTGGCACAATGACGCCGAAAAAACCGAACTCGGCGCTTCGGAAGTACGCCCGTGTCCGCCTGACGAACGGCATTGAAGTAACGGCCTATATTCCGGGGATTGGCCACAACTTGCAAGAGCATAGCGTTGTGTTGATCCGCGGCGGACGTGTCAAAGACTTGCCAGGGGTGCGCTACCATATCATCCGCGGCGCGCTCGATACCGCTGGCGTAGCGAACCGGATGCAAGGTCGTTCGAAGTACGGTGCGAAAAAACCAAAAGCAGCGAAAAAATAATGAAATGAAGAGAATGTTTTCCTGAAGGGAGGAAACACTATGCCACGTAGAGGCCCTGTTGCTAAGCGTGACGTATTGCCGGATCCGATTTACAATTCCAAACTGGTTACCCGTCTGATCAATAAAATTATGGTTGACGGCAAAAAATCGAAAGCACAAAAAATTCTTTATACATCGTTTGATATGATCCGTGAACGCACGGGTAAAGATCCGATGGAAGTGTTTGAGCAAGCGTTGAAAAACGTGATGCCGGTGTTGGAAGTGCGCGCTCGCCGCGTCGGTGGGGCGAACTACCAAGTTCCGGTCGAAGTCCGTCCGGACCGCCGCATTTCCCTCGGTCTGCGTTGGCTCGTGCAATACGCCCGCCTTCGCAATGAAAAAACGATGGAAGAGCGCTTGGCAAACGAAATTATGGACGCTGCCAACAACACGGGCGCAGCGGTGAAAAAACGCGAAGACACGCACAAAATGGCCGAAGCGAACAAAGCTTTCGCCCACTACCGCTGGTAAGGACCGCCGCTTAACTTAAAAGGAATAGGTGAGAAGGCACGATCGCTGCCTGTTCACCTATCTTCCTATATATTGGAGCTTTTTTCAGCAAGGCTGTTCCGCTTTGTGAAAGAAAAGAGGGCGGCGCCATCTGTTTATACTTTATATTGAAGGAAGGAGAAAATAACCGCTATGGCACGAGAGTTCTCCTTAGAAAACACTCGCAACATCGGGATCATGGCGCACATTGACGCCGGGAAAACGACGACAACCGAGCGGATCTTGTTCTACACCGGCCGCGTTCATAAAATCGGGGAAGTGCACGAAGGCGCAGCCACGATGGACTGGATGGAGCAAGAACAAGAACGCGGGATTACGATTACGTCGGCGGCGACAACGGCGCAATGGAAAGGCCATCGCATCAACATCATTGACACGCCGGGGCACGTCGACTTTACGGTTGAGGTTGAGCGGTCGTTGCGCGTGTTGGACGGCGCGATTACCGTATTGGACGCGCAATCCGGCGTAGAGCCGCAAACGGAAACCGTTTGGCGTCAAGCAACGACTTACGGTGTTCCGCGGATTGTGTTTGTCAACAAAATGGACAAAATCGGCGCCGATTTCTTGTATGCGGTAAAAACGCTTCATGACCGCCTGCAAGCAAACGCGCATCCAGTGCAGCTGCCGATTGGCGCTGAGGACCAGTTTTCTGGCATCATCGACCTTGTCGAAATGTGCGCGTATCATTATCACGATGAGCTCGGCAAAAACATCGAGCGCATCGACATTCCGGAAGACTACCGCGATATGGCGGAAGAATATCACGCCAAGCTCATTGAAGCGGTAGCTGAGCTTGACGAAGAGCTGATGATGAAATATTTAGAAGGGGAAGAAATCACGAAAGAAGAGTTGAAAGCGGCGATCCGCAAAGCGACGATCAGCGTGGAATTCTTCCCGGTCTTCTGCGGCTCGGCCTTCAAAAACAAAGGCGTTCAGCTGCTGCTTGACGGGGTTGTCGACTACTTGCCGTCTCCGATCGACATTCCGGCGATTCGCGGTATCGTTCCGGATACGGAAGAAGAAGTGACTCGCGAAGCGCGTGACGACGCTCCATTTGCGGCGCTCGCGTTCAAAATCATGACCGACCCGTATGTTGGAAAATTGACGTTCTTCCGCGTCTATTCCGGCACGCTTGATTCCGGCTCGTACGTCATGAACTCGACGAAACGCAAACGCGAACGGATCGGCCGTCTCTTGCAAATGCACGCGAACCACCGGCAAGAAATTTCGAAAGTGTATGCCGGCGATATTGCGGCCGCAGTCGGTTTAAAAGACACGACGACCGGCGATACTCTATGTGATGAGAAAAATCTTGTCATTCTTGAATCGATGCAGTTCCCAGAGCCGGTCATTTCGGTGGCGATCGAACCAAAATCGAAAGCCGACCAAGACAAAATGAGCCAAGCGTTGCAAAAATTGCAAGAAGAAGACCCGACATTCCGCGCTCACACCGATCCGGAAACGGGACAAACGATCATCTCGGGAATGGGCGAGCTGCATCTTGACATCATCGTCGACCGGATGCGCCGTGAATTCAAAGTCGAAGCGAACGTCGGCGCGCCGCAAGTCGCTTACCGTGAAACGTTCCGCAAATCGGCGCAAGTCGAAGGGAAGTTTATCCGTCAGTCCGGTGGCCGCGGTCAATACGGTCACGTTTGGATTGAATTTTCGCCAAACGAGCGCGGCAAAGGCTTCGAATTCGAGAACGCCATCGTCGGTGGGGTCGTTCCGAAAGAATACGTGCCAGCCGTTCAAGCGGGGCTGGAAGAAGCGATGCAAAACGGCGTCTTAGCCGGCTATCCGGTTGTCGACATTAAAGCGAAACTGTTCGACGGATCGTACCACGATGTCGACTCGAGCGAAATGGCGTTCAAAATCGCCGCTTCCATGGCGCTGAAAAACGCCGCCGCGAAGTGTGATCCGGTTCTGTTGGAGCCGATCATGAAAGTGGAAGTGGTCATTCCTGAAGAGTACCTTGGTGACATCATGGGTGACATCACGTCCCGGCGCGGCCGCGTTGAGGGAATGGAAGCGCGCGGCAACGCTCAAGTCGTTCGCGCGATGGTGCCGCTGGCCGAAATGTTCGGTTATGCGACATCGCTCCGTTCGAACACGCAAGGGCGCGGAACATTCTCGATGGTGTTTGATCATTACGAAGAAGTTCCGAAAAACATCGCCGATGAAATTATCAAAAAAAATAAAGGCGAATAATTGATTTCTTTTGCTAGTTTCGCTATAAATACTTATGTAAGTAAGACTTGGGAACATTTTGTTCCCAAGCATCCTATACTTAACAACCATATCCATTATATTTTCATTTTTAAGGAGGATCTCTCATGGCTAAAGCGAAATTCGAACGCACGAAACCGCACGTCAACATCGGCACGATCGGCCACGTTGACCATGGGAAAACGACGTTGACAGCTGCCATCACGACGGTTTTGGCAAAACAAGGAAAGGCGGAAGCGAGAGCATACGACCAAATCGACGCGGCTCCGGAAGAGCGTGAGCGCGGAATCACGATCTCGACGGCGCACGTTGAGTATGAAACGGACAATCGCCACTATGCGCACGTTGACTGCCCAGGGCACGCGGACTACGTCAAAAACATGATCACGGGCGCAGCGCAAATGGACGGTGCAATCCTTGTTGTATCGGCAGCGGACGGTCCGATGCCGCAAACGCGCGAGCACATTCTTCTCTCCCGCCAAGTTGGCGTTCCGTACATCGTTGTGTTCTTGAACAAATGCGACATGGTGGACGACGAAGAATTGCTTGAGCTCGTTGAAATGGAAGTTCGCGATCTGCTCTCTGAATACGACTTCCCGGGCGATGAAGTGCCGGTCATCAAAGGTTCGGCATTAAAAGCGCTCGAAGGCGACCCGCAATGGGAAGAAAAAATTCTTGAACTGATGAACGCGGTTGACGAGTACATCCCGACGCCGCAACGTGAAGTAGACAAACCGTTCATGATGCCGATCGAGGACGTCTTCTCGATTACGGGCCGCGGTACGGTTGCGACGGGCCGTGTTGAGCGCGGTACGTTGAAAGTCGGCGATCCGGTTGAAATCATCGGTCTTTCCGATGAACCGAAATCGACGACGGTTACGGGCGTAGAAATGTTCCGCAAGCTTCTCGACCAAGCGGAAGCCGGCGACAACATCGGTGCGCTTCTCCGCGGTGTATCGCGCGATGAAGTTGAGCGCGGCCAAGTGTTGGCGAAACCGGGCTCGATCACGCCGCATACGAAATTTAAAGCGCAAGTTTACGTTTTGACGAAAGAAGAAGGCGGACGCCATACGCCGTTCTTCTCGAACTACCGTCCGCAATTCTACTTCCGTACGACGGACGTAACGGGCATCATCACGCTTCCGGAAGGCGTTGAGATGGTTATGCCTGGCGACAACGTCGAAATGACGGTCGAACTGATCGCTCCGATCGCGATCGAAGAAGGAACGAAATTCTCGATCCGTGAAGGCGGCCGCACGGTTGGCGCTGGTTCGGTATCGCAAATCATTGAATAATTGAAGCGAAAAGAGGGTGTCCGGAAAACGATCGGGACACCCTCTTTCGTTTTCTATCAAGTTGTGCGATCTTGAACGGCGGCGTTTTTTCGGTCAGCCTTTTTCTTTTGCCTATTGGCCAAAAGAGCGACGCCCCCAACGTTGGTTCACCCTTTTTCCTCGAGCGAGCGTGGTGCTTGCATGTGCTCCCCTTCCATCTTTCCTTTTCCCGAGGCGATGTTGAAAACGGCCCGGTGCCTCGGTATAATGAAGAAGTGTGGGAAAAGCGAAGAAATGGCTTGCAATCTCCCTTACATACCAGTATAATATCAAATGTTGGTCTTTGACTGCGATGAAGCGGAAGGTTGCTGACACACCCGGCCGCTTTGCCACGGCGGTGTGCAGGAAATTTCCGTGGAGAAGTCTATTTTCAAAATAGGCGAAGAAGGAGGGAAACCAAATGGCAAAAGAAAAAATTCGCATTCGTTTAAAAGCTTACGATCATCGAATTTTGGATCAGTCAGCGGAGAAAATTGTGGAAACCGCAAAACGTTCTGGGGCAAAAGTGTCGGGTCCGATTCCGCTGCCGACAGAAAGAACGGTGTATACGATCCTGCGCGCCGTTCACAAATACAAAGACTCCCGTGAACAATTCGAGATGCGGACACATAAGCGCTTGATTGACATCATCAATCCGACTCCGCAAACGGTGGATTCGTTAATGCGATTGGATTTGCCGTCCGGTGTGGACATTGAAATTAAACTTTAATGGATTAGGAGGTGTGACCAATGACGAAAGGAATCTTAGGAAGAAAAATCGGTATGACGCAAGTATTTGCGGAAAACGGCGATTTGATTCCGGTAACTGTCATCGAAGCGACGCCGAACGTCGTTTTGCAAAAGAAAACGATCGAAAACGACGGTTACGAAGCGATTCAATTAGGTTTTGAAGACATTCGCGAAAAGCGCGCCAACAAACCGCAAATCGGCCATGCTGCCAAAGCAAACACGGCACCTAAGCGCTTCATTCGCGAAATCCGTGGCGCCAACGTGGATGAATACGAAGTTGGTCAAGAAGTGAAAGTGGACATTTTCAGCGAAGGCGACATCGTTGACGTCACAGGCACTTCGAAAGGGAAAGGGTTCCAAGGGGCCATCAAGCGCCACGGCCAATCGCGCGGACCAATGGCTCACGGTTCTCGCTACCATCGTCGCCCTGGTTCGATGGGGGCCATCGCGCCGAACCGCGTATTCAAAACGAAAAACTTGCCGGGCCGCATGGGTGGCGAGCGTGTGACGATCCAAAACTTGAAAATCGTCAAAGTCGATCCGGAACGCAACTTGCTGCTCATTAAAGGCAATGTGCCAGGACCGAGAAAAGGCTTAGTGATTGTCAAAAGCGCTGTGAAAGCGGCGAAGAAGGCGAAATAACATCCGGCCAAGAAAGGAGGAACTACGTAATGCCAAAAGTAGCATTGTACAACCAAAACGGACAGACAGTCGGCGAAATTGAACTGAACGACGCCGTTTTTGGGATTGAGCCAAATAAACATGTGTTGTTTGAAGCAGTCATCATGCAACGCGCTTCGATGCGCCAAGGAACGCACAAAACGAAAAACCGCGCTGAAGTGAGCGGCGGCGGCCGCAAACCGTGGCGTCAAAAAGGGACAGGACGCGCCCGCCAAGGTTCGATTCGCGCTCCGCAATGGCGCGGCGGCGGCACGGTCTTCGGTCCGGTACCGCGCAGCTACAGCTACAAACTGCCGAAAAAAGTTCGCCGTTTGGCGATCAAATCGGCTTTGTCTTCGAAAGTGCTCGAAAACGACATCGTTGTCTTGGACCAATTGTCGTTGGAAGCGCCGAAAACGAAAGAAATGGTAAAAATTTTGAATAACCTCTCGGTTGACCGGAAAGCGCTCATTGTCACCGACGAATTGAACGAAACCGTGTATTTGTCGGCGCGCAACATCCCGGGCGTCAAAGTGGTGGCGGCCAGCGGCATCAATGTGCTTGATGTGCTGAACCACGACAAGCTCGTCATTACGAAGGCGGCCGTGGAGAAGGTAGAGGAGGTGCTTGCATAATGAAAGACCCTCGCGACATTATTAAGCGCCCCATCATCACGGAAAACACAATGGACTTGATCGGGCAAAAAAAATATACGTTTGAAGTCGACGTCAAAGCGAACAAAACGGAAGTAAAAGACGCCGTTGAGAAAATTTTTGGCGTCAAAGTCGAAAAAGTCAACATCATGAACTATAAAGGGAAATTTAAACGCGTCGGCCGTTACAGCGGCTATACGAACCGCCGCCGCAAAGCGATCGTGACGCTGACGCCGGACAGCAAAGAGATCGAACTGTTCGAAGTGTAACGAACTCATATTTGTGACGAAGGAGGGACATTCCGATGGCGATTAAAAAATATAAACCGACATCGAACGGCCGTCGCGGCATGACGGTGCTGGATTTCTCGGAAATTACGACAGATCAGCCAGAAAAATCGCTGCTCGCTCCGTTAAAGAAAAAAGCGGGCCGCAACAACCAAGGGAAAATCACGGTTCGCCATCAAGGCGGTGGCCATAAACGCCAATACCGGATCATCGACTTTAAACGCGACAAAGACGGAATTCCGGGACGCGTTGCTACGATCGAATACGATCCGAACCGTTCCGCCAATATCGCGCTCATCAACTATGCTGATGGCGAGAAGCGCTACATTATCGCGCCGAAAAACTTAAAAGTCGGCATGGAAATCATGTCCGGCCCGGACGCAGACATTAAAGTGGGCAATGCGCTGCCGCTTGAGAACATCCCGGTCGGTACGCTCGTCCACAACATCGAGCTGAAACCAGGCCGCGGCGGGCAATTGGTGCGCGCAGCAGGCACGTCAGCCCAAGTGCTTGGGAAAGAAGGAAAATATGTCATCGTTCGTCTTGCTTCCGGCGAAGTGCGCCTGATTTTGGGCAAATGCCGCGCTACGGTCGGCGAAGTCGGCAACGAGCAGCATGAGCTTGTCAACATCGGGAAAGCGGGACGCGCTCGCTGGCTTGGCATTCGTCCGACAGTCCGCGGTTCGGTCATGAACCCGGTTGACCATCCGCACGGCGGTGGTGAGGGCAAAGCACCAATCGGACGCAAATCGCCGATGACGCCGTGGGGCAAACCGACGCTTGGCTACAAAACGCGCAAAAAGAAAAACAAATCGGATAAATTCATCATCCGTCGCCGCAAGAAGTAATGAACGAGCGCAATTCAGAAGGGAGGTTCACTTATGGGTCGCAGCTTGAAAAAAGGTCCGTTTTGCGATGAACATTTGATGAAAAAGATTGAAAAATTGAATGAAACAGGGCAAAAACAAGTGATCAAAACATGGTCTCGCCGTTCGACGATCTTCCCGCAATTTGTCGGGCATACGATCGCAGTGTACGATGGCCGTAAACACGTTCCCGTTTACATCACGGAAGACATGGTCGGGCACAAGCTCGGGGAATTCGCGCCGACGCGCACGTTCCGCGGCCATGCCGGCGATGACAAGAAAACGAAACGGTAATGAGAGGAGGTTCTAGATATGCAAGCTAAAGCAGTTGCGAGAACCGTTCGCATCGCTCCTCGCAAAGCGCGCTTAGTCATTGACTTGATTCGCGGCAAAGAAGTCGGCGAAGCGTTCGCGATTTTGCGCCATACGCCAAAAGCGGCTTCTCCGATCATCGAAAAAGTATTGAAATCAGCGGTCGCCAACGCTGAGCACAACTATGACATGGACGTTACCAACTTGGTGGTTTCTCAAGCCTATGTCGATGAAGGCCCGACGCTGAAACGTTTCCGTCCGCGCGCGATGGGACGGGCAAGCGCCATCAACAAACGCACAAGCCATATTACGATCGTCGTTTCAGAAAAGAAGGAGGGATAATCCGTGGGTCAAAAGGTTCATCCGATCGGTCTGCGCATCGGCATCATTCGTGACTGGGAATCAAGATGGTATGCGGAAAAAGACTACGCCGATCTGCTGCACGAAGACTTGAAAATCCGTGAATATCTCAACAAACGCCTGCAAGATGCGGCCGTTTCCCGCGTGGAGATCGAACGGGCAGCCAACCGCGTCAACGTCACGATCCATACGGCGAAACCGGGCATGGTGATCGGGAAAGGCGGCTCTGAAGTCGAAGCGCTCCGCAAAGCGCTCGCGCAGCTGACGGGCAAGCGGGTTCATATC
Source organism: Geobacillus icigianus (assembly GCF_000750005.1). GTDB lineage: Bacteria > Bacillota > Bacilli > Bacillales > Anoxybacillaceae > Geobacillus > Geobacillus icigianus. The sequence continues at coordinate 21,774 of NZ_JPYA01000125.1, read as the reverse complement.
AACATCGTTGAAATTAAAAAGCCGGATTTGGACGCGAAACTTGTCGCTGAAAATATCGCTCGCCAATTGGAAAACCGCGTTTCGTTCCGTCGGGCGCAAAAACAAGCCATTCAACGGGCGATGCGCGCCGGGGCGAAAGGGATCAAAACGATGGTATCCGGCCGTTTAGGCGGTGCCGATATCGCTCGTTCGGAACATTACAGCGAAGGGACGGTTCCACTCCATACGTTGCGCGCTGACATTGACTATGCGACGGCAGAAGCCGACACGACGTACGGAAAAATCGGCGTCAAAGTATGGATTTATCGTGGGGAAGTCCTTCCGACTAAGAAAAAAGCCGAGGAAGGAGGAAAATAATCATGTTGATGCCAAAACGCGTCAAATATCGCCGCGAACACCGCGGACGGATGAAAGGCCGCGCGAAAGGCGGTACGGAAGTTCATTTCGGTGAATTTGGCTTGCAAGCATTGGAATCGGCCTGGATTACGAACCGGCAAATCGAAGCGGCTCGCCGGGCGATGACTCGTTACATGAGACGGGGCGGGAAAGTATGGATCCGCATTTTCCCATCCAAACCGTATACCGCCAAGCCGCTTGAAGTGCGGATGGGTTCCGGTAAAGGGGCGCCGGAAGGATGGGTTGCCGTTGTGAAACCGGGCAAAGTGATGTTTGAAGTGGGCGGTGTTTCTGAAGAAGTGGCACGTGAAGCATTGCGTCTCGCTTCTCACAAACTTCCGATCAAATGCAAATTTGTAAAACGTGAAGAAACTGGTGGTGAAGCGTAATGAAAGCGAAAGAAATCCGTGAGTTGACCACTGCCGAAATCGAACAAAAAATTAAAGCGTTGAAGGAAGAACTGTTCAACCTTCGCTTCCAGCTGGCGACCGGCCAATTGGAAAACACGGCGCGCATCCGTCAAGTGCGCAAAGACATCGCCCGCATGAAAACGATCATTCGCGAACGTGAGCTCGCTGCCAATAAATAATGTTGTTTGAGAGGAGGTTTGCGAAATGAGCGAACGCAATCAACGCAAAGTGTACGTTGGACGGGTTGTATCGGACAAAATGGACAAAACGATCACCGTATTGGTGGAAACGTACAAAAAACATCCGCTGTACGGCAAGCGCGTGAAATATTCGAAAAAATACAAAGCGCACGATGAACATAACGAAGCGAAAGTCGGCGACATCGTCAAAATCATGGAGACTCGCCCGCTGTCGGCCACGAAACGCTTCCGTTTGGTCGAAATCGTCGAGAAAGCCGTTGTTCTCTAATGGTTCTTCGCTTAGTTCGGAGAGATAATTCCGAAAGGAGGTTTCGTCGATGATTCAACAAGAATCTCGCTTGAAAGTAGCTGATAACTCTGGCGCACGCGAAGTGCTCGTCATTAAAGTGCTTGGAGGCTCGGGCCGCCGCTATGCGAACATCGGCGACATCGTGGTCGCTACGGTTAAAGATGCGACACCAGGTGGCGTTGTTAAAAAAGGTCAAGTCGTGAAAGCGGTCGTTGTTCGCACGAAACGCGGAGTGCGCCGTCCGGATGGCTCTTACATCCGTTTTGACGAAAACGCCTGCGTCATCATCCGCGATGACAAAAGCCCGCGCGGCACGCGGATTTTCGGACCGGTTGCCCGCGAACTGCGCGACAAAGACTTCATGAAAATCATTTCGTTGGCCCCGGAAGTTATCTAACGGAACGGAACAGCGTTTCAAGGAGGTGCGAATGCGATGCATGTAAAAAAAGGTGATAAAGTGCAAGTGATCTCCGGAAAAGACAAAGGCAAACAAGGCGTCATCCTCGCGGCATTTCCGAAGAAAAACCGCGTCATCGTCGAAGGCGTCAACATCGTGAAAAAGCACGCGAAACCGTCGCAAGCCAACCCGCAAGGCGGCATTATCGAAAAAGAAGCGCCGATCCATGTTTCCAAAGTGATGCCGCTCGATCCGAAAACAGGCGAACCGACGCGCATTGGCTATAAAGTGGTTGACGGCAAAAAAGTGCGCTACGCGAAAAAATCCGGAGAGATTTTAGATAAATAACCGTGACGCAGGAAAGGAGGTACTTTTATGAACCGCCTGAAAGAGAAGTATGTAAATGAAGTCGTTCCTGCTCTCATGAGCAAGTTCAACTATAAATCGATCATGCAAGTGCCAAAAATCGAAAAAATCGTCATCAACATGGGCGTCGGCGACGCGGTGCAAAATCCGAAAGCGTTAGACAGCGCCGTTGAAGAGCTGACATTGATCTCCGGCCAACGTCCAGTAGTGACACGCGCGAAAAAATCGATCGCTGGCTTCCGCCTGCGCCAAGGAATGGCGATCGGGGCGAAAGTGACGCTGCGTGGCGAACGGATGTATGAGTTTCTCGATAAGCTGATTTCGGTCTCGCTTCCGCGCGTGCGCGACTTCCGCGGCGTATCAAAAAAATCGTTTGACGGCCGCGGCAACTATACGCTCGGCATTAAAGAACAGCTCATTTTCCCAGAGATCGACTACGATAAAGTGAACAAAGTGCGCGGCATGGACATCGTGATCGTCACAACGGCCAACACCGACGAAGAAGCGCGCGAATTGCTGGCATTGCTCGGCATGCCATTCCAAAAATAATCCCATAGCACAAGGGAGGCGAAATCGTGGCTAAAAAATCGATGATCGCGAAACAAAAACGGACGCCGAAGTTTAAAGTAAGAGCGTACACCCGCTGCGAGCGCTGCGGCCGCCCGCACTCGGTTTACCGCAAATTTAAACTGTGCCGTATTTGTTTCCGTGAACTCGCATATAAAGGTCAACTTCCAGGCATTAAAAAAGCCAGCTGGTAATCAACCCATTGATTGGGAAGGAGGTAAAACAAATGGTGATGACAGATCCAATTGCTGATATGCTGACTCGCATCCGCAATGCGAACATGGTGCGTCACGAAAAACTCGAAGTCCCGGCTTCGAAAATCAAGCGGGAAATCGCGGAAATCTTAAAGCGCGAAGGGTTTATTCGTGATTATGAATATATCGAAGACAACAAACAAGGGATTCTCCGCATTTTTCTGAAATACGGTCCGAACAACGAACGTGTCATTACCGGGCTGAAACGCATCAGCAAGCCAGGATTGCGCGTGTATGTCAAAGCCCATGAAGTGCCGCGCGTCTTAAACGGCTTAGGAATCGCCATTCTTTCGACATCGCAAGGCATTTTAACGGACAAAGAAGCACGGCAAAAAGGCACGGGCGGCGAAGTGATCGCCTACGTTTGGTAATTTATCTGCTCAAGAATGGAGGTGTTTTTGACATGTCACGTGTCGGCAAAAAACCAATTGAAATTCCGGCCGGTGTTACGGTTACGATCAACGGCAATACGGTCACGGTGAAAGGGCCAAAAGGGGAACTGACCCGCACGTTCCACCCGGATATGACGATCACCGTTGAGGGCAACGTGATGACGGTGACGCGTCCAAGCGATGAAAAACAACATCGTGCGCTGCACGGCACAACGCGCAGCCTGCTCGCCAACATGGTCGAAGGCGTTTCGAAAGGCTACGAAAAAGCGCTCGAACTCGTTGGGGTCGGATACCGGGCGTCGAAACAAGGGAAAAAGCTGGTGTTGAGCGTCGGTTATTCTCATCCGGTCGAAATTGAGCCGGAAGAAGGGCTTGAAATTGAAGTGCCGTCCCAAACGAAAATCATCGTCAAAGGCGCAGACAAACAGCGCGTCGGCGAGCTGGCGGCCAACATTCGCGCCGTACGTCCGCCGGAGCCGTATAAAGGCAAAGGCATTCGCTACGAAGGCGAACTGGTGCGCTTAAAAGAAGGCAAAACGGGTAAATAACGCGGCATAGCGAAGCGAAAGGAGTGACATTCGATGATCACGAAAGTGGATCGAAACGCGGTTCGGAAAAAAAGACACGCACGCATCCGCAAAAAAATCTTTGGCACGGCTGAACGTCCGCGGTTGAGCGTGTTCCGTTCGAACAAACACATTTACGCGCAAGTGATCGACGATACGAAATCGGCAACGATCGTCAGCGCCTCGACATTGGATAAAGAATTCACTTTGGATTCGACAAACAACATTGAAGCGGCGAAGAAAGTCGGCGAACTCGTCGCCAAGCGGGCGTTGGAAAAAGGCATTAAACAAGTCGTCTTTGACCGCGGCGGGTATTTGTACCACGGCCGAGTGAAAGCATTAGCGGATGCCGCCCGTGAAACTGGCCTAGAATTCTAATTACAAAGGAGGGACAACGATGCGTCGTATCGACCCAAACAAACTTGAATTGGAAGAACGTGTAGTCGCAGTCAACCGTGTAGCAAAAGTCGTGAAAGGCGGACGCCGCCTGCGCTTCTCTGCCTTGGTTGTCGTCGGCGACAAAAACGGCCATGTCGGCTTTGGCACTGGGAAAGCGCAAGAAGTTCCGGAAGCGATCCGCAAAGCGATTGAAGATGCGAAGAAAAACTTAATTGAAGTGCCGATCGTTGGCACGACGATTCCACACGAAGTGATCGGCCACTTTGGCGCTGGAGAAATCATTTTAAAACCGGCTTCCGAAGGTACGGGAGTCATCGCCGGCGGTCCGGCGCGTGCCGTTTTGGAGCTGGCAGGCATCAGCGACATTTTGTCGAAATCCATTGGTTCGAACACACCGGTCAACATGGTGCGTGCCACGTTTGACGGCTTAAAACAATTGAAACGCGCCGAAGACGTCGCAAAATTGCGCGGCAAAACAGTCGAGGAACTGTTAGGATAAGGGGGGAACGATCATGGCAAAAAAACTGGCGATTACCCTCACACGCAGCGTGATTGGCCGTCCGGAAGATCAACGCGTCACCGTTCGAACGCTCGGCTTGCGGAAAATGCATCAGACTGTCGTTCATAACGATAATCCTGCCATTCGCGGGATGATTAACAAAGTCGCTCACCTTGTCAACGTGAAAGAAATCGAAGAATAATGAGGTCATAAGGAGGTGCTTTGCGATGAAACTTCATGAATTGCAACCAGCGCCGGGTTCCCGCAAAAAAGCGGTTCGCGTCGGCCGCGGGATCGGTTCGGGCAACGGCAAAACGTCTGGTCGTGGTCAAAAAGGTCAAAATGCTCGTTCTGGCGGGGGCGTGCGCCTCGGTTTTGAAGGAGGACAAACGCCGCTGTTCCGCCGCTTGCCGAAACGCGGGTTTACGAACATCAATCGGAAAGAATATGCGGTCGTAAACTTGGACAAATTGAACCGCTTTGAAGACGGAACGGAAGTCACGCCGGAGCTGCTTCTTGAAACGGGCGTCATCAGCAAGCTCAAATCGGGCGTGAAAGTTTTAGGCAAAGGCCAAATCGAGAAAAAGCTGACGGTCAAAGCGCACAAGTTCTCGGCGTCGGCAAAAGCAGCCATTGAGGCGGCTGGCGGTAAAACTGAGGTGATTTAATGTTTCGGACAATCTCCAACTTTATGCGCGTCAGTGACATTCGAAACAAAATTATCTTTACTCTTCTTATGTTGATCGTGTTCCGCATCGGCACGTTCATTCCGGTTCCGAACGTGAACGCGGATGTATTAAAACTGCAAGATGAACTGAATGCATTCGGCGTCCTGAACATTTTCGGCGGCGGGGCGCTGCGGAATTTTTCAATCTTTGCCATGGGGGTTATGCCCTACATTACGGCGTCGATTATCGTCCAACTGCTGCAAATGGACGTCGTTCCGAAGTTTACGGAATGGTCCAAGCAAGGCGAGGTTGGCCGGCGTAAATTAGCTCAGTTTACCCGCTATTTTACGATTGTGCTCGGGTTCATCCAAGCCTTTGGCATGTCGTACGGCTTTAACAATTTGGCCAATGGGATGCTTATTCAAAATCCGGGCGTTGGCACGTATTTGCTCATTGCGGTCGTCTTGACTGCGGGCACCGCCTTTTTGATGTGGCTCGGTGAGCAAATCACGGCCAAAGGAGTCGGAAACGGGATTTCGATCATCATTTTCGCCGGGATCGTTTCCGGCATTCCGACGGTGTTGAACCAAATTTACGCCCAACAGTTTGAAAATGTTGGCGATGACTTGTTTTTGCGCATCGTCCGGCTGCTGCTTGTCGCGTTGGCGATCATCGCCGTGATCGTTGGCGTCATTTACATCCAGCAGGCGTTCCGGAAAATTCCGATTCAATACGCGAAGCGGTTGGAAGGGCGAAGCCCAGTGGGCGGCCACTCGACCCATCTGCCGCTGAAAGTGAACCCGGCCGGGGTCATTCCGGTCATTTTCGCGGTGTCGTTTTTGATTGCGCCGCCGACGATTGCATCGTTTTTTGGCACGAATGACGTAACATTATGGATTCGCCGAACGTTTGACTATACCCATCCGGTTGGCATGACTCTCTACGTCGCGCTCATCATCGCTTTTACGTACTTTTACGCGTTCGTTCAAGTCAACCCGGAGCAGATGGCGGACAATCTGAAAAAGCAAGGCGGCTATATTCCAGGTATTCGCCCAGGGAAAAGCACGCAAGAATATGTGACAAAAATTTTGTATCGATTGACATTGGTCGGTTCAATCTTTTTGGCGGTGATCGCGATCTTGCCGGTGTTCTTCGTAAACTTTGCCAACTTGCCGCCCTCTGCCCGCATTGGCGGCACGAGCTTGCTTATTGTCGTCGGTGTGGCTTTGGAGACGATGAAACAGCTCGAGAGCCAGCTAGTCAAACGCCACTACCGCGGATTCATCAAATAAGGCAAGAGCGGACGTCCCTTGCCGTTTAGGGGGAGTTAGGGTGAATTTAGTGCTGATGGGGCTGCCAGGTGCCGGAAAAGGTACACAGGCTGAGAAGATTGTCGAAGCGTACGGAATCCCGCACATTTCCACGGGAGATATGTTCCGGGCAGCGATCAAAGAAGGCACTCCGTTAGGGAAGCAGGCCAAACAATACATGGATCGCGGTGATCTCGTTCCTGACGAAGTGACGATCGGCATCGTCCGTGAGCGGTTGAGCAAGGCGGATTGCCAAAACGGGTTTTTGCTCGATGGCTTTCCGCGTACGGTCGCCCAAGCCGAAGCGCTCGAAACGATGCTTTCGGAAATCGGCCGCCAACTCGATTATGTCATTCACATTGATGTCCGCCGCGAAGTGTTGCTCGAGCGTCTGACCGGCAGACGAATTTGCCGCAATTGCGGAGCGACGTACCATCTCGTTTTTCATCCGCCCGCGGTGCTAGGGGTGTGCGATAAATGCGGCGGCGAGTTATACCAGCGTGCCGATGACAATGAAGCGACGGTAGCCAATCGGCTTGAGGTGAATCAAAAGCAAATGAAGCCGCTGCTCGATTTTTATGAGCAAAAAGGCTATTTGCGCCATATTAACGGCGAACAGGACATGGAAAAGGTGTTTGCTGATATCCGGGAATTGCTCGGGGGATTGTCTGCATGATCCGCTGCAAAACCGCGCAGGAAATCGCGCTAATGCGCGAGGCGGGAAAAATCGTGGCCCTTGTCTTGGAAACGTTGAGAAAGGAAATCCGTCCCGGGATGACGACAAAGGAATTGGACGCCATTGCGGAGGAAACGATTCGTTCCCATGGCGCCATTCCGTCGTTTAAAGGATATCAAGGGTTTCCGGGCAGCATTTGCGCTTCGGTGAATGAAGAGCTTGTGCACGGCATTCCCGGCGAGCGAGTGCTAAAGGAAGGCGATATTATCACTGTTGACGTTGGTGCCCAATATCAAGGGTATCATGCTGACTCCGCTTGGACGTATCCTGTCGGGGAAATCGATGCCGAGACGAAGCGGCTGCTCGATGTGACGGAGCAGGCGCTCTACATCGGGCTCGCTGAGGCGAAGCCAGGGACGCGGTTGACGAATATCTCCCACGCGATTCAAATGTACGTGGAAGCGAATCACTTTTCCGTCGTCCGGGAGTATGTGGGGCACGGAATTGGTCAACACTTACATGAAGACCCACAAATCCCACATTATGGGCCACCAAACAAAGGGCCGGTGTTGCGGCCGGGAATGACCTTATGCATCGAACCGATGGTCAACGCCGGCAGCCGTCATGTGAAAACACTGGCGGATGACTGGACCGTTGTCACCGCGGATGGGAAACGGTGTGCCCATTTTGAGCATACCATTGTGATCACAGACGCTGGCTATGAAATTTTAACCGTTTTGTAAAAGCTCCCAGTCGCGAGGAGCGAATGAAAAGATCGCCCGCTCAATGTCCGTTCGGTTTTGCGCAACACCATGTTACTCATTCGTAAGGAGGGGGAGCCGCCCGATGGCTAAGGACGATGTAATCGAAGTGGAAGGCACCGTCATTGAAACATTGCCAAATGCGATGTTTCGTGTAGAATTAGAAAATGGGCATACGGTGTTGGCCCATGTGTCCGGCAAAATCCGCATGCACTTTATCCGCATTTTGCCCGGAGACCGGGTGACGGTGGAGTTGTCGCCGTATGATTTGACGCGGGGACGAATTACGTATCGGTATAAATAAAAGACGCACTCCGTTTCATTTAAGGAGGGAAACAACATGAAAGTAAGACCGTCCGTCAAGCCGATTTGCGAAAAATGCAAAGTCATTCGCAGACGCGGCAAAGTGATGATCATTTGCGAAAATCCAAAGCATAAACAACGCCAAGGGTAATTTTCAAGGAGGTGCACAACGATGGCACGTATTGCAGGTGTTGACATTCCGCGCGACAAACGAGTCGTCATTTCGTTGACATACATTTACGGAATTGGAAAATCGACCGCGCAAAAAATCTTAAAAGAAGCGGGTGTATCGGAAGACACGCGCGTTCGTGACCTGACGGAAGAGGAGCTTGGCCGCATTCGCGAAATCGTCGGCCGCCTGAAAGTGGAAGGCGATTTGCGTCGGGAAGTATCGCTCAACATCAAACGGTTGATGGAAATTGGCTGCTATCGTGGTCTTCGCCATCGCCGCGGCTTGCCGGTTCGCGGACAAAACACGAAAAACAATGCCCGCACGCGCAAAGGTCCGCGCCGTACGGTAGCGAACAAGAAAAAATAATCACGCAAAGGAGGTCATTTGACGAATGGCACGCAGAACAAACACGCGCAAACGTCGGGTAAGAAAAAACATTGATACAGGCATCGCTCATATCCGTTCGACATTCAATAACACGATCGTGACGATCACGGATGTTCACGGCAACGCCATCGCCTGGGCGAGCGCCGGTTCGCTCGGATTCAAAGGTTCGCGCAAATCGACGCCGTTTGCGGCACAAATGGCAGCTGAAGCGGCAGCGAAAGCGTCGATGGAACATGGCATGAAAACGGTCGAAGTGAACGTCAAAGGTCCAGGGGCTGGCCGTGAAGCAGCGATCCGCGCTTTGCAAGCGGCTGGATTGGAAATTACGGCGATCAAAGACGTCACTCCAATCCCGCACAATGGATGCCGTCCGCCAAAACGTCGCCGCGTGTAACGCTTCGTATAGAATTTGCCCCATTGTCAATAATGGGATATGATAAAGACCATGGCAAAAAGAAAGATTCATGGGGGAATGTTGTTAGGCGTGTACCGTTTGGTCGGGGTCTCGACGTTTTGAAGGAGGGTATAATAATCGATGATTGAAATTGAGAAGCCGAAAATTGAAACGGTCGAGCTGAGCGAAGATGCCACCTACGGCAAATTCGTCGTCGAACCGCTTGAGCGCGGATATGGTACAACTTTAGGAAACTCCTTGCGTCGTATCCTATTGTCTTCACTCCCTGGTGCGGCTGTAACATCGGTGCAAATTGACGGCGTTCTGCATGAGTTTTCAACGATCGAAGGCGTCGTCGAAGATGTGACGGCCATCATTTTAAATATTAAAAAGCTGGCGTTGAAAATTTATTCGGATGAGGAAAAAACGTTAGAAATCGATGTGCAGGGTGAAGGAGTTGTCACAGCTGCCGATATTACTCATGACAGCGATGTCGAAATTTTAAACCCAGACCTTCATATTGCGACGCTGGCGGAAGGCGGCCGCCTGCGCATGCGCATGACCGCCAAACGGGGGCGCGGCTATGTCCCGGCTGAGGCGAACAAGCGCGAAGACCAGCCGATTGGCGTCATTCCGATCGACTCCATTTATACACCGGTCTCCCGCGTTTCTTATCACGTGGAGAATACGAGGGTCGGTCAAGTGACGGATTATGACAAACTGACCATCGATGTGTGGACGGATGGAAGCATCGGACCGAAAGAAGCCATTTCGCTCGGGGCCAAAATTTTGACTGAGCACTTGAACATCTTTGTCGGCCTGACCGATGAAGCGCAAAATGCCGAAATCATGGTCGAAAAAGAAGATGATCAAAAAGAAAAAGTGCTGGAAATGACGATCGAGGAGCTTGATCTTTCGGTTCGCTCCTACAACTGCCTGAAACGGGCCGGCATCAACACCGTTCAGGAGCTCACGCAAAAAACGGAAGAAGATATGATGAAAGTGCGGAACCTTGGCCGCAAATCGCTTGAGGAGGTCAAAGCGAAGCTCGCTGAGCTGGGTCTCAGCTTGCGCAAAGACGATTAAAAGCCGCCCTTTGGCGAAAGCGGCGCCGTGCTTTGGCCATATCTTTTGCGGTGCGGCCGGTGCGATCAGCAGCAAAGAATTGCATCACTCTAAAAGGGAGGGACATTTGATGTCGTACAGAAAGTTAGGACGCACGACTTCGCAACGGAAAGCGTTGCTTCGTGATTTAGCCACTGACCTGATCATCAATGAACGCATCGAAACGACGGAAGCGCGGGCCAAAGAATTGCGCTCGGTGATGGAAAAAATGATTACGCTTGGCAAACGCGGCGATTTGCATGCCCGTCGCCAAGCAGCGGCGTTCATCCGCAAGGAAGTCGCCAACAGCGAAACGGGCCAAGATGCGTTGCAAAAGCTGTTCAGCGACATTGCGCCGCGCTACCAAGATCGCCAAGGCGGCTATACGCGCATTTTGAAACTTGGTCCTCGCCGCGGTGACGGGGCGCCGATGGTGATTATTGAACTCGTGTAACGGTTTCATTCAACAAGGGCGAGACAGTTTCGTTTGAACTGGATCTATGCCCTTTTTTTGTTTACCATATCTTAAAAGCCGCATCGGCAAACGCGGCGGGAGCAAGGGGAAACGATCATGGCCGAACCGATCTTGTCGCTGGAAGAAGTATGTTTTCGTTATCCAAATCAGTCGGAGTATGCGGTTCAACACGTCAGCTTTCAAGCCGAACGCGGGGAATGGCTGGCGATCGTCGGCCATAATGGATCCGGCAAGTCCACGATCGCCCGTCTGCTGATCGGCTTGCTTCGGCCGGAGCGTGGCGTGATTCGTCTGTTTGGCCGCCCACTGGATGAAACAACGGTGTGGGATGTGCGCCGTCGCGTAGGCATGGTGTTTCAAAATCCAGACAATCAGTTTGTCGGCACGACGGTCGAGGACGACATCGCTTTTGGCTTGGAAAACAACGGCATTCCGCGTGATGAGATGGCTTGGCGCATCGATGAAGCGATCCGTCAAGTGCATATGGAGCCGTTCCTTCATCATGAGCCGCATCGGCTTTCCGGCGGACAAAAACAGCGCGTCGCCATCGCCGGCATTTTGGCGCTTCGCCCCGATATGATCATCTTGGATGAAGCGACATCCATGCTGGATCCTCGAGGGCGCGACGAAGTGTTGGAGACGGTGCGCCGCCTGAACCGCCAGCATCGCATCACCGTCTTGTCGATCACCCATGATCTTGAAGAAGCGGCCAAGGCCGATCGCCTGATCGTCATGAACAAAGGGGAAGTGATGGCGGAAGGGACGCCTGAGCAAATCTTTCGGCTCGGCAGCAAATTGGAACGCATCGGTCTTGATTTGCCGTTTGCGGTAAAAATGGGCAGCCGCTTGCGGGAACAAGGGCTGCCGCTGAGGCTAGGGTATTTTACCATGGAGGAGTTGGTCGAGGAGCTATGGACATTGTATTCGAAAACGTAGAGCACATATACAATGCCCGCTCTCCGCTCGCCCGCCGCGCCCTATATCACGTCAACGTCACGATTCGAAGCGGAGCGTATGTCGCCATCGTCGGCCATACCGGTTCGGGCAAATCGACGCTCCTTCAGCACTTGAACGGCCTCTTGCAGCCGACAAGCGGCACGGTGAAAATTGGCGAAGAGACGATCACAAGCGGCAAACGGCCCAAGCAGCTCAAACCGCTTCGCAAAAAGGTCGGGATCGTGTTTCAATTCCCGGAGCACCAACTGTTTGAAGAGACGGTTGAAAAAGATATTTGCTTTGGTCCGCTGAATTTCGGCGTGCCCGAGGAAGAAGCCAAGCGGAAAGCAAGGGAGCTCATCCGGCTGGTCGGGTTGGACGATGAAACGCTTGCCAAATCGCCGTTTGACTTAAGCGGCGGACAGATGCGGCGCGTCGCTATCGCCGGCGTGCTCGCGCTTGAGCCGGAAGTGCTGGTGCTCGACGAGCCGACCGCCGGGTTGGATCCGCGGGGGCGGAGGGAGATTATGGAGATGTTTTACCGTCTCCATCGCGAAAAGCGGCTAACGACCGTATTGGTAACGCATAGTATGGAAGATGCGGCTCGGTATGCCGATGAGCTGATCGTGATGCACGAAGGAACGGTGTGGGGCCAAGGGACCCCCGAGGAAGTATTTCGCGACGCCGAGCGACTGGCGGCCATCGGTTTAAGCGTGCCGGAGACCGTCAAGTTGAAACGGGCGTTGGAAAGGCGGTTTGGCGTCGCCATTCCGTCGCCATGTTTAACGATCGAACAGGCGGCCGAAGCGATTCGCGACTGGTTTTCTAGGGTGAGCGCTCATGAGTAATCATTTGATTATCGGGCAATACGTGCCCGGACAATCGATCATTCATCGCCTTGATCCGCGCGCCAAGCTGCTCATTGTGTTCGCCTATGTCTTGATTGTGTTTTTGGCCAATAATGCTGCGACCTATGCCCTGTTGTCCGTGTTTGCGTTCTTGTTCGCCGCCCTGTCGCGCATCCCGTTTTCCTATATCATGCGTGGGTTGAGGCCAGTGATATGGGTGGTGCTGTTTACCTTCGTTTTGCATGTATGGATGACAAAAGAAGGGGATGTGCTCTATCGAATCGGTGCGTTGACGATTTATGAGGAAGGCGTTCGGCAAGGCATCTTTATTTCGCTCCGATTTTTGTTGCTTGTGCTGATGACGACGATGCTGACGCTGACGACGACGCCGATTGAAGTGACCGACGGCGTCGAGAGTTTGCTCGGGCCGCTCAAAAAGATGCGCGTCCCCGTCCATGAGCTCGCCTTGATGATGGCCATTTCGCTCCGTTTTATTCCGACCCTTATGGAAGAGACGGAAAAAATCATGAAGGCGCAGGCGGCCCGCGGGGTCGACTTCTCCGGCGGTCGCTTTTCCGAGCGGATGAAAGCGATCGTCTCGCTGCTCGTTCCCTTGTTTATCAGCTCATTCAAACGAGCTGATGAGCTGGCGACAGCCATGGAGGCGCGCGGCTATCGCGGCGGGGAAGGACGGACGAAATTTCGCCAGCTCGCTTGGAAACGGACGGATACGGTCTTTTTCGCGGCGGTTGTGCTGCTTGCCATTCTTCTTTGTCTACTACGCTCATAGCGGAGGAAAGCCATGGTGCGAAGGATAAAATGTGTGATCGCGTATGACGGCACCCATTTTTTTGGCTACCAAATTCAGCCGGGAAAACGGACGGTGCAGGGCGAACTGGAACACGTGCTCAAGCGAATACACAAGGGAAAGGAAGTGCGCGTGGCAGCTTCCGGACGAACCGATGCCGGTGTTCATGCTTACGGGCAAGTCATCCACTTTGACACGCCGCTTTCCCTTTCTCCTGAGCAATGGAAAAAAGCGTTGAACGCCCAGCTGCCCGATGATATTGTCGTTCGTTCAGCTGCTGAGACCGATTCCGCCTTCCACGCCCGGTTTTCCGCCAAAGCGAAAGAGTATCGCTATAACGTATGGACCGCGGCCGAGCGCGACGTCTTTCGCCGCCATTACTGCGCATGGCACCCGTATCCGCTCCACATAGACGCCATGAATGAGGCGCTCGTCCCGCTGAAGGGGACACACGATTTTACGGGCTTTTGTTCGGCTAAAACAGCGATGGAGGACCGTGTGCGCACCATTTACCACGCCGAAGTGGAAGCGGACGGCCCAATGCTTCAATTTCGTTTGATCGGCAGCGGTTTTTTATATAATATGGTGCGCATTATCGTCGGCACGGTGCTTGAGGTCGGCCAAGGGAAACGTTCGCCGTCTGACATTGAATGGCTCCTTGCCGCCAAGGACCGCCGGCTTGCTGGTCCGACGGCGCCGGCGCAGGGACTGTACTTGTGGCGCGTATACTACGGAGACGAACGTTTCGATCAGCAAGCTTGAGGTCGCCTCTTCCGCTCCGCCAAGAGCGCTGCGACAAGGGCGCTTCGGCTTCGGGAGCTTTTCCGTGGCCGAGAGCTTAAGGAATGAGCGGCGGAGGCAACTTGATTTTCCACCTCCATCGCCACGAGAGGAACGATGACAACGAATCCTCGTGTAACATCTTCTTGACATCGGCGTTCCAGCAGGCTATTATATCATATGGCATGTATTTTCCACGATTAGCCCCGGACAGCAAATCGTGTTGAAATAAAGAGCTAACTTTATTCGTTCATTTTTTATGATTTAGGAGGGAAAGGCATTGCGTACGACTTACATGGCAAAACCGAATGAAGTAGAGCGTAAATGGTACGTTGTCGACGCAGCTGGCAAGACGTTAGGTCGTTTGGCCAGCGAAGTAGCGGCGCTGTTGCGCGGCAAGCATAAACCGATCTTCACTCCGCATGTCGATTGCGGCGATCACGTCATCGTGATCAATGCGGACAAAGTCGAGCTGACAGGGAAAAAACTAACGAAAAAGCTGTATTATCGCCACAGCTTGTATCCGGGCGGTTTGAAAGTGAGAACCGCGCTTGAAATGCGCACAAATTACCCGGAACAAATGATTGAACGGGCGGTGCGTGGCATGCTTCCAAAAGGCAGCCTTGGCCGTCAAATGTTCAAAAAACTGCACGTTTACCGCGGAAGCGAACATCCGCATCAAGCGCAAAAACCGGAAGTATACGAACTTCGCGGATAATTGATAAGGGAGGGTATTGGTGTTGGCACAAGTACAATATTACGGCACAGGTCGTCGCAAAAGCTCGGTTGCCCGCGTCCGCCTTGTTCCGGGCGATGGACGCATCATCGTCAATAAAAGAGATATTCGCGAATATATTCCGTCGGAAGCGCTCATCGAAATGGTGAAACAGCCGCTTGTATTGACGGAAACGCTCGGCAGCTATGACGTTTTGGTCAATGTTCAAGGCGGCGGATTTGCTGGTCAAGCGGGCGCCATTCGCCACGGCATCGCTCGCGCCCTGCTTGAAGTGGATCCGGAATTCCGCGCGGTGCTGAAGCGCGCTGGCTTGCTGACGCGCGATGCCCGCGTCAAAGAGCGGAAAAAATACGGGCTCAAAGGCGCCCGCCGCGCTCCGCAGTTCTCGAAACGCTAAAACAAGCCTTTCGGTTCGGGCTCTCAATCGTTATCGATTGGGGGCCTTTTTCAGTTGCCACACGGCACGATTTTATCTTTAAGGAAAAATACTGCTGAGTTCCATCCATTTCTCAATGAGAGAAACCTCACACAATCAGCTTTCTTTTCTGAATGAAAATGTCTCCAATTGGTGTGACAGCGCCTTTTCACCGGCCTTCAAAGGAAACCACTGTTTTTTACTAGCCATCTACAGGTTGTGCTCAACACCCTTGTGCTTGGCGTCGGGGTGTTTTTGTTGTCGTTTCTGGCTGGTTTTTTTGCTGATTTCTGCCTTTCGTCCGCACGTATGAATGCGCCTGATCGTTAAACACTACATCGTAAAGGAGCGTGAAAGACGATGGCCGTCATCACTTCATTGGCGGAGAAAAGGCAGGAAAAGCAATTGCGCTACGAACGGAACATGCTGCGCGAATTATCGTTGGAGAAGCTGCGGGCGAAAGTGCTTGAGCACTTTCTTTCCTTCTATACAACCTATCGGGTGTTTCCGTCCGTTGTCGAGGAAGGTTGCATCGACTTGGCCATTGAAGCCTACTTGCTCGGCGCCCGTTACAGCCGGTTTGGCTATTATGGGGAGGAGGCGGACAGCGTGCGCCGGCGCTGTGTTCAGGAAGAGAAGTACTTAGTCGACACTTTGTTTGATTTTCTTTGTTTCTGGGGCGGCATCGATGAAGACCTCGTGAGCCAGTCGCTCTACTATGCGTGTGAACACTATATCGGCGGTTGGTGGATGGAAGGATTTGAACGGGGAAAAAAACGGCGCCGGTTAAAACTTCGCTAAACGAGTTCTATTCCCGCGCCTTGTCCCATATAAGATAGAGAAGGGAAACGCGCGGGAGGAGAAACAATGAACAAAAAGTGGAAGTGGCTAGCCATTTTGGCTGTCGTCACGATCACAGCGCTTTTTCTATTTCTATCTCTATTTTCCGATTTGACCTCAACAAAGCCATGGAATCTCCCGCTCTCCGGGAGAATCATCGTATTGGACCCCGGCCACGGCGGACCGGATGGCGGCGCCGTTGGCGGCGAAGTGCTGGAAAAAGAAATTGCCTTGAGCGTCGCGAAAAAACTGCGCGACTATTTGCAACAGCAAGGGGCGCTCGTTCTCATGACGCGCGAAACAGACCGCGACTTGGCCAGCCCGTCAACGCGCGGTTACAGCCGGCGCAAAACGGAGGACTTGCGTGAGCGCACCGCTTTGATCAACCAAGCGGAGGCCGATCTATTCATCAGCATCCATCTCAATGCCATTCCCTCCCCCCGCTGGCGAGGAGCGCAGACGTTTTATTACGGTTCATTGATTGAAAATAAACGCTTGGCCAAGTTCATCCAAGCTGAACTACGACGCAATTTGGAAAATACCGATCGATCGGCGAAAATGATCGATACGGTTTATTTGTTAAAGCACGCCAAGATTCCAGGGGCGCTTGTTGAGGTCGGTTTTTTATCGAACCCAGACGAACGGGAGCTGCTCGCCTCGGACCATTATCAAACAAAGTTGGCCGCCTCGATTTACAAAGGAGTGCTGCGCTATTTTTCAAACGAACCGACTCCCCGTGAATAGCGGGGAGTTGTGCTTTTTGCCCTGTTGGCGAAAAAAAACGCTCATGGCCTAGCCCGATTTGGTCATAAGTCGTCCGCTAGCGAGAAGGTTTGAAGCCGATCGCGACGTTTTCGCGGAATCGAGCGGCAACATGGCAGCCGCCTGCCCGTTTATGGTATGATGCGTATAGAAGCAACCATCGATTGTGAAAAGGTTGGTGAAGACGATGCTGACAGCAAATGACGTGCGAGCCATTCTTGAAAAAATGAAAGATCCGTTCTTAAATAAAACCTTTCAAGAAACGAATGCCATTCAAGAAATTAAAATCAAGGAAGAGAAAAACCATGTCAGCGTGAAAATTGCCCTCGCCAAAACGGGAACGCCTGAGCAGCTCCGCTTGCAGATGGAGATCGTTCAGCAGTTGAAAAACGCGGGGGCAGCGACTGTTGGGCTGCGGTTTGCTGAATTGCCGCGCGAAACAGTTGAAAAATATCGTCAGCACAAGCCGAAAACGACGTATATTGCCATTGCCAGCGGCAAGGGAGGAGTCGGCAAATCGACCGTCTCTGTCAATTTGGCCATTGCCCTCGCTCGTCTCGGCAAAAAAGTGGGGCTAATTGACGCCGATATTTATGGATTTAGTGTGCCTGACATGATGGGAATTACCGAGCGCCCGACAGTAAGGGGCGATAAAATTATCCCCGTGGAACGGTTTGGGGTAAAAGTCATTTCGATGGCCTTTTTTGTTGAGGACAACGCCCCGGTGATTTGGCGCGGACCGATGCTGGGGAAAATGCTCAACAACTTTTTTAAAGAAGTCGAGTGGGGCGATTTAGACTATCTATTGCTTGATCTGCCGCCAGGGACAGGTGATGTCGCCTTAGACGTCCATACGCTTCTGCCATCGTGCAAGGAAATTATCGTCACAACCCCGCATCCGACCGCCGCGTTTGTCGCCGCCCGCGCTGGAGCCATGGCGCTGCGCACGGAGCACGAGATTATCGGGGTCATCGAAAACATGTCCTATTACGAAAGCCGCAAAACAGGCGAACGAGAATACGTCTTTGGCAAAGGCGGCGGGGAAAAGTTGGCCAAAGAGTTGCAAACCGAACTGTTAGGACAGCTGCCGCTTCAGCAGCCGGATTGGAATGACGACGACTTCGCCCCGTCGGTCTATGCAGAAGATCATCCGATTGGGAAAATTTATATGGATATCGCGCGTAAAATTGTCGCCAAGTCCTCGTAAAAAACAAAGCGTCCGATGGCTGTAGGGCTGACCGTGTTCGTCTTCGGCGAACGGCGCCCTTTCGCATCCGGACGCTTTTTGATTATCCGCTCCCACCTTGTTGGTTGCCGCCTCCTCCTTCTTCTCCTTCCCCGCCTTCTTCTCCTCCCTCTTCTTGTTTTCCCCCGCCTTGCTGGAGCGATTCCGCCGCTTTTGTCAGCATATCTTGAATTTTGGCCTGATATAGCGGGCTGTTCAGCGTTTCTGTTACGACTTTTTGCACGTGCTGGCGGAACTCCTTGCTTTTTAAGACATCCATCATCGCTTTTTCTGCTTCTGGATCTTTTAGAATGTCAATTATCATACCTTGATATTCAGGGTCTTTCATCAGCGCTTTCATCATTTTTTCATGCTCTTTTTGCAACCCTTTGGCAAAGCTTTCGGCAAATTTCGGGTCTTTGAAAGCATTTTCCCAAAATTTTTTTCCTTGTTCAGACGTCAGCACCTGCTGCAGCGTCTCTTTCACAGCAGTCTGGTCCATCATGAGCTGCTGCTTCATCTGCTCGTCAGACATAATATCTTGAATCGCCTTTTTCCCCTCGTCGGTTTTTAAAATGTCAACAACCATTTTTTTCGTTTCATCATAATCCGGTGGAGGGGGGCTGATTTCTTGAGGGGCACAAGAACCGAGAAAGAGAAAACTGAGCAAGAGGAGCGGTAGGTGTTTGTTCATGAAAATGAGCTCCTTTCTGCAAAAATCCCTCACCCTTAATATGAATGTTGGTGAAAAAAATATGCATGGAGAGGAATGGAGCTGGCTTTTTCGAAAGGGCGCTGGTAAAATGATAAGCGGATGATGTTGATGATGGAGGATGAAGCTGTGAACAGCCGCAAATGGGTGCGTTTGTTTTTGTCCACATTGCTGATAGGCGGCATTGCCACGGCAGCCGTTGGCATGATTTTGAACAGGAAGGAATTTGCGCATCTCTTTGTCCGCTTGGAGATCGTAGAGCTGCTCGCGGTGTTGTTTTGGCATATTGGCGTCGGTTTTATTTTTAGCGTCATCAGCCAAGCCGGTTTTTTTGCCTATTTGACCATTCACCGATTCGGCCTCGGTTTTTTTCGTTCACTCTGGAATTCGGTGCAGCTCGTTCTCATCGTGTTTGTCCTGTTTGACCTCGTCTATTTTCGCTATATGGTGTTTGCGGACAAGGGAGATTCGATCATCCCTTACCTTCTTGTGGCCCTGTTTATTTTGGCGGTCGGCCTCGCCGTTGCCTATGTTAAGAGTGTACAAACCAATAAAGGTGCGTTCGTTCCCGCCCTGTTTTTTATGGTTGTTGTGACGGTGATCGAATGGTTTCCTGTGCTGCGCATCAATGACCGCGATTGGCTGTATTTGATGCTCATCCCATTATTACTATGCAATGCATACCAGCTTCTTATTCTGCATAAGTTGACAGGCGGCGCAAAACAATAAAGAGGAGACGCCGCCTTTTCTTTTTTCACGTTCGTGAGGGAGAGAGGGCTTGATTGATGTCGGCTCGAGCCGCTCCGGAAGCCGATGATAGAAGGGAAGGGAGCGTGCGGCTTCACAGCATTGTTTCCAGAATGGAAAAGCTTTTCCCTCAGCCCAGCTTTTTCCCTGTTGACTCATCGATCAAAAAGGGAAACTGTGTTTTTCGCCTCCTTCCGAGAGGCGGGTGATTTAGTACAAAAACGATGGATTCCACTCATTTCTCAATTGGAAAAACCTTGCAGAATCCGCTTTCTCTTCTGAATGAAAACGCCGCCGATCGGGAGGTGACAGCGGTTTTTCACCGGCTTTCTAGGAGGCTGGTGATTTAATCGTGGATACGGCTTTACAATGTTATTTCTCAATTAGAAAAAAATTGTTACATCGGTCCTGCTTTTCGCTCATTCTCCCATTGATGAAAGGAATCAGCGGTTTTTTACCGGCTTTCTCGGCAACTTCCTTAGTCGATTCCTTTGCTTTTCGCTTCCCCGTTTGCCAACAGTTCCGAGAGGCTGACGTTTTGGTAGCCGTTTTCTTTCATCACCGCAATGATTTTGGGCAACGCCTTTGCGGTTTGTTTTGCCGAATCGGAGGCGTGCAAAAGTACGATATCACCTGGTTCTAAATCGTTTGTCACATTGGCTACAATCTGCTCCGTGCCCGGATTGAGCCAGTCTTTTGAGTTAATGCTCCAATGTACAACCGTATAACCGAGAGAATCAGCAATTTTTAGAACGGTTTTGTTAAAATTTCCACCTGGAGGGCGCAGCAGCTCAACGTTTTTGACTCCCAATGTGTCAAACACTTTTTTGGCCATCATTAAATCTTGGCGAATTTTGGAGCTCTCCAGTTCAGTGTAGTTCACAAATTGATACCCCATGCTGCCAATTTCATGCCCATCTTCCTTGATCCGTTTCACAACGGACGGATGGCGTTCGGCCCATGAAGCAGATAAAAAAAAGGTTGCATTTTTGATGCCGTGTTGTTTTAGGACATCTAAAATTTGCTCGGCATTTTCGTCTCCCCAGCTAATATCAAACGTTAAGGCCACTTGCCCACGGGCATTGTCCACTTTATACACCGCTTTTGGTCCAGATGGAAGTGAAAAAACCGGGCGGTTCGTTTCATAAGCGTATAGAATGACGGCAGTGAAAAAAGCAGAGCATATAATAATGAGCGCCTTTTTCAGCATCCTTCCGTTCAACGCATAAAACATGGCATCCGTCCCCCTTTGCACGGAAAATCGCTGTCCCAGTAAAATCTTATGCGGACAGACAGGGGGGATATGAATGCTATTTGTAACCAGAACAAAACACAAATCGTTTTCCCCTCCTCCAACACCTCAAAATTCCAGTAAAAATATATTGCATTTTCGACATGTAAATGATAAAATAAAAATCGTCGCTTCAAAAGAAAGGCTTTGAAACGATGATAAGGGTTGACGAAAGCGAAAGATTGTGTTAGTATAAAAGAGCTGCTTGTGAGAGAATGTTGATGAAACTCACGAGCAAAAGTCATTTTCCCTCGTTCCTTGAAAACTGAACGAAACGAAGCGCAACGAAAAGCGGAGGTCGCTTGCCTATCGGCGAAACGCGCTGGAGGGCCTGCGAGGAGGCTATCGCCGCCGCAGCAGGACCGAAGCGTCGCGAGCCGATAGCGGCCGAAGCTAGACAATACGAAAAGCGGAGGTCGCTTGACACGTTTGGTGTCGGCGCCGAAGCTTACAAAGCCAATCCACTTTCTTTTGGAGAGTTTGATCCTGGCTCAGGACGAACGCTGGCGGCGTGCCTAATACATGCAAGTCGAGCGGACCGAATCGGAGCTTGCTCTGGTTGGGTCAGCGGCGGACGGGTGAGTAACACGTGGGCAACCTGCCCGCAAGACCGGGATAACTCCGGGAAACCGGAGCTAATACCGGATAACACCGAAGACCGCATGGTCTTTGGTTGAAAGGCGGCCTTT
>NZ_JPYA01000124.1 GCF_000750005.1 Geobacillus icigianus | reverse complement strand
TACACGACCAGTAATAAATATAGGTTCATTATACAAATATTCATTTGTAACTCCCATAGGCCCCCCTCCCCCAAATATAGGGTATTCACCTATATCTTTAACCTTAGGACGTTTACCACTTAATACTTTTGCCAAATCTTTAACTTGACCAATTTTCCAATTATTTGGGATAACTCCTAATTCCGATTCCACAAACTCCCCATCTTGAAACGGTCCAAAATCAACAAACCAATGCTTGTAAAGCGTCATTGCCATTTCTTCGAGGGTTTTGTTCATCTCTACATTGAGTTCTATTTTCTTATCAATACTACCTAGAATGGATGAAATTCTTTTTTGCGTTTCAAGGTCAGGTATCGAAATTATTTGGTCCTCAAATTGTTGTTTATCTACCCTCTGTCGCCCCGATGTACCTACCATCAACCTTTCAGCATTTTCACGAAATGATTTGTTAGTCACAAGATAATACACAAAATCTGTATCTGTGATACCCTCTTTACCACGTAATACGATAAACTCGGTTGAACCAAAACCTTTCCCATTTTTAAGGTTTTTCACCTGTGCAATCTTGCCATTCTCAAGGCAGGGTGTTATTCGCGCAAAAAGTGTATCACCATTCTCAAATTTTGCTCCGCCAGACTTAAATTCTCTTTCTTCCTTTGCTTCTACTGGTTTATAAAAAGGTTGAATAACATCCATACTTACAAACGGATATATTTCACCCTTTATAAGTTTTACGGTAGGGTTTACCTCGACTAAGTCCCTTAATTTTCCTTCAATCCATTTACTCACATCAATTCCTCCAAGTCCATCTTAATCTTCTCTTGAAGGCGATTCGATTCTTCAAACTGTTCAAAAAGACGCTGAGTTAATTCAACCATTTTTTCTTCAAACGGTACATCGTCTTCATTGGATACTTCCGTCCCAACATAAATCCCCGGTGTCAATTTGTAGTCGTTTGCCTGTACTTCTTCAATTGTTGCAACTTTGCAAAAACCAGCAACATCTTCATATCCTTCTGCCCCATCGTATTTGTAGGCGCGATAAACAGCGGCAATTTTATCAATTTCTTCTTTGGACAGCGCTTTTTGCTTGCGGCTGACGAGTGTCCCCATTTTACGGGCATCAATAAACAAAATTTCATTTTTTCTTGCCCGATAGCCGTTTTTGCCGTCACGGTTTTTGCTTAAAAAGAATAAGCAACATGGAATGCCTGTGGTAAAAAACAGTTTTTCAGGCAATTGAACAATGGAGTCAATATATCCTTCGTCCACTAATTTTTGACGAACTTCTTTCTCCTCTTTGACATTCGTCGTCATGGCTCCGTTTGCCATGACAAATCCTGCTGTACCTGTATCATTTAAATGATATAGGAAGTGTTGCATCCACATATAGTTCGCATTGCTGTTTGTGACTGGTCCGATTAAGCGCGGGTCATTCTTTGATAAACGGTCTGCTCCCCAGTCTTTTTGGTTAAACGGCGGATTGGCAATCACGTAATCGGCCTTTAAATCAGGGAACTGATCGTTTAACAGCGAGTCTCCTAAACGAATTTCCGCATTGATGCCATGCAATAAAACGTTCATTTTTCCAAGACGTACAGTCGTTACCACATTTTCTTGCCCGTAAAACGAAAGTGCGTGTTTGTTTGGCGCATATTCTTCACTTTGTATAAACATCCCGCCGCTGCCGCACGCCGGATCAAACACAATCCCGCTTTTCGGCTCCAGCATGGCAACAAGCAGTTTAACAATACTAGATGGTGTAAAGAATTCTCCGCCTCTGTTACCTTCGGAAGCGGCAAAAGAACTAATGAAATACTCATATGTACGGCCCAATATATCTACACTGTCATCCGTATTGGCACTAAATACATCACGAGAAAAAATTTCGATTAATCCTGCCACGTTTTCAGGCGGCAAGTTCGAACCTTGGTAGATTCGCGGCAATATGCCTTCCAGTTCTGGGTTTTCCTCTTCAAGACGCTTCATCGCGTTATCAAGAATTTCTTTAATATTCGGCTGCTTGGCGTTTTTCATAATATAAGACCAACTTGCTTCTTCTGGCACTACAAAGACGTTTTCCGCCTTATATTGGTCCGGGTCGGTGATGATGATTTGCCGCATTTCATCATCTTCCGTATACCAATCGCTGCTTGGATCTTTTACGATTTGCTCTAATTCTTTTCGACGCTGCTCGTACTTATTGGAAAGATAGCGCAAAAATATTAACGGAAGAACATAATGTTTATAATCAGCAGGGGCCACACTCCCGCGCATTTTATTGGCTGCTTCAAATAAATCCTTTTGAAAATCGATGTCTGCTTTTACAGTCATATTCTGTTCACCCCTGTTAGTTTCAAAATATAGAAAGAACCGTTCTTTTCAACGCGTTGAAACAATCCAAGCATGTTTGACCATGGGCTCAGATCTATTTTACTAAAACATTCCGGAAAACAATATCGAAATTTGTCGAAACAAAAATTGATCATCATGCACACCACTTGTTCATGGAGGTGCGACCTTGTTTTCCTGTCATACCTACATAGTCATCCATCATTCACTCCCCCATCATCCCCACCACTTCGCGAAACACGGCCGATGGCTGCTTGCGGAGCAGTTCAGCGGCGATCGTTTTTCGCTTCGCGCCGCTCGTGATGGTGAGCAGGCCGTTTTCAAGGCGGATGAGCAAGTTTTTGACCCGGTATGCCGTGATTTTTGATGCCTGGTCCAAGTAGCGGGCGTCAAGGTCGAAGCGAACGCGGTCGGACAGTCGCCGCAGCAAGCGCCAAAGGGCAATTTCCTCGCTTGATTTCATGAACAGCTCGGGCAGCTCTTTTGCTTGTTTGATTGTATTAAGCGTCGTCATCGCGTAAACGGCGATGCCGTAGCCGACGGGACGGATGACGGTTTTGGAGAAAGTTCCAGCTTTCGATTTCGAAGCGAACGTATTCGTCATCGCTTCGTTTCGGCAGCTCGGCGATGGCCGAGCGTTTGACGATTTTCGCGTCGGCGATTTTGCCGAAGCACGTGACCCCGTTTTGCGGGGCAGCTCCCCGCTTCAGGTAAAGGGCGATGTAGCGCGCCGTTTGCCAACCTTTTTTCAGCTGCTTGACCGGGATATGGTAGAAGCGGTGTTTCCGGTAGGCTTCGTAATGCCGCGCGCTTGGGACCATGCCGACAAGCACATGCTCATCGAAAGCCGACCGCCATTCTTCGATGATCCCTTGCGGCAAAATGCCTTCGTTTTCAGTTCTTCGGGATTCTTTTCAATCAGCCGCTCGATGAACTGCTTGACTAGGTGGGTGGTGTTCGGCAAAAACGGCAGGCCGCCGATGTTGACGTCATTGATGCTTTTGTACGCGGGTGCGCTTGGTAGCTGTCTTCGTCATGCCACGGAAACGGCACGTAGGCGCCAAAGGCGGTGCGCTCGTATGGGCCGCCGCGGCGGGCGACAAGTGAATCGCGGTAGCGGTGCATCGTGTTGATGTCGTCTTCCATCGGGCCTGACATTCCGTACCGTTTTTCGTATGAGCTGCCCGAAACGGCGAAGTCCAGGCGGTATTTGGCTGTTTTTTGCAAGCAAAAAGTGCAGAGAATTGCAAGAAAAAATACATAGGCTTGGCTGCTCCATGAATTTATCGTTCAACCGAGTGAGAAGGGGGCGACTGAACGGCAGAAAGCGCGTGCCGCAAGCGGTAGCTCTCTCCCGTAAACGCGAGAATGTGGGCGTGATGGACTAAACGATCCACTAGCGCCGCCGTCAGGCGGTTGTCCCCAAACACCCGATTCCATTGTTCAAACTCTAAATTCGATGTCACGATGACACTTTTTCGTTCACAACAATCGGCAATGATGTGAAACAGCAGTTCCGACCCCTGCTTCTGGAAAGGCACATAGCCGAGTTCATCCAAAATCAACAGCTCGCATGTGTCGATTTGCCGTTTGAGCCGTCCGAGGGTGCCGTCTTTTAACGCCTCTTCGAGCTGGGCGACAAGATCGGCGACACGGAAAAACCGAACTTCATGGCCCCGTTCACACGCTTTTCACCCTAATGCGGTGGCGAGATGGGTTTTTCCTGTTCCCCGCGAACCTAAAAGCAGGACGTTCTGTTTTTGCTCCAAAAAGCGAAGGTCGCAAAGTTCTTCCTTGGAGGTCGTGGTCGGTCAATGAATCTGGTCCGACCATTCGTCATCGTTGAGCCATTTCAACTCCCGGAACTTCGCCTTCTTGATCAATCGAGCCTGTTTTGCTTTCTGACGGAACGACAGCTCCAACGCCAACACATCACGCAAAAACTGTTCCTTAGTTTCGTAGGCCACCTGCTCGAATCGCTCCGCTTTGATAAGGATACGGTTGGGAACCGGGATGCTATGAACCACAAACGCCTCCCCATCGACCGTCACTTCCCGAAATCCACCTGTGCCTCGCCTAGCGGGTGCTCTAGTTGTTCATAGCGCTGTTCTTTCTCGAGCTTGAGCTGCGGTCTTCGTTTTTGCACGTACGCCGCAAACGGTGTGATAGGAGCCTTGAAATCCATGATCACGACAAAGCGCTTCAAACATCGTCTTGTTCGTTCGCCGTTGTTTTCTCGGCAGCTTGGCATCTTCCTCTAACCAGTCGTCAATGATTTGTCCGTATCCTTCCTCATCCCCTTTTTCCGTTTGACAGTGGGTTGGACAGAAATGTCTCCATCTGCGTATTTCTTGACCGTTCTCCAGTTATATCCCGTTTCGCGGGAAATTTCCGCAATCGACAACCCTTTCTTTTCACGCAGTTTTCTGATACGATGAATTTCGGGCATTGTCAGCATCCTTTCGCTCCTCCACTGTTTGGTTATGTGTTCACAACTTCCACAGTAGAGGAAATGTTAGGGGCTGGCAAGCTTTTTTTATGCCATGAAGCTCTGCACTTTTTTGTTGCAGAACTCTGTATTTTTATTTTGCACTAAACAATCGCGCGGGTGGAAGAGGAGATTTATTTGCTGAAGAAGGTGGAGTAACAAGTTCCTTTCATCCCGACTGTTTCCAAATGCATGGTCTACTTTTCCCGTTTCACCGTCCATCGTCTTTCGAAAAAACCCCGCTACTCCACCATAAGGCTACAGTAGAGAAAACATGTTTTTTCTTTAATAATAACCACAATAACCTCACACTCGCAGGGTTGAAGCGATCTAAAGATATGAAAATCCTTCGCACAGTGCCGTCGCAAGCCTCGCTTGCGCCGGGCAAACTGCTCTCAACGTCCCGTCATCTCCAGAGTTCGCCGTGTGATCTCCTCTCCGATAGGAAAACAGGCTGTTGCTGCAGGTGATGGGGCATTTAAAACATGAACGGTTCTCTTCGTATTAATAATGTAAAAATCATCAACGAGTGTTCCATCAGAGCGCAATGCTTGGGCGCGTACGCCTGCCAGCGCCGGGATCAAATCGTCCGCCTCTACATCTGGAAGCAAACGCTGGACATTTTTTACAAAAGATATTTTGCTATATGAACGGACCATTTCTTCCATTCCTTCTCGCCAATACGTCAAGGCTAATTTCCAAAACCCCCTAAACGAGAAAGTATCTAGCAGGTCCTTGACATCCACATCCGTTTTTCTGTATCCTTCACGCTTGAATCCAAGTACAGCATTTGGTCCCACTTCCACCTCACCATTGATCATTCTTGTTAAATGAACGCCAAGAAAAGGAAATTGTGGATTCGGAACAGGATACACTAGGTTTTTCACAAGGTAGCGTTTTTCAGGACGCAACTTATAGTACTCCCCACGAAAAGGAACAATTTTTAGGTCCATTGCTACTCCCGAAGCACGAGCAATACGGTCGCTATGCAACCCTGCACAGTTAACTGCAAAATCAAATGATTGGGCGCCGCGGTTAGTAATTACGCGGACTTTTGAACGCTCTTCTACGATTCGCTCCACCTTTGTATTTAATAATAGTTCGGCGCCTACATCCTTTAATAGTGATGCTATTATTTCACAAACCTTCTTATAATCGACGATGCCAGTTTCTTTTACATGAATAGCCCTGATCCCACGAACATACGGTTCGAAATCTCGCAAACGATCCTGACCAATCAACTCGAGATTCAGACCGTTTTGCAACCCACGGTCATATAAGTTTTTCAAGAGTGGAAGCTCTTGCTCACTCGTGGCTACAATCACTTTTCCACATCGTTCAAAAGGAATCCCATATTTCTGACAAAAACGAATGAGCGCTTCCCCTCCTGATCTCGCAAATTTTGCTTTATAACTTCCAGGTTTATAATAAATCCCTGAATGAATAACACCGCTGTTATGGCCTGTTTGATGCGCCCCCCAATGATTTTCCTTTTCAATCACTGTAATTTCCGCCTCTGGTCTAGCCTGCTTAATAGAATAAGCGGCAGCTAAGCCAACAATTCCTCCTCCAATAACGGCTATATGAATCATGTTAAGATCTCCTTATTTCATACTTTCTTTTCGGAATAGTCTCTGTCCGCTGTGCTCTACATCATTTAAAAAATTTCCGCTTTTTTCCACCGACAAAAAAGAAAGAACGGGGAAATTCTTCCCCATCTTTAACACGATGCTTCGTCATGTAAGCAATCACAATAAAGTGAACGGTTAGTGGGTACTTCCCAACAGTTTTCCAACACCATGAATTTTCTCTAAAATCAAAATAAGTACAATTGAAATCAAAATTACAACACTCGAAACCGAAGCGACAATTGGACTATATGCATCTTGCATTGTTGAAAAAATTTCTAAAGGCAATGTTCTCATCTCAGGAGACACCATAAATAATGAAACCGTAACATTATCAAATGAAGTCAAAAAAGAGAATAACGCCCCGGATAAGACCGCTGGCCGGATTAAAGGAAATGTTACTTTCCAAAAAACAAGCACCGGACTAGCTCCAAGAATTGCCGCTGCCCGTTCTAAATTGTAATCAAAACCACTTAATCCTGTTAGGACAAAACGAACTACATATGGTACACAAATAATAATATGAGCGATCAAAAATCCCGTCGGAGTACCCGCTAACAATATAGGCGTGAAATAAATTAATAAGGCAATGCCCAGTACCAATTGTGGAACAGTCAACGGAGCAGTTAACAACGAGACAAGATAAGATTTCCAAGGTATATCGTATTTGGCAATAGCAAGAGCTCCTAATGTTCCCAACAAGACTGAAAACAATGATGCTAAAAAAGCGAATTTTACACTATTCCAAAAAGCTTCGGCAAACTCTGGCCGTTCTAGCAACTTGGTGTACCATTGTAATGAGAAACCCTTTGGCGGAAAACTCGGATAATTGGCGCTGGTAAGTGAAGCCGGAATGGTTACAACCAATGGGATTAAGATGTAAATGAGACTAATTATGGCTAGTAATAGTCTCAATCTTCTCAAAATACTCATTAGCGAAACACCTCCCGATAGCGCCCCTTTTCCATCATTCGAGTAAAAATAGTAACCATGATTAATGTAATGCCAAGGAGAATATACGAAATGGCAGATCCGTACGTCCAACGCAGTAAGTTAATAATTTGGTCATAAGCCACAACCGGAAGCATAGGTACATTTGCCCCCCCCATCAGCGCTGGAGTCACATAGGCACTCATCGACATACTAAAGACCAACACGACCCCTGATACAATCCCTGGTAAACTCAAGGGCAAAGTAACCGACCAAAATGAACGGAGAGGACCGGCGCCGAGAATGGCTGCAGCTTTCTCAAGAGATGGATCAATATTATATAAACTTGTAGCAATCGATAAAATCATAAATGGTAAATAGGCATTAGACAGTCCTATAACGACACCTATCTCCGAAAATAACAATTTAGGCGGTGAAGTGGTAATACCAAGGCTAATTAATAATTGATGGACTGTCCCGTTTGGTAATAAGAGAAGATACCATCCGAAATTACGAACAACAACGCTAATAAGCAACGGTGAGGCTACAAGCAAAGTTAATAATCCGCGGACACGCGGGGAACATTTAGCCATTGTTAATGCTACAGGATAACCGAGCAACAGGGATACCACTACAGTGTACAGGCTTATTTTGATTGTCAGCCATAACGAATGTAAATAGTAAGAATCAGTAAAAAAATGTACGTAGTTTCCTATGCTATAAAACGCATTCGTTTCTCCTTTGGTTTCAATAAAACTTAAATATAAAATGTAAAGCATTGGTATCACAAAAAAACCGAAAATAAGTGCCACTAGGGGGAACAAAAGCAAACCGCAATATATATATTTTCTCCAATTTCTTTTTCTCCTTGCCGTAACAATTTCTGTTGACAATCTGACTATTTTTTGACGATCATCATATCTGACGGGTTCCATCCCACAGTCACCTCAGCTCCTATTTTCCAATCCGATTTAACGAAAGCTTGTAGCACTTGCACCCGTTTTCCAAACAATAGCAACTCAATTTCCCAAGCGGAGCCAAGATAGTTCATTTGAACGATCGAAGCATTGTACTTGTTGTAATAAAAAATTTCTGGCTCGCTTTCTTGTTCCTGAATGGTTAATTTTTCTGGTCGAATGTACAGTTTGACCTCATCTCCAATTGAATAAGAACGTTCTGGGCCCATCATATTTTTTGACTCAACGAGTACCTGAACGCCTTCCTCTAACTCAATACATACCATTCGACCGTCGACCGTTTTTACTTTACCCTCTAATTGGTTTGATTTCCCAATAAATTGAAAAACGAACTCGGTGCATGGATGCTCATAGATTTCCGTTGGTGTTCCAACTTGTTCAATTATTCCCTTATTCATTACCACGATTC
Organism: Geobacillus icigianus; assembly: GCF_000750005.1. Classification (GTDB taxonomy): domain Bacteria; phylum Bacillota; class Bacilli; order Bacillales; family Anoxybacillaceae; genus Geobacillus; species Geobacillus icigianus. The sequence continues at coordinate 29,099 of NZ_JPYA01000124.1, read as the reverse complement.
GATCAGACAGGGAAAGTGCCTCCTCTTGGTCATGTGTAACAAAAATAGTTGTAACCCCCACCTCTTTCTGCAAACGCTTAATTTCAGCCCTTAATTCATAACGTAATTTAGCATCAAGATTGCTGAGTGGCTCGTCAAGCAACAATAACATTGGTTGCACTACTAGAGCACGAGCAATTGCCACCCGTTGTCGTTGCCCTCCGGATAATTGGCGCGGATACCGATTCTCCAATCCCACCATTTTCACTAAATCTAACGCCTGCTCGATTCTCTTCTTCCTCTCTTCTTTTGGAACTTTACGCAAAGATAAACCAAAATCAAGGTTTTCATAAACAGTCATATGCGGAAATAGAGAATATGTTTGGAATACCATTCCTAAACCACGTTTATACGGAGGAATATGTGTCACTTTTTTCCCTTTAATAAATACTTCTCCTTTATCAATATCAAGAAAACCAGCAATGACATTAAGTGTTGATGTTTTGCCGCACCCAGAAGGGCCAAGCAAGGTGAGTAGTTCACCTTGCTTGACTTGCAAATCGATACCGTTTAGGATAACGTTTTTCCCAATCTGTTTATAAACTCCCCTTATTTCTACGTCATTTACTACTGTTTGCATATGCTTTCACTCCCTAATTTATTTTCTAACCTTTTTCCCTAATTCTGGTGTAACTTCTTTAGCCCAACGATCTGTCCATTCTTCCCGAATTTCTGCCATCTTTTTAAAATCAGGGCGGAAAACATGATCACTATCTTTTAGACCAATAGATTTTTCGTACTTGGGCGCTACCTTCATTTCTTTGAGCACCGGGTAGAAACCGCTTTCTGCGATTTGTTTTTGCGACTCCTCACTTATCAAAAAGTTTACGAATTTTATCGCTGCTTCTTTATGTGGAGCATTCTTGACAACCGTCGCGCTGAATGCTTGCAATGGCGCTCCCTCTTTCGGAATAACCATTTTCAAAGGCACTCCCATATCAATCAACTCAGCTATCGCATAGCTGCCCATAACAGTGACATCTGCTGCTCCTTGTTGCACAGCTGGCATCATTTGAGTAGAGTTTTTGTAGAATGTATTGGAATAGCTAGCTAATTCCTTAGCTTTTTGCAAACCAGGTTCCAAATTATCCAAACTTCCACCATTAGCATTGGCAAGGTTATAAAGCAAAGCAAAACCCCAGTCATTGGCAATGTCGGCGAATGCTGTTTTTCCGTTATATTCAGGTCGAATAAGGTCATTCCAGGATGTAATGGGTGCCCACTTGTGTTTCTCAAACGTTTCCGTATTGTATGCAGGAGCAATTACCAACCCAAACACAGGCACTCCAACATTATTTACGACAACAAATCGCGGATCAACCTTATCCATGTTAGGAACTGTCGATAGATCTAATTTTTCAGTCAACCCTTTGTCATTAGCTCTTTGTACGTCCAAGGGTACATAAAACGCGACATCGTATTGGGGAGCGTTTTTCTGCAATTCCACCTTTGACAATATTTCTCCAGATAACCCAGGAACAAAGTTTACTTTAATTCCGTATTCTTTCTCAAATTTTGGAGCAATTACTTCGCGAATAGCTCTCTCGATTTTGCCACCATTCCCCGCGACTGTAATTTCAGTCGCACCATCTCCCGAATTGCTAGCCGGTTTAGCTTCGCTAGTTGCTTTAGGATTTGGAACACTGCAACCGACTAAAGACATAACAATTATAGAAACTAATATGGCAATCCAGCGTTTTTTCATCCGATTTCCCTCCTAACTTCTATTTACCTAGTTGTAAAACACGTAGCCCTTCTACCATACAATTTTCTTAATTACCACACATTCTTTTTGCCCCCCTCAACAGAAAACGTTTTCAAAAATGTTTATGTTAAAAAAACAGAGATGCTCGGTTTTGTATAATATTTCTTTTTTAAATCCACCTATTTTCCGTGATTTCACATGCCTCGGCGAGCAATTCAACAAGATGAACTGCCTTTATATGATCATGGAGATTTTCCTTGGCAATGCCCACCTTCATTTGCAATAAACAACCTGGATTAGTCGTTACAATAACATTCGCCTTTGTATCCTTAATATCAGACATTTTTGCATTAAGGATGTGCATAGACTCTTCAAAATGAATTAAATTATAAATCCCACCCGAACCACAGCAAAGGTTAGGATTATTTAATCGCATAAACTCAATGCCTTCAATCGACTGAATCAATGCTTCCGGCTCTTTTGTAACTTTTTGAACATTAGTCATATGGCAAGAAGGCTGGTAAGTAACCCTGTAAGATAAGACTCTCTCTAGTTTTAAACCAAGCTTATTTAAAATCACGCTAATATCTGCTACCTTTTGCTTAAAATGTCTTGCGCGCTCCAACCATTCGGGATCGCCTTCGAACAATCCATCATATTCCTTCAGCATGGCGCCGCAACCTCCCGCGCTATTTACAATATAATCAAACTCCTCTTTTTCAAACACTTCAATGTTACGTTTTGCCATTTCTTTTGCTAGTTCTTCTTCCCCAGCATGCAGTTGCAACGCACCGCAACATGTTTGATTATTAACTACGACAACCTCGCAACCAACCTTTTGCAATAGGCGAATGCTAAGTAAATTAATTCGGTAAAAAACCGCTTCCATCACACAGCCGGTGAAAAAGGCAACTTTCAAAGCTGGACGCTCGCTAATCGAAGGGTATCGGCGACCATCGTTTTTTCGAAAAGGAGGTTTCGCTTCAGTTAATCCCTTATCAAATAACTCCAACTTTTTCGGGAGCAAATATCGAAGCGGCTTCATATGAACAACCTTTTTCACACCTGATTTCTGATATACCCATAGAAAGCTACCAAGCTTATTCATGATGCTTTTACTTGGAAACACATGTTTAAAGACGAAACCCTCACAAAAACGCCGCAATGGAGACGAAGTCTGCTTTTTGTGATAGCGAATACTGCCTTTTACAAGCTCAAGCATTTTCCCATATTGGATGTTGCTCGGACAAACATGTTCACATGCACGACAGCCAAGACAAAGATCGATTGGAACACTTAATTCATTCACTGTGATATGTCCTTCTGCCGCCATACGAACAAGATTGATGCGCCCCCTTGGGGTTTGTGTTTCCGTTTTCATTGTCAAATAGGTAGGGCAGGAGGGCAGACAATAGCCACATCGAACACAGTCATATGTTAAATCCGCCGCCTTCTTTAAATACACGTTTTCTTGGGCTTCCATTATCTTAACACCAACCTGTCACCTGGTTTTGGGAAAATCTTTCCTGGATTCATAATGTTATTTGGATCCCACGCCTGTTTAATGCGTTTCATCATTTCAAGCGAAAACTGATCAAATTCCATTGGCATAAAGGACTTTTTCATCAGCCCGATTCCATGTTCCCCGGAAAGCGTTCCTCCGAGATCAAGGGCGGCTTCAAAAATCGCAGCCACCGCTTTCTCTACCTTCTTCATTTCCTCTTTATTGCGCTGATCACAAAGAATGTTTGGATGAAGGTTTCCGTCGCCAGCATGACCAAAAACAACGAGCTCGATGTCGAATTTGTCTTTAATTTCCCTTAACCGTTTTAGAAAAGATGGAATTTGGCTTCTTGGAACCGTCGCATCTTCAGAAATTTTCGTTGGTTTGTGTCGCGCAACAGCCGGAGACACAAGTTTTCGCACTTTCCACATTTTTTCTTCTTGGTCACTCGTTTCAGCTTTTTGGACGCGCAACGCTCCTGTCTTTTGCATTAATTTATAAACATAGTCCACCTCATCTCGAATAGCTAGGGGATGACCGTCAAGTTCTATAAAAAGAACCGCTTCGGCATTGATAGGCAATCCCATCGGCCGGTAACTCTCCACCGCCCAGATAGATGCTTGATCCATGAACTCGATCTTCGACGGAAGAATCCCCGAAGTAAGTACATTGGTAATCGCATAGCCCGCTTGCACAATATCATCGAAAACTGCCATAAGAGAAATCGTCGCCTGCGGTCTCGGAATAAGACGCAAAATTGCCTCTGTAATAATGCCAAGTGTTCCTTCTGAGCCAACAATTAATTTCGTTAAGTCATAACCTGTGACATTTTTGATCGTTCGTCCACCTGTGCGTATAATATGGCCTTCCGGTGTGACGACTTGCAATCCTAAAACATAATCTTTCGTTACTCCGTATTTCAGCCCCCGCGGCCCGCCCGAATTTTCCGCAATATTTCCAGCAATCGTCGAGACATTAGAACTACTCGGATCTGGGGGATACATAAGACCAACTTTTTGAGCAGCCCGATCAATGTCAGCTGTAATTACACCTGGAGAAACAACAGCAATCATATCATCCCTGTGGATTTCCAATACATCATTCCATAAAGATACATCAATCACTATCCCGCCCTCAATAGGCAAAGCCCCTCCACTTAATCCAGACGCATTCCCCCTTGGTGTAATGGGTATTTTTTCGCGATTGGCGAGTTTTGCAATTCCAGAAACTTCCTCTACACGTTTCACTTGACAAACAAGATCAGGCACAAAAAAACCAAAAGACGCATCATAACCATAACTAAGAAGATCCGTTTTTTTAATAAGAACTCTTCTTTCCTCTCCAACAATCCGAACAATTTGATCTACAATATCTGGCTGTAGCGGCATCATTCACCACCTCTTATATACCGACCTATACCTTTGTAACGCGCAATGACACTTTCAAGATGATAACGCATAGCCTGACGTGCTTTTCCTCCATCACCAGACAATATAGCTTCATAGATTGCACGATGCTCTTGAAGCACCCTTACAGGATCCCCTGCCCCCGCAAATGTATTAACTGCATTTTTGGTAACCGATTTAAAAAGCTTGTCAGAGATGAATTCCATTATTCTAAGAAACAGTGCATTTTGAGACATTGATGATATTTGCATATGAAAAGAAAAATCTGATTTAGCCGGCAATTTCCCTGACATAACCTCTTTCTCCAGTTCAGAAAACAATTGCGTTAACTTTCTTTTATCATCTTCTGTTCCTCTTATTGCTGCATAATAAGCTGCTTCCACCTCAATAGCTTGACGAAATTCCATAAGTTCTTGAATTTCGGTGTCATCATCTCCAAAAATATAATTTAAATCTAGAAAATGATTTCCTATCTCCCTGACAAAAGTTCCCACTCCAGGGCGTATCTCTAAAACACCAATAGCTTCCATAACAGCAATGGCTTCCTTAATCGTAGTGCGTGACACCTGAAACTTTTCCGCTAAATCACGTTCTGAAGGCAGTTTATCCCCTGGCCTTAATTGTCCTCGACGAATCAACTGTTGAATCTGCTCAATAATGGCTTGATAGACTCTTTTCTTCCTAATCGGTTTGATATCCATTTTTCCCTCTCCATATTTTTCTGTAATGCTTAACGGGATACCTTGTGTGGAGTTTTCATAGAACTTTTGATGCTACCTTACCAGTTACGTCAATTGATCTTTATTTTTTTAACTGCATTTCTTTTTGACGCTAGATGGAGAGCGAACGTTCTCATAAGCATTTCTGATTCTGAGATGAATTAAGGAAAACATTATAGGTAATGTGAACCTTACGTAGTGAAACAGCTCGTGGATGGTGCAAATTTTTAGAGGATCAGTGGTTGGTCCACCATACCACTTTAGCTAGAATATAACGCAAAAATAATTTATTTGTCAATATTGAATTTATTTAATAAGCAGAATATTTTATCAATAACTACTGATTAGCGTTTTTCATTACAGTCATTTCCATACCCTAAGAGACAAACAGAGTGTCCCTTAGGCAACATAGAGATGTTTTTTGGTCACATCAATGGGAATTCTCTTGCTTCGCAGCGTCATCGACGAACTCGACAGCGCTGTGCCCTTTCCGAGACCGAAGAAGCTCCAGGCCGGAAGAGAGGTCTTGTTGAGATTCCGCGATGCTGTATACACAGGCTAAGAGCACCACGAGCCCATACCGTTTCACCGCCCGAACGTGGCGAACACGGTCCACCTGACTTCAGCTGGTCTTTGTCCTGCAGGAAAACGCATTCAATCGTCCAGCGCTGGGCATCGTCACACAAGATCTCTTCATCGCTAAGCTCCGGGTCGATGCCGAAGACAACATGGAGATGAGGAGATGATCCGGTGTCATGGGTTGATCCGCCTTCCAAGTAAGCCGCACCACCGCGTCATCAAGACCGTTGAGCGCACCTTCGCAGCAGTAGGCACGATCACGCTCGTTCCCCACCGTGACGAGGAGGGGGTCGTTTGGCTCGATATAGCGGGGGAACTCCTTCGCTTGGATGGCGATGCCTTTCGGGGCAAGAATCCGGTTCGGCTTCGTTTTTTGGCAAATGGTATCATCAGATGAGGAATCCGCGGTCTTTCACCAGCCTTATAGGTCACTTGGCAAAATCATTTTTATATGGGCAACGCACTTCTCATGCGCACAAAATTCGTGCAAAATTTGTTCGGATTCTATCGTTTTTTCGGGATTCCCAAAAAATGAAAAATGACCGCAAACGCGGTCATATCAAGGGTTTCAGCAACTTCAACCCGAGCCGATCGTATGTAGATGGCGGCCCCGAGAGGATTCGAACCTCCGACGCACGGTTTAGGAAACCGACGCTCTATCCACTGAGCTACGGGGCCGTGTTGGCTCTGCATTCGGCATTGGACGGATAAATAGGCGGGCTCCTGAAGCCGTTGCGGCGGGAGAGTGAATGAAAGTCAAGAAACATCGCTCCTACAGAGAGCACGAGCAGCACGGTTTCCCCTTTTGACGCCGTGTTGCGCACTCAACGTCGGCGACTCCGCTCTCTCGTTTACGGCAGGGAGACCGCGTCTAGCTGCCAACGTACTGTCTATGAGACGTACAGCCTGTATTATAACGGTTTTTTGCTATGGTGGCAAGCTCTCTTTTATTCTTCCATCGCTCTCTTTGTCCGGCTCTACTCAGTCGCTTGTCCGTATCTCTCAGCTTGGCAAGCCATAGAGTCGGTCATGCAGCTTCCTCATTTCGGGAAACCGCATGACCGACAATTTTACGGCGAAAGAACAAAGCTCTTTTGAACTAGGAAACGATAAAATGTTTAGATTCACATTTCTAACCGCGTCCATTGACGACCATGCTTTTTCACCAGCCGGCTAGATCGCGAGCAACATTTTCTCATGAATGTTTTTGGCGAAATACCTCCGACGGGCTGGTGACAGGTGTGTTTTACCGGCCTTCTCATGCTAAGGAAAACTTGTCGATTCCTTGATGCTGTGCTACTCTATCCATAAGACATGAACTTCTTTGTCTGAGTGGTTGGCACATCCATCTTCCTTAAGCAGTCCGGTTCACGTCTCCTTTTTCGCTTGATCTCTGGTGTTAGTGGATCGGTTGGTTTACAGTAAATAACAAAAAGGGGAAAGAAGGTGTTTTTGTGAGCCTGCCTAACAACCATTTCGTTTCTCTCGAAGAGTTTTACCAAATGAGAGAAAGTACAGATCGGATCTTAGAGTACATTGACGGTACTGTCTTTATGTCCCCATCCCCTTCTACCCAGCATCAACGAATTTCCGGACGATTGCACGCCAAATTATTCAATTTTTTAGAAGACAAGGATTGCGAAGTCTTTCACGCCCCGTTTGATATTGAACTGAAAAACGACAAAATCGATGGAACAAAAATCGTCATTCCGGACTTATCCGTCATATGTGATCAAAGCGGATTAATGGAAAACAAATTTGTCGGAGTACCGACACTGATCATTGAAATAGTAAGTCCATCGAATCAAGCGCACGATTTGGTGTTTAAACTCAATCTCTATATGCAGTACGGAGTCCAAGAATACTGGATCGTGAATCCAATGCTCAATACGGTGCAAATTTATTCCCTCAATGACGAAGCCCAATACGAGCAAACCGATGTATTAAGAGGAAAAGGAATGGCTCGATCACGAGTGTTAAAAGGTTTTGAAGTCAATGTAGAGGAACTTTTTAAGGCGTAAACATAAAATATCATTTTTTTGCCCGTTCTTTCAGAAAGTCTTCTCCCTTGTCGGAAAGAATGGGCTCCGTTTTTTCGAGACTCAGATTGTTTTTTCCTTCTCCGTGCATACTCCTTCCTCCGAGCCGCCCCCCTTCTTTCCCTTTCGCTTCGCCTAGAAAGCTGGTGAAAAACGGTTGCTTCTCTTGAGCAATGGGGGAGCGTGTGAAAGGCGATACCGATGCGACAGAGCTTTTTCTATTTGAGAAACGAGGTCGGTAAGCGGCCTGCTTCCTTAAATCACCAGCCTTCTAGAATGGGAGATTCCTGCGAACCTCGAAGCATCGTGCGGATCTTTAGCAATAAGCCCGCTCCTCACTTTCAGGCGCGGAGGCGGGCTGTTGGTTCGGCCAAGTATGTGTGTTTACTTCCCGCAGCACTTTTTATACTTTTTCCCGCTGCCGCATGGACACGGGTCGTTGCGGCCGATTTTGGGCTCTTCCCGGCGGTATGGAATGTTTTTTGGCAAAGGCGGGTTTTGCAACAACGCTTGAAAATGGCGGTATCTTTGCTCGGCGAGCGCCTTCCATTTTTCTAATTTCGGATGGTCGAGCCCTAGAATGGTATAATATCCGTAAGCGGTTTGTTCTACATCGATCAGCCCGGAATGCCCCCGTTTTTCCACTCTTTCTAAATATTCTTCCACTTCCGGAAGCGCTTCTTGATCCAGCTGGTGGCAAAGCGCCTCAAAGCAAAACGCGCGCATGTCATCATCGCGCAGCTCGGAAAACACGTCCCGCAATACACGGACGGCCTGCTTTGATTTAATGTTGGCGAGCACATGAATGGCCGAAAAGACCGTTTCCTTTTGAAACGCATAGGGGCGTACGGCTTCGATGACTTCGCCGTTTTGAAACGCCGACAACGCATAAACGACTTGATCGAGGAGCACATCGTCATCCTGTTGTTCCAACAGCGAGGCTAGTCTTGGAATATATTCGGTGGCGCCCAGCAACGAAAGCGCATACACCGCCAAAATACCGTCGTACGTAAACCATGGCTGCTGTTCATTTTTCATCCACGTGAGACTCACGTCTTCCTTTGTCAGCCACTCGCGCTCAACGAGAATGCGCACGACTTGCTTGGCGGCGGAAAACAAGTTCTGGTTAAACATCTCTTCCTGTTCCAAGCGGGAAAGCAACGAAAAGTAGTGATCCCATACGTCGTCTTCCGCTCCCTCGGCCACAAGCCGGACAGCGCGTTGCCAAGACCGCGGGAAGTGGCGAAGCAGTTGCTGTCCGTAGGTTTCAAGTTGCGCAACCGAAAACGGGAAAAACCAGCGGACATACTTGGCCGCATCTTTGATGGTCAACAACCGTTCAAGCGCCCGATCGGTCAGCGGTTGTTTCGATACGCCGCGCAAAATCATGCTTCGCATGTCCTCGTCGGCAGTTGTGACGACCTCGTCAATGAGACGCTCCACCCACGCAGCTGGAACGCCTGGGTACTCCTCTATTGCGTAAAAGGCAAACTGACGGAGGAGAGGATCTTCACAAAATAAATACGGTTCGATCGTTTCTAAAAAGGACATAATCACACCCACCTTTTTCTTCCTTCGTCTCTGGTGCCAGCCGGACATCGACGTTCAGCTAGTCCCATGACGAATATTTTCCATTTTAACACTCTAACTGCAAAAATCGCAACGAAAATGATGGCCGTGACAGTGGTCGAAACGAGGGCCATCAGCAACCCAATAGATGCCAAACGATGAATACAGGGACATTTCTGTCATGGCTGTGCCCCCCCTTTATAATCATTGACAAAATCCCGCCTGTTTGAAACCTATCTTTTCTTCTCGTTAGCTTGCTTGTCTGATATACTAGAGAGAAAGGAGGTGAGTGTTTATGGAAGAAAAAACGATATTGGCGCAAATCTTGCAAGCGCTTGATTTGTACGCGGCAGACATGCGCAGTCAGTTCGAAGCGCTCTATGAGAAATTTGACTCGCTCCATCAACAAGTCCAAACGCTGAACGAACAGACGAACATGATGAACAAACGGATGGAAGACATGGAAAGACGCATGGAAGAGATGGACAAACGGATCGGAGAGATGGACAAGCGCATCGAAGAAATGGATGGGCGCATCGAGGAGATGGACGGACGGTTTGAGCGGCAAATCGCCCAATTGGAGCGCACCGTGAACGAACGGTTCGAACGGCTCGAAGCGAAACTCGGCCACATCCGCGTCGAACTGGCTGAAACACAAGAGACCGTTGACTTTCACTCCGTCAAAATCGCCCAGCATGATCGAAAAATCCGCCATTTGCTTCACACCCGATAACATCTCCACTGCCATCATGCCCCCGCTCTTCCATCAGGGCGGGGGCGCGCACATTAAGACAGTTCACAGGCAAGTAAACAAGTCTTCGAGGGTCGGCAACCGCGGTTCACATTAAGACAGTTCATAGGCAAGGTCGGTCGCTAAGGCGGCGTTGTTTTTCACTAAGGCGATGTTCGCTTGTAAGCTTTTCCCGTCGGTGAATGTTTTCACCCGGTCAAGCAAAAACGGGGTGACCGCTTTGCCGGTGATACGCTTTTCTTCCACTTCCTTGAGCGCTTGTTCGATGATGGCGGTGATGTACGATTCCTCAAGCTCGTCTTCTGGCGGAACTGGATTGGCAACGACGAAGCCGCCGGCTAAGCCGAGCGCCCATTTGGTTTCAATGAACTGGGCGATCTCTTTGGCGCTGTCTAAGCGGTAATCGACGCGAAACGGGTTTGTCCGCGAGTAAAAGGCTGGCAGGACGTCCGTCTGATAGCCAAGAACCGGAACGCCGTGCGTCTCGAGGTACTCAAGCGTCAAGCCTAAATCCAAAATCGATTTCGCCCCGCCGATGCAGACGATGGAAGCTTTCGTTCGCATGCCTTTCATCCTTTCGGGCGCATCCATTCGAAACTGACGAGCCTGTTTCCAACCTTTACTATTGTATCATACGGCGCCTACAAATGAAAAAAGCACCCCACCTATACAGCGGGGCGCAAGATTGCTAGTTTTTGTATGCGCAATACGGGCGCAGCTTGACGCCGATCAAGCTGCCAAGGAAAGCAAAGACAAACCAAGCCCAGCCGTGAGCGCTGAAGGAAGCGATGCCGCCAAAATACGCACCGATGTTGCAGCCGAACGCCAGTCGGGCGCCGTAACCCATCATCAATCCGCCGATGAGCGCGCCAATCGTCATGCGCGTCGGCCGCTTCCATTGCACCGGCTTCGCATAGCGGCCAGCGAGCGCCGCGGCCAATAAAGCTCCGAACATTAAGCTAATGTCCATGACCGCCGTTGTATCGTAGTAGAGCGGATTGGCGAGCGCCTGCCGTTTCGCCTCGTCTTGCCAATATGTCCAAGCGGTCGGATCAATGCCAAACAGTTGCACCGCCTTCGCGCCCCATAAGGCAAACGCGGACGTGATGCCCCACGGTTTGCCGCTGATGAGCAGCACGAGCGCATTGACAAGAGCGAGCAGCAGCGCGCCAGCAAGAAGCGGCCAAGGACCCTTGTACATGGCCTTCCAGCCGTTCCGATTGGCAAGCGGCATCGTCATCAGCTTGCCGTGGCGCCGCTTTTCCATCACCGTCACAATATAATAGACCGCTCCTAACAAAACAAGCTGGCATCCAAACCCGCCAAGCGCGCCGAATTGGACAATGAACGAGAACGGCTCCCATTGCGGCATTTGCGCCCATACATCAAAGTGAGCCGTGGCAATGACCGATCCGGCGATAAAACCGATGAGCGTCACTATGCCATTGGCATCGCCGCCGCCAATATGATACAACGTCCCGGACGCGCAGCCGTCCCCCAGCTGCATGCCGATGCCAAACAGAAAGGCGCCGACGATCACCGACACCCCTACGCCAAATACATACCCTGACACCGGATGGCCAAACGCCGATCCTTTCAACAATAGCGGCAAAAACAACGCGCTGGCCACCGCCATCATGATCATCTGCGCCCGAATGCCTTCTCCTTGGCGGTACAAAATGAATTTCCGCCACGCCGAGGTAAAGCCGAAATGGGCCTGGTAAAGCACAAAGCCACCGAGTGCTCCCAACAAATACAACATCGCTTGTTGCCAAGACACGCGGCTATACAAGAACAACGCGCCGCCGATTAGGACGAAGCAGGAGACTGCAATGATCCATGCCGTCGGATTTTTCGGAGCGTTCGCCGCCTGCTTGGCGCGAACGTCTTGTTGCGCGGTCATTTCCATGGTGCATATCCCCCTTTTTGCTTTCGTTGACACGCTTATAATACTATAAATACGATCGATTTTCTATGATTTCGTCTCGAAACGTTTTTCCCAAGCCGCTGTATGGTATAATACAGAAAACGACCGTTCAAAAAATGAATATTGTCGAACCATATTTTTTGACGCCGTTGAAAGGCCGAACATCCTTGGTCAATCAACATTTCTAGAGGAAGGAGATTGTCATGTGGAACGAATTTAAAAAATTCGCCGTCCGCGGCAATGTCATCGATTTAGCCGTTGGGGTCATCATCGGCTGGGCGTTTGGCAAAATCGTTTCCTCGCTCGTCAATGACATCATCATGCCGCTTGTCGGGTTGATTCTAGGCGGCATTGATTTCAGCAGCTTATCATGGAAAGTCGGCAAGGCGGAAATCAAATACGGCGCGTTTATCCAAACGGTTGTCGACTTTTTGATTATCGCCTTCTCGATTTTCCTGTTTGTCAAACTGATCAACACCTTATACGAACGGGTGAAAAAGCAAGAAGAAGTGAAGGAAACAGCGCCGACGCTGACAAAAGAAGAAGAGCTGCTCACCGAAATTCGCGATTTGTTAAAGCAGCAGCGGGAAACGATGTAAGCATCTGGAGGCCGGTGATGAAAGGAGCAGGTCGCTTTACCGCCAAGTCTCTCCATCGGAGACACTTGGCGGCATCAGCTTCCCATTTCACGTGATCTGGAATCCTTACTAGCACGAAGCGGCACGGCCGGGCGAAGCCATATTGGCAGTGCCGATGCGGACGGCCGCTTCACAAAGTTCGGGGGAGTTCGGTCCTGCCGCTCTATCAAAGGAAATCATCCACCCTCAAGCGAACGAATCGCTAGGGTGGATGCTGTTCTTTTGCCAGCGCTGATCCTCCCGGCGCAAACCGCGTATAGTCAGGTCAATGATGGACGACGTCACTGATCAATATCGATTCGTTTCCCATATACTGCATGCGGATAAGAAAAAAGGATTGCCATGGCTAGCCAATGTTTCACATTGATCATTGTTTTGGCGACCCCTCCCCCGAAGTTCGAGCAGTCAAGTTCTCCTCGCTCGTTCTCAATCGGAAAGAAACATCCGCTTGTCTTGACGTCCGCTCATTGTCAAAGCAGCCAGTACGCCAGCGGTGCGGTGAGGATGAGCGTCAATACCGTCCGCTCGAACCAAATGACGAGCAGTTTCGGCAAACTGAGCGGAATCTCAGTGGATACAATGCATGGAATGACAGCAGAAAAGAACAAGATGGCAGAAACGGAAACAACGGCAATTATAAATTTTGTTACGAGCGGTGCTTCAGTGACAAGCAAGGCTGGCAAAAACATTTCGGCGATCTCGATGGCCGAAGCTTTCGCTGCCAACAACGGCTCTGGAATTTGCAAGAGAAGAGTAAACGGATAAAACAGATAGCCCAGCCAATCAAAAAACGGCGTATATTCAGCGAGCAGCAGCCCGATCAGTCCGACCGACATAATGGAAGGCAAAATGCCCATCGTCATGATAAAACCATCGCGCAAGTTTTCCCATATATTCGTCCCGATCCCTTTTGACTGCGCTACCGCTTTCATCGCCTCAGACCAAGCTTGTTTCATATAGTTACCCGTCACTCTTTGCTCGGGATCCCCCTTGCCGTCGTAGTATTCATCGCTCATGCGGCTTAGCGGCCACATCCGAGCGGTGAACGCTGTAACGGCAAACGTGACGAGAAAGGTCACCCAAAAATACGTATTCCATATCGACATTAACCCTAACGTTTTCGCGACAACCACCATAAATGTGACGGATACGGTGGAGAAGCCGGTAGCGATGATTGCCGCCTCTTTCACCGTATATTTGCCCTCTTTGAACACTTTGTTCGTGATCAAAAGACCGATGGAGTAGCTGCCGACAAAGGAGGCAACGGCATCGATGGTCGAGCGGCCCGGCGTTTTCCAAATCGGCCGCATGATCGGCTGCATCCACACACCAACGAATTCAAGCAGCCCGTAGCCAACAAGAAGAGCGAGAAAAACCGAGCCAATCGGCACAAGCAAGCCGACGGAAACGACGAGCTTATCGTACAAAAACGGCCCCATATCCGGCTGAAACAGCCACGACGGACCGATGTGAAACACAAGCATGACCGCCGTGATCAGTCCTAGAACTTTCAACAGTGAAAAAACGGTTGTCACAGCATCTTTGTTCCACGTTTTTTTGTAAAACGGATAAACGGCACCGAGAGCGATCACGATAAGAGCATAATAAGGAACAAGTGCCGAAAACTGGGTGCGGATCCATGTCACAATATGATCGAGCAAAATTGACGATGTGCCGCCGATCGAAACCGGGACGAAAAATACGAAAATGCCGATGGCGCTAAAGACGAAAAACTTCCATGCCCCGCTTGCCGGCGTGGATGGCGCTATGGTTGGATCCGCTTTCATTTCTCTCCACCCCCATTGTTCTTCTTACGCAAGACTGTGCAACCGGAAGCATCCCGCTTCCGGTCGCCAAACGCTTCAACGGAAGACCATCCCCCCTCAAGCGCGCACCTTTCCTCCCGCCACCACCACCTTCCCGTCCTTGATCACCGTCTCCGCATGGTTGACGCCGTAATAGTACATGATTTGCACGTAGTTCGGGACGTTGAAAACGACCAAATCCGCTTTCTTGCCTGGTTCAAGGCTGCCGATCACATGGGCGCGGCCGATGGCGTGGGCGGCGTTGATCGTGGCGGCGGCAAGCGCCTCGGCCGGGGTCATGCGCATATGCAAGCAGGCAAGGCTCATGACCAGCGGGAGCGAGACGGTCGGCGATGAGCCGGAGTTGCAGTCGGTCGCTAAGGCGACTGGGACGCCGGCGTCGAGCAAGCGACGGGCGTTGGCGGCGTTGGTTAGTAAGAAAAACGCTGTGCCTGGCAAGAGGACGCCGATCACGCCGCGCTCCGCCATGCGGCGGAGGCCGTCATCAGAGGCACGAAGCAAGTGGTCGGCCGATATCGCCCCCACCTCAGCAGCCAGTTCGGCGCCGCCGTACGGTTCGATCTCATCGGCGTGGATTTTCGGCGTCAAGCCGTGCGCTTTGCCTGCTTCGAGGATGCGGCGCGCCTCATCAGGGGTGAACACGCCGCGCTCGCAAAAGACGTCGTTGAACTCAGCCAACCCCTGACGGCTGACTTCAGGAATCATTTCTTCGACGATCAAACGGATATATTCCTCCCGGTCGTGCTTCCACTCCGGCGGAACGGCGTGGGCGCCAAGAAAGGTGGAAACGACATCGACCGGATGGGTGTCATGAAGCCGCTTGGCGACGTTAAGCTGCTTCATTTCATGCTCAAGGCTTAACCCGTAGCCGCTTTTCGCCTCAACGGTCGTGACGCCGTGAAGCAAAAACTGATCGAGCCGCCGCTTGCTTTCTTCGTACAGCGTCTCTTCCGACGCCTCGCGGGTGGCCTTTGTCGTCGCGTGAATGCCGCCGCCAGCGTTCATGATCTCCATATACGTCGCCCCGCCGAGGCGCATCGTCCATTCGTGTTCACGGCTACCGGCGTAAACGAGATGGGTGTGCGGGTCGACAAGGCCGGGGGTGACCGTTTTGCCGCGGGCGTCGATCACCTCTGCTTCGGCAAGCCGATCCGCGAAACGGCGGACGAGTTCGTCGTCCGGACCAACGGCGGTGATCGTGCCGTTTTCGATCCAGACGCTGCCGTTTTCCATGATGGAAAGGTCGCTCATGTTCTTTCCCACAAGCGGAGCCGCGGAGCTTCCCGCCAGCGTGACGAGCTGGCGGGCGCGGCGGACAAAGAGCGGGCGCATAGGCGGTTCTCCTTTCTACTTCAGCATCGGCATATCGATGCCTTTTTCTTTCGCTGTCCGAATGGCGAGCTCATACCCCGCGTCGGCGTGGCGGACAACACCAAGACCGGGGTCGGTCGTCAACACACGCTCCAGCCGTTTTTCCGCCTCTTTCGTCCCGTCGGCGACAATGACCATGCCGGCGTGAATGGAGTAGCCCATGCCGACGCCGCCGCCGTGGTGAACCGACACCCAGCTTGCGCCGCCGACCGCATTCAACAGGGCGTTTAAAATCGGCCAGTCAGCGATGGCATCGCTTCCGTCTTTCATCGCTTCCGTCTCCCGGTTCGGCGAGGCGACCGAACCCGAGTCCAAATGGTCGCGTCCGATGACGATCGGCGCCTTCAATTCACCGCGGGCGACCATGTCGTTGATGAGTTTTCCGAACTTCGCCCGCTCGCCGTAGCCAAGCCAGCAAATGCGCGCCGGCAACCCTTGGAATTGGATTTGTTTTTGCGCCATGCGGATCCAATGGCAAAGGCGTTCGTTCTCGCTGAACTCGCGCAAAATGACTTCATCGGTTTTGTAAATGTCTTCCGGATCGCCGGAGAGCGCCACCCAGCGGAACGGGCCCTTTCCTTCACAAAAGAGCGGGCGGATGTACGCCGGCACAAAGCCCGGGAAAGAGAAGGCGTCTTCGACTCCTTCGTCTTTCGCTACTTGGCGGATGTTGTTGCCGTAATCAAACGTCACCGCTCCTCGGTGTTGCATCGCCAACATCGCCCGCACATGCGCGGCAATCGACTGTTTGGCGCGGGCAACGTACTGCTTCGGATCGCGCACCCGCAGCTCGGCCGCCTCCTCAAGCGTCAACCCGGCGGGGATGTAGCCGTTTAACGGATCATGGGCGGACGTTTGATCGGTCAAGACGTCCGGAACAAAACCCATATCAACGAGCCGCGGCAACACTTCGGCCGCATTGCCGACAAGGCCGATCGACAGCGCCTTTTTCTCTTCCTTCGCCCGTTTGGCCATGGCGAGCGCGGCGTCCAGACTGTCGGTCATCGTGTCAAGGTATTTCGTGTCAAGGCGGCGCTGGATGCGGGCCGGGTCGACTTCAACAGCGAGACAGACGCCGCCGTTCATCGTCACCGCCAACGGCTGCGCCCCGCCCATGCCGCCAAGGCCGGCCGTTACCGTGATCGTTCCTGCCAGCGTGCCGCCAAAGTGCTGGCGCGCCACTTCGGCGAACGTTTCGTACGTCCCTTGGACGATGCCTTGACTGCCGATGTAAATCCAGCTGCCGGCCGTCATTTGTCCGTACATGATCAGCCCTTTTTTGTCGAGCTCATGGAAATGGTCCCATGTCGCCCATGCCGGCACGAGGTTCGAGTTGGCCATGAGCACGCGCGGCGCATCCGGGTGGGTGCGAAACACCGCGACCGGCTTGCCCGATTGAATGAGTAATGTCTCATCGTTTTCCAACCGGAGAAGAGTGTCCACAATCGCCTCGTAACATTCCCAGTTGCGCGCCGCTTTCCCGATGCCGCCGTAAACGATCAACTCATCGGGCCGCTCGGCGACATCCGGATGCAAGTTGTTGTGCAACATGCGCAGCGCCGCTTCCTGAATCCATCCTTTCGCTCGCCGCGTTGTTCCGGAAAGCGCTTGCACCATTCGTTTGTCTGTCATCGTCATCCTCTCCTTTTCCCTCTTTGCTTTTATTGTAAGGAAGGGAAGAAGACGGAGATAGATGCGCCTCTTTTAAAGGTGAGTCATTTTTTTCGAAATTTCATATTTCTTTCTCCTTCATTGATCCATTTCTTTTGATGGCTGTTCATTTTTTTTGAAAAAAACCGCCTACCGCGGTGATGACCGATACGATCGTTGTTCATCGCGGTAGGCGGTCGGTGTCTGATTCAGTTCGGCTTTAAAGACGCGCGTCAAATAATGGGCCGTGCGAAACCCGGTCTGTTCAGCGATTTCCTTAATCGAGAGGTCGGTTTGCCGGAGCAGCCGTTTCGCCTCCTCAAGCCGCCGGTTCGTCAGCCATTGGCGGAACGTCACGCCGCGCTTTTTCGACAACAAATGGCTGAAATACGCAGGGCTGCGGCCGGCTGCCGCCGCGGCCCGCTCCAACGTGAGCGACGGGTCGCGAAAATGCGCTTCCATATAGCGGAGCCCCCGTTCGATGGCGTCGACGCGCGCGTCTTCCGCTGCTCGCCTCGCTTCGTCAAGCAGCCGGCGCAAAAACAAAATCAGTTCCTGAACGATGCGATACAGCACCGGATTATACAAAATTTCCTGAAACAGGCGCATGTATTCTCGTTCGGTCGCGCCGCGGTCCAGACGGTACGTCTTCATAAACCGGCGGATTTGCGCCAAAATACTCGTCAACCGCGTGCGCACCATCTCCGGGCTCGGAAACGGCGGCGTCCAATCGGAAAATTCCTGTTGCAGCCATCGTTTGACCGCTTCATGGTCAAACCGCTCAAGCATCTCGATCCATTGCCGCTGCTCTTCCGGCGTTAGAAACGGATCCAAGTGGCGCCACGGTCCGTCATCCGGCGCCGGAGCGATCACTTGCCGGTAGCCGATAAAAAACGTCGTCTCGAGCAGCCGGCGGGCGGCTTGGTATCGCTCACGCACCGATCGCCGGCCATCCGGCGGCATGATAACGACCGCCAATGGCTCATGATGATCCTCCTCCCAATCGCGCAACATCTTCCATGCCTCTTCTTTTCCATCGCCCGGCAGCTCGGGAAAGAGACAGGCCGCCATATGGGTCAACGGCAAGACGCGCGCCCGCCGGCGAAACGGATAGTTCGTTAAAAAGCGGACCACTTCAGAAGATAAGGCAGGTTGTTCGGCCTGCACAAGCCATACGTGGGTCGACACGTCAACACAGTCATCGGCAAATAACGAGCGATAATCGTCATCATAGCCGCCAACACCGACGGACGAACGAGAGCGCCCGTCCCCCGCAGAAAATGAAGCCGCCGTTCGCAACGCTTGCTTCAATTTGGTGGGCTCAAGCGGCTTCACAAGCAAATCGACGCATTGCCAGTCGATGGCTTGCTTCGCCCGTGCGAATGTCGCCTCCGCGGTTGCGGCAATCACGCGCTGGCAAAACAGGCGGATGCAAGATGCCGCTTTCCCCCACTGTTCATACGGAATCATGTCCAATTCGACGTACAATAGCTCCGGCGCTTCCCGTTCCAGCAGCGCCATCATCTCCTCGACCGTAGCCGCCGTATATACTTGCTCAATCGGCAAGGAATACGTGGACACGAGCCAGCGGATCGCTTCTCGTTCCTTGTCGTCCCGTTCGGCAATGACGAGTTTCATCTTCTCACCGCCTTAGCTGCTTGATGAAATGGTTCAGGCAACGTGTTCAGCGAATGTGTTCGGCGCTGCTTTGCAAACGTCGAAAGTCAACTGCCCCCATGGTGCCTGCACCTAAGTGAGGGGTCTCCTTGCCAACATTGGAGATGAAGAAGGATTTCGAAGCAAAAAGCAGCGGCGAGCGCCACGGTTTTTCCGCCTTCATCCACGAGCGGGTTGACTTCGCAAAGATCGACGCTGATCGTGTTCGGATGAGAAACGACGCGGCGGATGAGCGCGCGCACCAGCGATGGTGCGAGTCCAAACGGCGACGGCGCGCTCACCCCCGGCGCGGCGGCAGCGCTGATCGCATCCATGCAAATGGTCAACATCACGCCGTCATACGCTGAGGCAAATCGTTCGATCTGTTCATACGCTGCCTCCATCGGCCCCGCAGTCAGCTGTTCTTCCAGCATGTACTCGCATCCGTACCGCTGTGCATCCGCAAACAGCGCCGCCGTGTTGCCGAGCTTCTGAATGCCTAAGCAGCAATACCCTACCTGTTTGTCCTCATCCAAAATTTGCCGAAACATCGTCCCGGATGTCGGCCCGTTATCATACGGCCGCAAATCGAAATGAGCGTCAATGTTGATGATGCCAAGGCGGGCGTTCGGCCCAAGCGCTTCACGGACGCCCAAATAATGGCCATACGCCGTCTCATGGCCGCCGCCGATCACCACCGGCACCGCGCCACTTCGCAGCAGGCGGGCGACGGCTTTGCCGAGTTCGGCTTGGCTTTGTTCGAGCTGTCCGTCCACGCAAACGACATCGCCGGCATCAAAGATGGACGCGCCTTGCGGAAGATGCCATGGCAGCCGGCCCAACGCCGCTTTCACAGCGGCCGGCGCCTCTTTCGCCCCTTGACGGCCTTGGTTGCGGCGCACGCCCTCGTCGCAGGCAAAGCCGATGAGAGCCGCTGCTCGTTCCATCGGCGCCAACGGCTGCGATAAATCCAACAGGCGGATGCGCTGATGGAGGCGAAACGCCCGTTCATCGCTCACACTGTCCACCCTCCCCGTCCAGCGACTTTGCTCGGGTTGTTGATACATCGAACCATCTCCTTTCGACGATCAGCTACCTGTTTCTTTCGCTGCCGCTTTGCCGTTCTCCTTCTTGCAGGGGCAGAAAGAGGAAATCGCCTCTTTCCCGCGAATAAAAGAATACAGATCGACAACAGAAAGGGGGACACAGCATGAAATCAACCGTCAACTTACATGACGTCATCGCCGGCCAAAGCGCGCCGCCGCCGTGCGATACAACGCTCGGCGTTCGCTTGACAGAAGCCCGGGACGGCTATGCGAAAGGAGTATGGAAGGTAAGCGAATCGCTGCTCAACGGCAACGGCGTCATTATGGGCGGGTTTGTCGGCGCAGCTGCGGATATTGTGATGGCGTATGCGGTGACGACCTTGCTTCGCGATAACCAAATGCACGCTTCGATCAATTTGCACACGACGTTTCATCGTCCGCTGGAAGCGGGGGAAGCGGAAATCGAGGCGCTAGTGGAAAAACCCGGGCGAACGGTCGTTTATGTGACCGCCACCGTGCGGCAAAGCGGCAAAGAGGTGGCGAGCGCCACGTCATCCGTGATCATCATGGAAAAACGATGAAGGTCATTCGTGCGAGCGGGTCATGGGCAGGATTCCGAAAGAAGGCCAAACAGGCTGGTGAAAAGCGGTTGTTTCTTTCGGACAATGGGGGGAGCGTGTGAAAGACGATTCTGACGCGACAAGGCTTTTCTATTTAAGAAGCGAGGCCGGTAAGCGGCCTGTTTCCTTAAATCACCGCCCCTCAAAACCTACTGGAAAGAAAGCGGCATTTCGGACAACGACTCCGGACGCCTTGGCTCTTCACAACGGGCAGGGGGAATGATGATGGGCTTTGCCCGCCAGCGCGAGCCGAACTGCAGGGGGCGCTCAGTTCCTAACCGCCCCCAGTGACAAAGCGCCGAAGAAAGCGCTGTCAAAAAACAGCGGCTTTTCGGCGCTTTCCGTTGCTTGTTAAGAGCGGACAAACGTTTTCGGCATCACGACGGCGACGACTTGCCCGCGGGCGCATAATTCACCGTTCGCAAACACTTCGGTGTCAACTTGCCATTTTTTCGGGTGAATTTCCGTCACCGTGCCGATGGCCACAAGCGGCACCCCGTGCGGCGTCGGTTTGAGAAAATCGACGTGCAGCGAAGCGGTGACAAAGCGCGGCGGCGTCTCCCCGCTACCCGGCTCATGGCCGTTTTTCCGGTGCAGCGCCAGCGCTGCTGAACCAGTACCGTGGCAGTCGATGAGCGAGGCGATCAATCCACCGTATACAAACCCAGGGATGGCAGTATGTTCGGGGCGCGGCGTGTATACGGTCACCGTCTTGTCCCCTTGCCATCCGGTGCGGAAATGGTGGCCCGTCTCATTCAAACGGCCGCAGCCATAGCACCAAGCGAATTCCTCCGGATAGTCGTCTTGAATGGCGTGAACGATCGTTTCTTCCATGACATCTCCTCCCCTCTTTATTCTTAGTATATCATCCAATTGAAAAAGTCTCGACCCTAAAGCGCACTTTTTGCCCTAAAGTTGCTGTCCATGCTACAATGACCGTCATGAACAACGAAGTGGCTCCATCAGGAATCATTCCCACATGTCAGCCCACACACGGACTGCCATCCGTACAAAACGAAGCTGACAGGACCTATAAGGATGGTGATTTCGGGAAAAATACGGATGGCCACCCATTTTCTATAAAAATGCCGAACTGACGCGGATTTTCATCCTTGGGTGGAGGGCAAACCGTTGCCCATGGAACTTTCCGTGAAAATGCCGAACTGACGCGAGATTTTCACGCCTCGGTGGAGGGCAGATCACACTGCCCATGAAACTTTTCTGATTAAAAAGGCCGCCCATTGGTGTGTGACAGCGGTTTTTCACCGGCCTTCTATGCCACCGGTCGATGTGCGGTCAAGGCAAAAAAATAGAAAGAGGCGCCAGCCACGCTCTGACGCCCAAAGCCCGATCGATGCAAAATCGCGGGCTGCCTGTTTTCATTCTTCTTATCGTTCCGGTTCGTAAAATTCGATCCATTCCCCGTCCGGGCCGAGGAAAAACAAATATTTCGCCCCGTTCGGAAGCGCGGTAATGTCCTCCCAAACGAGCGGAACGCCAAGCGACACGAGCCGCTCTTTCTCCTGTTCAATGCCTTCGACCGTAAATGCGACGTGATGCACTTTTCCTTCCGTCGGCAAATCCGGATTGTATCCTTCGATGAGCTCAACGATGACTTGGCCGTCAAGCCCCAAAAACGCCAGTTTCATCGTCCCGTTCGTATGAATCATCTCGCTGAGCAGCTCGAGGCCGACGACGTTTTGATAAAATACTTTCGATGTTTCAATATCTTTCACTTGGATGCCGACGTGTTCAAATTTTTTGACTGCCATCCGCTGTTCTTCCTTTCTCTCACGTTCTACGATTCAATGGAAAACACAGCCCGCAAATACGGGGTCATTGACGGTGGAAAACGTATTTTTTCCTAGCCCCTGCCATAGATAGCGATCAAGGGCGTACGCCCCCTCCGCTTTCCATCCCTCCGCCTCATCGTTCGTCAGCACGAGGGAAACCATCGTTCCTTGGGTTTCCCATACAGGTGGACATAGCCGTCCCCGCAGTCGATATGCACGACCGCCTAGCGATCGAACCGGATGAGCTCCGTCCGCACGCAGCGCATGACGTGAACGGGAAACGTCGCCGCCACCACATGCGCCGCCATGCAAGCGCGGAGCGACAGTCGTTCCGCCACGCCCCCTCACCTCCCATCATCAAAAACCCCCTTCCGCCTCGGAATGACGCGAAAGGGGGTGGCCGTTCTTATCATCCAAAGCGACATCGCTTTGCGGGTGTTAGCACCTTGCCAGCGGCAGGTTGCTGTGGGGTCATCAAGCCCGTTCTCTCGCCCACTCTTGATAAGACGTATGCAATTTGTCTTCTATCTTATCATACATCATCAAAGGCGGCAATCGTCATTGTTCGACTTCCGGTTGCTCGGACGTGACGCCGACATCTTTCCACGTCAGTTTCGAGCCCGGATCGACCGTAAAGTTGGCGACGCGGTTGTTAACCGCAAGGATGGAGAAGCGATACAGCGTCGGAATGACCGGAACTTCTTCGTTCATCAGCTGTTGCCATTCACTGTAAATTTTCCGGCGATATTCTTTGTCAAACGCCTGCTCCGAATGGCCTTTTTCCAACAGTTCATCGTTTTTCTCATTGACCCAGCGCGAGTAGTTGAACATGACGTTCCGTCCATACAATCCGTATGGATCGACGTCCGTGCCCGTCGCCCACGCGGCTGCGTAAACGTCCACTTTCGGATCATCTTTTTTGACCATATCATAGAAAGAGTTGAACTCCGCCAAGCGTCCGTCCACAAGCTGAACATCGAG
Organism: Geobacillus icigianus; assembly: GCF_000750005.1. Lineage (GTDB taxonomy): Bacteria > Bacillota > Bacilli > Bacillales > Anoxybacillaceae > Geobacillus > Geobacillus icigianus. Next base: position 5,280 of record NZ_JPYA01000124.1, on the reverse strand, counting down.
ACCCACATCTTTCCAGCATTGCATATAAAACTTGGCCAACGGTTCAGCGATGTCCCCGCCGCTCATCGCCAAGAAGTTGATCTTGAATTTTTTGCCGTTCGGATCTTCGCGGAGGCCATCGCCATCCACATCTTTATATCCCGCTTCATCCAGCAATTGTTTCGCTTTTTCCGGATTGTACGTATACCCTTTGATCGAATTGTCATGGTAGCCCGGGAACGACGGCGGAATGAGCGTGTTCGCCGGGAAGCGTAAGCCATGATACAGGCGGTCGGCCACCTCTTGGGTGTTGATGGCGTACGCCATCGCTTGGCGCAGTTTTTTGTTTTGGAATTTCGGATTGTCCATGACGTTTTCTTGCTTTTTCGCATCCCAGTGGCCGAGTTTAAAGCCGATATAGTTGTACGCCAAATCTATTCTGCCGATAAACTGAATATTTTTTGTTCCTTTAGCATTCACATATTGGTCAGTTGGGAATTCTGCAACATCGATTTCCCCTTTTTTCATCGCTTGCAAAATGACTTTCGGGCTGACGACTTTTAAAATGACACCCTTCAATTTTGGTTTGCCATCCCAATAGTCATCATTGCGAACAAACTCGACCGACTCGCCCGGAACGATTTTCTTCACTTTGAACGGTCCGAAGCCGATCGGGTTTTTCCGAATTTTATCCGATTTCGCCAAGTCTTTGATCGGAATGTCTTTCAAGTAATGCTTCGGCAGCGGATAGGCCCAAATGCCGGTCAACACCGACGGATTGGCCTGTTTCCATGTAATCGTCAACGTCTTTTTGTCGATGACTTTAATGCCAGAAATTTTATTCGCTTTGCCGCTATGATACTCTTCCATTCCAACGATGCCTTGGATGAGCGCATCGCCATAGCGGACGCCGGTGTAATCTTTACTGCCAATGACCAAATAGGCGTACTCCAAGTCTTCGGCGGTCACCGGCTGGCCGTCATGCCAGTTGACGTTGTCTTTGATGCGGATCGTCATCGTCTTTTTATCTTTAGATAGCTCATACGTTGCAGCACCGTCATTCGTAATTTCATAGTCGCTATTGATTCGGAAGAGACTTTCGTCAAAAAACTGCATGACTTCTGCATCGGGTTCTCCTTGGTAAAATGCTCGATTGAGCGTCCCTTCAAACGGCGTGTCGGACACAAGGCCGTATTTCAGCACGCCGCCGTCAATGATTTTCCCGTCGTTTTTCACCGTCATCGGGAATTTGCTGGTGTCTTCCTTCTGGGCCGCCGGTTTTTCGTTGTTGTTACCCTTTCCACTCGTTGTGTCGGATTTGCCCGTGCACCCGGCGAGCACGAGCAAGAGCGCGGCGAGAGTCGCCAACCATTTTCTCTTCACATTTTCTCCCCCTTATCCTAGTCGTTGTCTTGCATCAGCCGCACGTTTCAACGCTTGGCCGATAAAATTTATGCACAGCATCATTACTAAAATAAGCAATGATGCAGGCAACCAAACCCACCATTTGTTTTGCAGCACATCCGGATTGGTCGCATAACTGACGAGCGTGCCCAAGCTCGGCGTGCTCTCCGGCAGCCCGAAGCCAAGGTACGTGAGACCGGACTCGATGCCGATGTTGCCCGCCAAATTTAACGTCAAATTGACAATAATGATCGAGCTGAGGTTGGGCAAAATTTGGAAAATAATAATTTTCCAATCCGGCGTGCCGAGCGTTTTTGACGCGCTGACATAATCCAACTCGCGCTCAGCCAGCGTTTTGGCGCGGATCAGCCGGGCTTTGCCCGTCCACAAAAACGCGCTCATGATCAAAATAAACGTCAATACATTATATTTAGGCACAATGGCGACAAAAACAATAACAAGCATCAAAAATGGCAGAACGAGAATGAAATCGATGACGCGCATAATAACATTGTCAATCCAACCGCCAAAATATCCAGCAATCAGCCCGATCGTCAGCCCGATGAGGCCGGTAATGAGCGTAATGGCCAGCCCGATCGTAAACGAATTGCGGGCGCCGATGATGAGCTGGCCAAACACGTCGCGCCCCCCGTAGTCTGTGCCAAGCCAGTGTTCCGCTGACGGCGGAGAATAAATGGAAAGAAAATCGACTTTCACGATTTCCTCTTGATCCAAAAAGAGTGACACGCCATAGACGATCGCCAAAAGGATTCCTAAAATGATGAGCGAGCCAAGCGCGAGCCGATCCCGAACTACCTCCCGCCACATGATCGAAAAGGCAGAAGGGCTTTTCTCGATGTTCGCTCCGACCGGCGTTGGGCCGCTGATTTCCGCTTTCATGTCAGCCGCCTTCCTCCTTCCCTACTCAATCCGGATGCGCGGGTCGACCGCACTCAAAATGATGTCCGACAACAGCGTGCCCACGAGCGTCGCCAGACCGGAAATCATGACGAGCGCCGTCACGACGCTGTAATCCCGCTGCATAATCGACTGCAAAAACAGCTGGCCAAGCCCCGGGTAGCTGTAGATCGACTCCAAAAACACGGAACCGCCGATAAGTCCGGTGATTTCATACCCTAAAAACGCCGCGATCGGCAAAAACGAATTGCGCAAAATATGACGCCAATAGATATGCCGCTCCGGCACGCCTTTCGCCCGCGCCGTTTTTACGAAATCTTTCACTTTCGTATCGACGATTTCGCTGCGCAAATATTGAATCGTAATGACTGTGTTAATCAGCGCTCCCGACAATGCTGGAAGCATAAGATGGTTCAATTTGCTTAAATAGTAAGCGAGCGTCCCTTCCTCGACCTGAACGTCCACGCTGCCGCCGGTTGGAAACCAGCCAAGGTGAAAGCCGAAAATAAACAGCATGATCAAAGCAAAAATGAACAGCGGCGTGGCAAACCCGATATAGCTGTAACCAATGATCAGCTTATCAGCCCATGTATCAGTCCATCGGCCCGACACGATGCCGAGCGGAATGGCAATCAAGTAAGTTAAAATTAAAATCGCCGCCGACAGCAACACCGTATTCCCGATCCGTCCGGCCAGCAAATCGGTGACCGGCTGCTGATGGGTATAGGAAAGGCCGAGATCACCATGCAGCATGTTTTTCACCCAACGGATGTATTGAATATGTACCGGATCATTTAAGCCAAGTTTTTCCTTCATTTCCGCCAGTGTTTTTGGATCCATTTTTGGATTGGCCGCCAGCTGCCCCGTCAGCGCATCCCCTGGCATCGCCTTCGCCAACAAGAAAATGAGGACGCTCAGCAAAAACAATTGCGGAATCATAATGAGGATTCGCCGTAAAATAAATTTCAGCATCTTCCCGTCCCCCTCTTTATGGAATGGCCACCGAGTGCGTCGGCGAAATCGGCTTAAGCGGGTGAGCTCGGCCGTTTTCATCAAAATAGCGCGAATACGACTGTTCATATTCTTTTTCCACTTCGCGGCGAAGCGCCTCCTGCCGCCCGCGTTCGCGCGGGTCGGCGTTCGGAATGGCAGAGAGCAGCCGTTTCGTATAAATATGCTGCGGATTCGTGAAAATTTCCTCGCTCGTCCCTTCCTCCACGAGCCGGCCGCGGTACATAATGCCGATGCGGTCACACATATGCCGGATGATCCCTAAATCATGGCTGATGAACAAATACGTCAGCCCGTACTCCTGCTGGATTTCTTTCATGAAATTCAACACTTGCGCCTGCACCGACACATCAAGCGCCGACACCGGCTCATCGGCGATGATGAGCTTCGGATTGAGCGTGAGCGCCCGCGCAATGCCGATGCGTTGGCGCTGTCCGCCGGAAAATTCATGCGGATATTTGTAAATCGACTCCGCGCTCAAGCCGACCCGCTCTAAGACGTATTGCACCTTCTGCCGCTCCTCATGCGGAGACAGACGTTCAAAATTGCGGAGCGGCTCGGCGACAATATCGAGCACACGTTTGCGCGGATTGAGCGAAGAATACGGATCTTGGAAAATCATCTGGATGTCTTTCCGATACGGATGAAACTCGCGGCGGCGAAGTTTTGTCAAATCCGTCCCTTCAAACAGCACTTCTCCGGCCGTGGCGCGGATCAAACCGATGATCGTGCGCCCTGTCGTCGTCTTGCCGCAGCCGGACTCGCCGACGAGCCCGTACGTTTCCCCTTTGTTCAGCGAAAAACTGACATCGTCGACCGCGCGCACGTGGTCGACCACCCGGCGAAAAAACCCGCCGCGCACGGGATAATACACCTTCAAATGCTGAATGTTAAGAAGCGCCATAACCGATTCCACCTACCGTTTGATCATCAGGAAAATAAAAATGTTCATAACATGTGCAGCGCACCCAATGGCCCGGTTCCACTTCGCGCAATTTCGGCTCCTCCTCATGCTTGTCGGCTCCGATCCAGCCGATGCGCGGTTGGAAACGACATCCATGCCGCGGCAGCTTATGCAGCGGCGGAACGATCCCTTGGATGACATGGAGCCGTTCTTTTTTTGTTTGAGCGGACGGGATCGACTGCAGCAACGAGCGAGTATACGGATGGAGCGGGCGGTGGAAAATGGCGTCGACGTCGGCCAATTCGACGATTTCCCCTGCGTACATGACAGCGACGCGATCAGCCATTTCCGCCACCACTCCCAAATCATGCGTGATTAAAATAACGCTCGTTTTCATTTGTCGCTGCAGCTCTTTGAGCAACCCCATGATCTGCGCCTGAATCGTCACATCAAGCGCCGTTGTCGGTTCATCGGCGATGAGCAGGGCGGGCTCGCAGGCGATGGCGATCGCAATCACGACCCGCTGCCGCATCCCCCCGGACAACTCGTGCGGATAACGGTGGTACGCCTTTTCCGGCTCGGGAATGCCGACTTTGCGAAGCAAGCCGATTGTTCGCTTCTTTTTTTCGGCTGCTGACAACCGCAGATGGTAGTCCATGCTTTCTTCGATTTGCCGGCCGACTGTCATAAGCGGATTCAATGCCGTTAACGGATCCTGAAAGATCATCCCGATTTCTTTGCCTCGGATGCGGTTGAGTTCGGCAACGGAAAGCGATAGCAAGTTTGTTCCTTTAAAGTGCAGGCGCCCCTCAATTTTTGTCTTTTCGGGCGGGTGGAGACCCATGATCGACAACGCGAGAGCGCTTTTGCCGCACCCCGACTCCCCGACGAGAGCGACGATTTCGTTCTCCCCGATCGCCAGCGAAACATCGTCGACCGCCGCATAATAGTCATCACCGATGCGAAAAGAGACTCGCAGCCCCTCAATTTCCAACAATGTTTGCTTTGCCAATGTGTCCTTCTCCCTTTTTGCTAGTTTCGCTAAATTTTAGATTATGTATAAT
>NZ_JPYA01000123.1 GCF_000750005.1 Geobacillus icigianus | reverse complement strand
TGGTACTTTATTCATATTTTATAAAGGCAAGGACTAGAGGGTTCACAGTTTATTGATATTATCTTTAAAGTTTTGAGGGGGCCAAAAGTATGACTTTTGGAATCCTCCCTCTCACGTAAAATCTAATTCCTACCAAACGACAGGGTTCGTAATTTTAGAAGAGCATATTCCATGTCTTTGGTCCGACAATTCCATCCGCCGTAAGACCTTTTCGCTTTTGATATGCTTTCCGTGAAAATGCCGAGCTGGGGCGGATTTTCATTCCTAGGTGGAGGGCAAACCATTGCCCATGGATCTTTTCCATGATGATGGTCCTATTGGATACGGTGTGCAATGGGGAAGGAAATGATTCCTGCCGCTGCTGTCGCCTGAGGATAAAAAATGAACGGCTCCGCGTTGGTCGGAACCGTTCGTTTTAATTAGGATACTCTTATCGGATTGATCCCTTGCGTTGATCTTTCCCTCCGGAGAACACATCGTCGCAAAGATCAATCAGGCCGGGCGCTGAAACGCACGCTTGGAACAGCAGGCATAGGCGAAACGTTCGCTGTGGCGATGGCCGCTTCGCCTTCCCCCTCGATGGCGATCGCTTTTGCTTGGCCCGATTGATGCCGAGAGGTGAAGGATACAGCACCGTTCGTATTTCCGATGCGGCGCTCGCTGCTCTTTCCTTAACAGATCGATCCTTCGCTCGTTGCGATATCTTCCTCCTGCCGGAATGCGACGTCGATCGCAATCCGCAATCCTTTCACCACCGTTTCCAACGCCATGCTCGGCTGCCCTGGATGACGGGCGGCTTGTTCCGGCAAATACGGAATATGGATGAACCCGCCTCGAATGGGCCGTTGCGACTCAGCGATATAGTGCATGAGTCCATAGAACACGTGATTGCACACAAACGTTCCAGCCGTATGCGAGACGGAAGCCGGTATGCCGTGCCGTCTTAATTCATGGACTATCGCCTTGACCGGCAATGTGGACCAATAACCGACCGGACCATTGGGAACAATCGGCGTGTCAATCGGCTGATTGCCTTCATTATCCGGAATGCGCGCATCATTCACATTGAGCGCCACTCTTTCAATCGAAAGATCAGGCCGTCCTCCCGCTTGACCAACGCAAATGACAAGATCAGGAACCACGTCTTCCATCGCGGCATACAACGTCTCAATCGCTTTGCCAAATACCGTTGGAATCTCCCTTGTCTCAACCGTATACGTATCGGTTTTCCAACCGGCGAATGGCTTGATCGCCTCTAGCGATGGATTCACCGTTTCTCCTCCAAACGGCGCAAATCCGGTCACAAGTACGGTTTTCATCGCATCTTCATCCCCTTTTGATCATGACTTTATCAGTCCATGAGCGTGACGACATACATCGCCGCAATGTTAAACGCCAACAGAATGAGCGCGGTCGGCACTTGCACGCGAATGACATGATGTTGATCTCGTAGATCAAGCAAAGCGGCGGGAACGATGTTGAAATTCGCTGCCATCGGCGTCATCAACGTGCCGCAGTAGCCGGAAAACATCCCGAGAGCGGCGACATGATTCGCGTCGACGCCAAATTGTTGAATCAGCAGCGGGACCGCGATTCCAGCGGTCATAACGGGGAAGGCGGCAAAAGCATTGCCCATGATCATGGTAAACAATGCCATACCAACGCAATAAGCCACAACAATCCAAAACAGCGAATGCGTCGGAATGATGGTACCGATCCACTCGGAAACAGCGGCACCCACCCCGGCTGTTGTAAAGATCGTTCCTAACGTCGCCAACATCTGCGGCAAAAGGGCGGCCCAACCGATCGTTTCAAGCAGCCGGCGCGATTCTTTGACCGCTGCAAACGGAGTCGACCGAGTCATCGCCATGCTGATGAGCAACGCCATGAACGTCGCCACTCCCAATGATACGAGAGTAACGTTGTTCGGATCGAGAAGGAACGCGCCTCCGATTTTGACATTTTTCAGCCAAGTCACACCGATGACAGTCAAGATCGGGATCAACAGCGCCGGGATGAACAGGCGGTTGTTCAAACGCTGGCGATGTTGTTGCCTTTCTTCCGGCGATGCTTCTTCGTATTTTCCCAGCTTCAATCCTCCGAATCCTACAATAGCCACCATGATGAGGACTAGCACCCCTGTATAAAAAGGCGGGATGACGCTGCCAAACAATAACGTCACACCGTAAAGCAAGTAAAACAGCCCGGATGTGAAGCGTTTCGGGTTGCTTCGGTCGGCAAACGTCCAGACGCTTCCTAACGTGACAACGATTCCTAAGAATATGTAAACCGCTTCCATTGACAGCCACATTTATGCTCTCCCCTTTCCATTCTCCCGATGGAGAAGTTTGTGAAGGGAGCGGTCCAGCCGATGAAGGCGGAAGCTGTGCACGATCAACGCAGCTACGGCAGTTGGGATCGCCCATAACGCCATATGCAGCGGATCAGAAGGAATGCCGTTTTGATCAAAAAATCCTTTCATCAACAAAATCGCCCCGATCGCAATGAACACATCTTCGCCGAAAAACAGCCCGATGTTGTCCACGGCTGCCGCATGGGCGCGAATGTCGTCACGGACGCGATCCGGCAATGTTCCGTATTTCGCCTCGGCCGCCCCCTCTGCCATCGGAGCCACAAGTGGGCGAACCATTTGGGCATGTCCGCCCAAGGAGGTGAGTCCAGCCGCGGCAGCCGCTTCCCGTATGACTAAGTACGCGGTCAAAATGCGTCCGGTTGTCGCCGCCTTGATGTTTGACACTACATGTTCGGCCTGTTCGCGCAATCCAAACCGTTCCAAAAGACCAATGACAGGCAAAGTAGCGATGAACACCGCCATATATCGATTGGTTGTAAACGCCTTTCCAAATTGTTCAATAATCTCATAGAGCGATTGATGGGCGAAGAGTCCTGTTGCCAATCCAGACAAAGTGACAACAAGCAGCGGATTGATGCGAATGATAAAACCGACGATCACGATCGCAACACCAATAAGCACCATGTTCTTCTTTTCCCCCTTCGACGTAACTGATTTCGCTGTCCAGCTTTCATCACGCCTTTGCCTTCCCTTTCTTCGCCAGCCTCTCCCTCCCACCTTTGTTCCGAAATTCGGAACAGCTGTTTCAAATTTGTTATTATCATTATATAATTAGGAAAAGTAGAAAATCAATAAATATTGACAAAAATGTTCCGTATCCAACTTGGCTTCATGGCAAAATGACTCCGCCATTCCTTTCCCCATCCTTACGTTGGCCAACCTCCGCTTCCTCGACGTCAGAAAAACGGAAGCGCCCATCCTTTCTTTCGGATTATGATATAATGGAAAAACAGGGAGAACTACGTTGGATCTTCCAGCCTTGATGCTCGATGCGGGGAGAAGCCGTTGCCACCGAAAAACAACGGATGTCATGCCGGCCGACAAAACCGATGAGCATGATCCTCGGCTCACTCGGCGGTCGGCAATGGCCGCACCAAAGGAAAATGACGTCTGTTCGCCTCCCTTGCGCCGATGTTCGACCATCAATCATAAAGGAGTGGCTGCTTATGTCGAAACAACTCCCTCCCGGCCAATTTGAAACGGAAAAATGGCCGATTTTGCACGAAGGAGACGTATACTTATTTGATGAAGCGACGTGGAATTTTCGGCTGTTCGGTGACGTGAAAGAGGAAGTGTCGCTGTCATATGAGGAAGTGATGCGGCTGCCGAAGACGATTTCGACCGTGGATATGCACTGCGTAACGACGTGGTCGAAATTCGACACGACGTTCGAAGGCATCGCCTTCCGCGAATTTTTGCGTTTTGTGGAGCTGCATCCCGATGTCAAATACGTGAAAATTTACGGCTACTTAAACGGCGACCGGTTTGGCTATTCGGCGAACTTGCCGCTTGACGCGTTGATGGGCGATGATGCACTGTTTGTCTACCGCTGGAAAGACAAGCATCACGATTGGCAAGACATCTCGCCGAAGCACGGCTATCCGCTCCGCTTTATTCCGCCGGCGACGTTTTACTTATGGAAAGGGGCGAAATGGGCGTCCGGCATCCGCTTCATGAAAAAGGACGAGCCGGGCTACTGGGAAGAGCGCGGGTATTCGATGACCGCCAATCCGTTTAAAGAAGAGCGGTTCGCCGAATCGGTATCCAAGTTTCGGTTTTGGTGAAGAGAATCGAATCTCCCCACTCATCGACAGCAGAAATGAAAAAACGAGGGGTTGGAACAGAACCCCTCGTTTTTTCGCTATGCTGCCCGGCGTGCGGCAGCCTGTTTTTGTAGCCACGGGCGAAGGCGCAAAAAGAGAAGCATAAACACAACCGCCATAAGCACTCCTTTTGCCGCGTTAAACGGCAAAATCGCAGAAATGACCAATGCTTTTGTTTCCGGCGCACTCATCGCCGGAGCGCCGAGAAAAAGCGTATACGCCGGCAAAAAAACGTAGTAGTTCAGCACGCTCATGATCAGAACCATTGTCGCTGTTCCCGCCGCCAGTCCAAGCAGCATGCCTTTTCTCGATGCCGCTTTTCGATAAATAAAGGAAACAGGCAAAATGAACGCCACCCCGGCCGTGAAGTTGGCGATCTGTCCGATGGGAACGCCGGTGGCACTGCCAACGAGAACATAGTTCAGCACGTTTTTCAGCAGTTCCACAAGCACGCCGGCAAGCGGGCCGTACAAAAGCGCGGCGAAAAGGGCCGGGATGTCGCTGAAATCGACTAGCAAAAAGTTCGGAAACGGTGGAAGCGGAAAATTGAGCATCATGAGCAAATACGCACCAGCGCTCAAAATCCCGACAGCCACAAAGGTGCGGGTGTTGATGAATTTCACGCTTGTTCTCCTCTCCTTCTCGTGATTCATCCTCACAAGAAGAAGGCTGCCGAGCGGGGACGCCAATAAAAACTCCCTTAAACCCAAGGGCGTAAGGGAGAAAAAGGGCGAACTCAACGAAGCGTCAGGCGAATGACGCCAAACGCCGGCAAACCTTCATCTTCTCCCATCCAGACTATACTGTCGGCTCCGGACTCGCACCGGATCCTGCCTTGCGGCTCGCGGGCTGAGAGGCCAAGCGCCTCATCACCGCCGGTCGGGAATTTCACCCTGCCCCGAAGATGAATCGTTTATTCATTTTTATTATTCCGATGAATTTAGTATACAATACCTCTTTTCGTTTGTCTATCATTTTTTTCCACGTTATCCTACTCCGCCAATTTATCCATTCTCCTTTGGCAGCTCATCCCCCGGCTCGAGCACCGGCGGGGCGACTTGAATCAAATTGGCGTATTTCAATCCCGTCCCCGTGTTGAGTACGACGACCGTCTCCCCGTCGCGAATCCAGCCGCTCTCGCGCAGCTTGCGGGCCGCCGCAAACGCCGCCGCCCCTTCCGGACAAATGAACGCCCCTTCCAGTTTCGCCACCGCCTGCTGTTCCGCCAAAATGTCCTTATCGCTGATCGCAATGGCGCAGCCGTCCGTTTCATACACCGCCTCAAGCACAAGGAAATCGCCGAGCGCTTTCGGGACATTGATGCCAAACGCCACCGTATGGGAATTCGGCCAAAACTCCGATTCGCGCTTTTTCTCGTTCCACGCCTTCACGATCGGCGCGCAATGCTCAGCCTGCACGGCGACCAGCCGCGGCATCTTGCCGTCCACCCAGCCAAGCGCTTTCAGTTCTTTGAGCGCCTTGTAAATGCCAATGATTCCGACCCCGCTGCCGGTCGGGTACAAAATGACATCCGGAAGCTGCCAAGCGAACTGCTCGGCGATCTCAAGCCCCATCGTTTTCTTCCCTTCAATCCGGTACGGTTCTTTCAACGTCGACGCATCGTACCACCCGTATTCGCGGATCGCTTTCGCCACGATTTGCCCAGCGTCGCTGATGAGGCCGTTGACGAAATACATTTGGGGCAATACAGATGGGACACATAGCTAAATCGCATCGTTCGGCTTCTCCTTTCCGTTTGTTTCATCCGCCCGAGGCAGAAAGCACCCACGTTCGCGTTTCTAACGAGGCACTGGCCTTTTCATTATACCATAACCGTCCTCTGCCACCGGCGCCTGTAATGACAGCGGCCGTACGCCAACCTCGGGGCATCATAGCGCTAAGCAGGAAATGGTCCCATACCCGTCAAGTTTAGCGGTATAAAATTTTTAAGACGATCCTCGTGTTGATCCCCCCGGTGAATGCTGGGGATCACATCCATTATTGGGCATGGAAATGGTCCCCTCTTTTTTTACCGTTTGAAGCCGCCTATGGTAAAATAAAACGGGAACCGCCTCTTTTTTCTTACTGCATCGGCGGAATGATTCGCTCATTCAAAAAAACTTGTACATAAGGAGATGAATCCATGAAACAGGAACTGATCGAACGCTTCATCCGCTACGCGAAAGTCAACACTCAATCCGATCCAGAAAGCGATACGTGCCCGTCGACTCAAGGACAATGGGAGTTGGCGAACATGCTGGTCGAGGAGCTGAAAGCGATCGGGATGGAAGAAGTGACGGTCGACGAAAACGGCTACGTGATGGCGACATTGCCGGCCAATACGGACAAAAACGTGCCAGTGATCGGCTTTTTGGCTCATATGGACACCGCGCCAGAATTTACCGGGGCCAACGTCAACCCGCAATTGATCGACTCGTACGACGGCGGCGACATCGTGTTAAATAAGGAACAAGGCATCATCTTGTCGCCCAACGATTTCCCGGAGCTTGCCCACTACAAAGGGCATACGCTCATTACGACAGACGGAACGACGCTATTGGGCGCCGACGATAAAGCGGGAATCGCGGAAATTATGACGGCGATGCACTACCTCATCAAGCATCCGGACATCAAACACGGCAAAGTGCGCGTCGCCTTTACGCCGGATGAAGAAATCGGCCGCGGGCCGCACAAGTTTGACGTCGCCAAATTCGGCGCCCAATTTGCCTACACGGTCGATGGCGGGCCGCTCGGCGAATTGGAATACGAAAGTTTCAACGCGGCGGAAGCCAAAATCACGATCAAAGGCAAAAACGTCCATCCGGGCACGGCGAAAGGAAAAATGATCAACTCGATCAAAATCGCCATGGAGTTCCAGCAACAGCTGCCAGCGAACGAAGCGCCTGAGCATACAGAAGGATATGAAGGGTTTTACCATTTGCTTTCGTTCCAAGGCAATGTAGAGGAAACGAAGCTCCATTACATTATCCGCGATTTTGACCGCGAGTCATTTGAAGCGCGGAAAGCGAACATGAAAGACATCGCGGCTTCGCTCGCCCAAAAATACGGAACCGATCGAATCACGCTCGAAATCAACGACCAATATTACAACATGCGCGAAAAAATCGAACCGGTGCGCCATATCGTTGACATCGCCCACGAAGCGATGACGAACTTGGGCATCGAGCCGAAGGTGAAACCGATCCGCGGCGGCACGGACGGGTCGCAGCTCTCCTATATGGGACTGCCGACGCCGAACATTTTCGCCGGCGGCGAAAACTTCCACGGCCGCTACGAATACATTTCCGCCGACAATATGGTGAAAGCGGCCGAAGTGATCATCGAGATCATCAAGCTATTCGAGCAAAAATCATCTTGAGCGGTGGAAACCAATCGCCTGAACGATCTGTTTTCGGTCGTCCGATCACAAGCGGCAGCAACCCCGCCATTCGCAGCGAAAAAAGGTGTCCCCGGGCCTTTGGGGGACACCTTCTTCATTCGCTTGGCGAGCGTTCGCCTTGAGTCAACACGTGTTACGGAAGGCGGTTGATCCGCCCCTCCATCCGCGCCGAAAACGGCTGCGCAAGGCCGCGAATGTACGAGACGAGGGCATCCAAATCGACCGGCCCTACTTCACGGTTCGTCCCTTGCGTCAGCACCGTGAACCCATCGCCGCCATCAGCCAGGAAGCTGTTGACCGTCACCGTGTACTCGCCGTTCGGATTGAGCGGTGTGCCATCAGGAAGCTGAATGTCGATGACTTTGTTCCCTGCCGGTCTGCTGGCGCTCCATGTATAGCGGAGGCCGGAGATTTGCAGCATGCGCGTTTGGGTCGGCTGCCATTGTTGGTTCAAAAGCTCGCGGATTTGCGCGCCGGTGAGCGTCATTCTCACGAGCTGGTTGTTGAACGGCTGAACGTTGTACAGCTCTCCCCACGTCACCTCACCTTGTTCAATATCCGCGCGAATGCCGCCCGGGTTCATAAAGGCAAAATCGGTGTTCATCGCCGCCCGCTGGGCATCGGCGATCAAATTGCCCAAAGCCGACTCGCCGCTCGCGTTTTGCTCGTCGGTGATCGTTTCAGCCGCCGTGCCGACGACTTGGTTGACAAGCGGTGCGACTTTCGCTTCATATTTTTCGACGAGGGCCCGGATTTCCGGATCCGGCGTGATGCCGTCATGATACGTCGTCACGATTTCCGCTTGTTTGGCCACGACGTCTTTTGTGCGCGGGTCGATTTTCAAATCGACATCAGAAAACGCCGTGCCGTACGAATACGACTGAACGAGCAGCTTGCCGTCCACCACCGCATTTAAATAGGCATGGTTATGACCGGCGAAAATCACATCGACTTCATCGTCGATGTTGTTGGCCATATCGACGATTTCTCCGCTTGCGTTTGTTCCATCCGGATTGGATGCGCCTGGGTTATGGGCGAGAACGACGATCGTGCGCACCCCTTTTTTCTTCAGTTCCCGCACGGCTTTGTTAATCGCCGTCGCTTCGTCGATGAATTCCACCCCAGCGACGCCGCTTGGTGTCACGATCGATGGTGTATCTGTCAATGTCACCCCGATGAACCCGATTGGCATGCCGTTGACCCGCTTAATGACGTACGGCGGAAGAATCGGTTGTTTCGTTTCTTTGTCAACGACGTTGGCGCTCACGTACGGAAAATCCGCCCCAGCGAAATCGCCGGTCGCCGGGTGATACCCGCCATGGATCAGGCGGAGCATTTCCGCTACTCCTTCGTCAAATTCGTGGTTGCCAAGCGTGCCGACGTCAAAGCCGAGTTTGTTCAGCACTTCGATCGTCGGCTCGTCCTGCAACAGCGCCGATACCGGCGGGCTGGCGCCGACCGCATCGCCGGCATGGACGAGCAGCGTGTTTTTGTTTTCTGCCTCCCGCTGTTTCAAATAAGCGGCCAAATAATCCGCTCGCCCGACTTCTCGCCCGCCGACTTTTCTCGTCACGTTGAGCTGGCCGTGAAAATCGTTGATGCCAAGAAGCTGCACCTCAATATAACGGTGCGAAGAAGCAGGCGGCTTTCCTTTGCTTTTCCCGTTCCCTGCCGCCCCAACCGGCGTTGCCGCCAATACAGCGGCTGCCGCCAATGCCGACAACATCCGTTTTCCCCACCGTTCCGAACCCTTCATCGTTTCCTCTCCTTCCCTGTGTATCTTTCCTTCATCTACCGATTATATCTTTATGAATAAGTAGAATAATAGGGACAAAAGGATTCTTTTTTGTAAATTTTTTGTAAATTAGAAAAAGAGGCTGTCCACCAAAGGCCGTCAGACAGGCCTTTTCGAACAACCTCTGTAATCTTATCCGACGGCGTTTTGATTGTTTAACGGAGCAACGCGAATGCCGGTCGTCTCCTTCCAAACGACTGATCACCATTATCTGTTCTAACAAAAAAGGTGTCCCGCAAACGATCGGAACACCTTGTTCATCATATGGTTATCCGGCGCTATGCCACACGAAACGGCCATGAACGCCAAACCCTTTTCCTTGTTAGATCGTCTCCTTCCCGCGCACGCCGTTGATCGAATAGCTCGCCGTAATGGCGGCGTGTAACGAATGGGAGACGGAACAATATTTTTCTTTCGACAGCCGGATGGCGCGGACGACTTTTTCTTCCGGCAAATCGCCTTCAAGGGCGTAATGGATATGAATCTCTGTAAACCGCTTCGGGTGGTCTTCAGCCCGCGTTCCTTCCACTTCCATCGAAAACGCCCGGACCTCTAGGCGCATTTTGCGCAAGATCAGGATGATATCAATGCCGGTGCAGCCGGCCAAGGCGTGAAGCAACAGCTCCATCGGCCGCGCGCCCGAATCGTTGCCGCCGACATCCTTCGCGGCATCCATCGGGATCGTCACCCCGGAGGCGCTTTGGCCGCTGAATGACATGTTTCCGTTCCATACAACCGTCGTTTTCATCAAGGTCGCTCCTTTCTCATCTGCCCGGAGTCGGACGAACTTGCCGACAGCCCGTTTCTTCTTTTCAGTTTAGCGGCTATGTCCTTGAAATGCAAAATTCCTGTCTACCGTTTTTGGCCGCACATGATAAAATAGAAACATGCACAAACTTGTTGAGTAAAGGGTGTTGGGCTTCATGACTGCACTGATTTTGCTTCTCGCTTATCTTCTTGGCTCGATCCCGTTTGGCCTTCTTGTCGGGAAAATTGGCTACGGAATCGACATCCGCGAACATGGAAGCGGCAATCTAGGGGGGACGAACACGTTCCGCGTGCTTGGGGCGAAAGCGGGAACGATCGTCATTGTCGGTGACATGCTAAAAGGAACGTTGGCGGCGAGCTTGCCGATGTTTTTTTCCGTCCCTGTTCATCCGCTGTTAGCCGGGGCGGTCGCTGTCGTCGGCCATATGTATCCGGTGTTCGCCAAGTTCCGCGGCGGCAAGGCGGTGGCGACCTCGGGCGGGGTGATGCTGTTTTATTCCCCGTTGTTCTTTTTGTCGCTCATCGCCGTGTTTCTTGTTGTCTTGGCGATTTCGCGCTACGTCTCGCTGTCATCGATGGCCGCTGCGCTGTATGCGGTCGTGTATACGGTCTTTTTCACAGACGATATTCCGTTGACGGTGGCGGTGTTGTTGCTCGCCTCGTTTATCTTCTATCGCCATCGCGCCAACATTCAACGCATTTTGAACAACACCGAGCCGAAGATCAAATGGCCAAAAAAAGGCGCATGACGGAAATCAAGAAAGGAGTTTGGCTGCATTGAAGTTGCCGGAAGCGTTTGCCGCAAAAATGAGAACGCTGCTTCAACAAGAAGCCGACGCGTTCTTGGCTATCTATGAACGCGAGGAGAAAACGAACGGCTTGCGCGTCAACCCGTTGAAAATCGACCCGGACGCCCGGGCAAAAGCGGTGCCCTTTTCCCTTTCCCCGGTGCCGTTTTGCCCGACCGGGTTTTATTATGACCCGAATGAACAACCGGGAAAACATCCATACCACGCGGCCGGCCTGTACTACATCCAAGAGCCGAGCGCCATGGCGGTCGCCGAAACGCTCCGCCCTGCCCCGGGGGAGAGGGTGCTCGACTTGTGCGCCGCCCCCGGTGGGAAAACGACCCAGCTTGGCGCCATGATGGAAAACAAGGGACTGCTTGTCGCCAATGACATTCATTCGAAGCGGGTCAAAGCGCTGGCCGAAAACATCGAACGGCTTGGCTTGACCAATACCGTGGTCGTCAATGAAGCGCCGGAAACGCTCGCCGAGCGGTTCCCTGGCTTTTTTGACAAAATTTTAGTCGATGCCCCGTGCTCGGGTGAAGGAATGTTTCGCAAAGAGGAAGAGGCGGCTTCGTTTTGGAGCCAAGCGCACGTAGAAGAATGCGCGGCCCGGCAGCGCCGCATTTTGCAAAGCGCTTATGCGATGCTGAAAGAGGGCGGCATTCTCGTTTACTCGACGTGCACGTTCTCCCCCGAAGAAAACGAACAAACGATTGAATGGCTGCTTGAGACGTACGAAGATTTGCGGTTGTTGCCGATTGCGAAAATCGGCGGCATCGAGCCGGGGCGGCCGGAGTGGACGAAAACGAAGCGATCCGATCTCGCGCACACCGCCCGCCTTTGGCCGCACCGCGTCAAAGGGGAAGGGCACTTTATCGCCAAGCTGCAAAAGCAGCGGCCCACCCCATCGTGGCGGGGGCGGTGGGCGAAATCGAACGCGCCAAAAACGGTTCTTCGCCTGTATCGCCAGTTTGAACAAGAAGCGTTGCGAACAGAACGAAGCGGCGTGTTCGTATCCTTTGGAACCCATGTGTCCGTTTTGCCCGATCCTTGCCCTGATTTATCCGGCTTAAAAGTCGTTCGCGTCGGCCTCCATCTTGGCGAGGCGAAAAAGGAACGGTTTGAGCCGAACCATGCCCTCGCCTTGGCGCTTCGGGCGGAAGAAGCACGACATGTGCTGGATCTGGCAAGCACAAGCGAGGAAATCGTCCGCTATTGGCGCGGGGAGACGCTGTCCACCGGCGGCGACCGCGGTTGGCTGCTCGTGACCGTGGATGGATTTCCATTCGCCTGGGGGAAAGAAGTGAAAGGAACGGTGAAAAACTTTTATCCGAAAGGCCTGCGCTTGGGGTAGGCGCCCAAAAATGAAGAACGCGTTTGAAAAGCCGCCGCTCTCCTTGGAGGCTGGTGATTTCATCGTTTGATGTTGCATCGGTTCTGTTATATAGGCAAAAACACGGCAGCGAACCAAGGGTCTCACCGCTCGGGAGACCCTTCGTTTCCGTTTTTGGACGACTTGGTTGGGATCGTCAACGTAAACACAATTTTGTCAGCGGCCAAATCGATGTTTTTCACCGCCACTTGATAGCCGTTGCCAAAGCGAATGTCATTGAGCGCCACATAGACGCGCGCCTTCTCCGGGTCAATGGCGACTTCGTCAGGGAGCGGGGCGTGCTTTTGCAAGTAGCTAAGCACGTATGTCACCGGCAGCTTCCAGTCGCCAAGCAAAATGACCGGCTCGGTCAGCTCGACATTCCCCCCTTGCACCACTTTCGGCACAAACGAGACGACCAATTCCACGCGGCGGCCAAGAATGGGGATGTCGCTCGAAACATAGACGCGGTCGGCTAGCCAAACATGATATGACAGCGGGTGATCTTTCGTTTTTTTCGTCAAATAATCGTGAATGACCGCGTTCAAATGCGCTTTTTTGGCGTATACCGTAAACGTAGCTCCCTCGGCGCTCGGACGCGCCGGCCGCTTCACCGCTGGCGATGGCTGAAACAGCCAAACAGCGGCCAGCATGATGACCGCTGCGTTCACGGCAGCCAAGATCCAAAACGCTCGTTTCCAATTCATCATCGATGCTCCTTACTCTAGAAAGCTGGTGGAAAACCGCCGTTTCCCTTGATCAACGAGGGAACGTGTGAAAAGCAGTCGCGAGGCGACAAAGCTTTTTGAGAAATGATGCCGGGAAGCGACATACTTCCTGAAATCACCGCCCCTCTAGACGGTTGTTCCTGTCCAACCACCAATCTTTTCGTTCACGCAAGGCTTGATGCACCCTGCGGGCGATTTGCTCGTATCCGGCTGCGTTCGGATGAAATTCATCGCGGTAAAGCAAATCGTCGCGGCCGGCAAAAATGTCCTGAATCTCCACAAAGACCGTTCGCGGATAGCCCGACAGCACCGCCTGGCTGGTGCGATTCCACTCCGCGATGACATCATTGATTTCCGGAACGTTCGGCAGCGTGCTTGAAAACGGATTGTATAGGCCGACAAGCACAATGACCGCGTCCGGATTGAGCGTGCGCAGCGAACGGATCAGACGGTCGAGCCGCGCGGCAAACGTTTCGCTTGCTTGGGCAAACCGCTCGCGCGACAGATCAAAAAAGTGCGAGCGGACAACGTTCATGACATCGTTGCCGCCAATCGTCAACCAAATCAAATTCGCCCGTTCCAATTCTTTATGATGGGCGTCAATGACCGGCGCCAATTCGCTGACACGCCGGCCGCGTTTGCCGAAATTCGCCACCGTCACTGTCCGCACGCCATCCTCCGCGGAAAGCAGCGGCACGAGACGGCCGACATATCCACCTTTTCGCTCTTGATCCCCGACCCCTTCGGTCAGTGAATCGCCGAAAGCGACAACGTAAAGATCCTTTGGCGGCGGCTTGGACTCCCGCTGCTGCTTGGCGGCCGCCTCTTCTGGACGCTTCAAGCTCCCGTTGGCCGGAAAAGCGACGCAGCCAGCGAGCAGCACCATCAGCGCCATCAGCCATCCCCATCGTTTCATGTTTGACACCTGCCTTTTGCCGCAAACAGGGGATCGGCGCCAAGAACGCCAAACGGCCGCGCCGTTTTGGCGTTATCGCGACGATTGCACGATCTCAATATGCTCTAAAATGGTGTCGTACGGCACATCCTGCACCCCGTTGTACGTTTGGACCACCTTGCCGTCCGGACCGACTAGATAAAAGCTCGTGCCATGGACGACTTGATCGTCATTGGCTGGCTTTTGCACGATCGTTTTAAAGCTTTTTTGCGCCAGCTCGCTAATTTCAGCCGGGCTGTATCCAGTCAGCAAATGCCAGTTTGATAGATCATCGGTAAACTGTTTCGCATAAGCGGCCAGTTTTTCCGGCGTATCCACTTCCGGGTCGACGCTGAACGAGACAAACTCCACATCCAGCCCCTTCTCTTTTGCCATTTTCTTTAATTTCGCCATATGAGCCGTCATCGGCGGACAAACTGTTTCGCAGTTCGTAAAAATAAAATCGGCCACCCATACTTTTCCCTTCAAATCGCGCAGCCCAAATGGCTGACCGGACTGATCGACAAACGTAAAGTCGGCGACGGGCCAGTTTTTCGCATCGGGAATCGTTTTGCCGCACGAAGCAAGCAAGCAAACGGCAGCGATCATGATCATCCGTTTCCACATCAATGATCCGTTCCTTTCCATCGTTGAATCACTTCATCGGGCTCTCTTCAAGCACGGTCTTCGTCCCGCTTTTCATTATATAACGAAACGAGTTAAAATCCCACCAAAAAAAAGTTGTTTTGCCGCGGGGCAAAACAACTACGCATTGTGCTTGAGCACCGTTTCTTGAAAGATCTGTTCATACACAGGCCATTTCAACACTTTTTTCAAATGCTCGCGAAATGAGTAAACGGAACGGTTCGTTCTCGACCGGTACACGTTTGCAATAAACGCCTCTAAACGCAGCTGAATCATAAATCGGTACGTGTTCTCTTCCTCCAATACAGGAATTTCGATAACCTTCACTTTCTGTCCATACGCGTTTTGAAACTCGAGGCTTTTGAACAGCAAAATATCAATCCTCTTTTTCACCGATTTATTTATATTATACACCAATCTGGTGAAAAAGTATGTCGGAATGAGTGAATGGATTTCGACTTTTTTCGTCAAATCAACAGATGGAACAAGTTCGGATCTTTGTTGACTTCTTGGAACGGGAAGCCTTTTTTCTTCATCCGCTCGATGAGCGGGGCGTAGTCCTCGCGCCGTTTCAACTCGATGCCGACGAGCGCCGGGCCGCTTTCTTTGTTGTTTTTCTTCGTGTA
Source organism: Geobacillus icigianus (assembly GCF_000750005.1). GTDB lineage: Bacteria > Bacillota > Bacilli > Bacillales > Anoxybacillaceae > Geobacillus > Geobacillus icigianus. Next base: position 64,038 of record NZ_JPYA01000123.1, on the reverse strand, counting down.
TTCAAACCGGGTGATGTCATCGGTCGGCCCGAGCACCTCATCCAAAAACTCGCGCAGCGCCCCGGCCCGCTGCGGGAAGTTGACGATGAAATAGTGCTGCAGCCCTTCGTAAATCATCGAGCGCTCTTTAATTTCCTGCATCCGGTCGATGTCGTTGTTGCCGCCGCTGACGACGCAGACGACCGTTTTGCCGCGGATTTGTTCCTTGTAAAAATCAAGCGCGGCGATCGGCAACGCCCCCGCCGGTTCGGCGACAATGGCGTTTTCGTTGTACAACTCCAAAATCGTCGTGCACACTTTCCCTTCCGGAACGACGACGATGTCATCCAGCACCCCACAGCATAACGCAAACGTCTTGTCCCCGACCGTTTTGACCGCGGCTCCGTCCACGAACTTGTCGATTTCCGCAAGCGTCACGACATGGCCGCGCTCGAGCGCCGCTTTCATCGACGGGGCGCCGGCCGGTTCGACGCCGATGACTTTGGTGGACGGAGAAATGCTTTTCACGTACGTTCCCAGCCCGGCCATCAGCCCCCCGCCGCCGATGCTGGCGAACAAAAAGTCGATCGGTTCGTCGCAATCGTTCAGCACCTCGACACCAATCGTCCCTTGTCCGGCGATAACGTATTCGTCATCAAACGGGTGGATAAACGCACGCCCTTCCGCTTCCGCGCATTTCACCGCCTCGTTGTATGAGTCGTCAAACGTGTCGCCGACAAGGACGATCTCGACCATGTCTTTGCCGAACAGCTGCACTTGTGACACCTTTTGCCGCGGCGTCGTCGCCGGCATATAAATTTTCCCGTGCACGCCGAGCGCCCGGCACGAGTAAGCCACGCCTTGGGCATGGTTGCCGGCGCTGGCGCATACAATTCCGTTGCGCCGCTCCTCATCGGTTAAATGCTTCATCCGGTTGTACGCGCCCCGCAGCTTAAACGAGCGGACGACTTGCAAATCTTCACGCTTCAAATAAACGTTGCACCCGTAACGTTCGGACAAGAGTGGGTTTTTTTGCAGCGGCGTATGGAAAACGACATCTTTGAGCGTGTGGTACGCGATCAAAATGTCCTCGACGTATACCGCTCCTTGCTTTCGTTTCAGTTGCTGTTCCATGCTCTCGTTCCCTTTCTTTTCTAAGTTGTCTTTGATTTGTAGATTATATCACAAATTCGCAAAAAGAAAAGGGAATTTTCGAAAAGTTTTTGTGCCGGGGCGAGCGAATGCCTCATCCGTGCGGTCCCGCCTCGGTAGGTGGTTGGCGCGAAACAACGGCACGTCTTCCAAAGAAAACAGTTGTTCGCCGGCCGCCAAACAAAAAAAGACCGGCGCTACCGCCGATCTTGATCTCGATCTTGATCAAATTCTTCCTCTTCAGCCAACTCCATCGCCCATCTTCCTTCATCATACCACCGGTGCGCCTCCTCCCGTCCCGCTTCTTCAAGCACGTGGTTTTCCATATACAGATGGAAAAACGCTTCGACCGCCCCGATGGCCAAGGCGCTGAAAAACGCGCCGTACGCCATGTTGACGGACGGGGCAATGAGGGCCACACTGGCCGGCCAAATAAGCAAAAAGGAAAGCGGCACGTCAACAGCGGCGGCGACAAAATGGCCGAAGCGCGGCAACACGAACAAATCGCCGATGACGTAGGAAACGAGCGCCGTGATGATCGTCATGACTGAAATCAACGAGAGCGGAGCATTAAAAATCGTAAATATCGAAAACAAGACGACGCTCCAAGCGGCCAACTTGACGACAAACGGAACGATATGCTTCATCGTCTTCCTCCATTTCCAAGCATCGTTCGTATACCGTTATCGTGTCTTTTTTGCCCCGCTTCTATGCAAACAGGGCGCCTTGCCGTTTGGCAACAAGCGCCCTGTTTTTCCGCTCACTCCGCTTTTTTCCGCTCATAAATGAGAAAGGCGTGCTCATATGGATTTTTTTCGTCTTTGATTCCCGGCGTACAGGAGACGATTTTCCACTCTTTTTCGGAAATGGGCGGGTAAAACGCATCGCCGGGGAACGAAGCGAAAATGTTCGTGACATACAGCCGGTCGGCCATCGGCATCGTCGCCCGAAACAATTCGGCCCCACCGATCACAAACACTTCATCGCGGCGCACCGCGATCCATTGCTTGACCTCTTCGAGCGAATGAAGCACAACGCAACCGTCCGGGCGAAACTGCGGGTTGCGCGTGACGACGACGTTTTCCCGGCCGGGAAGCGGGCGGCCGATCGCTTCAAACGTTTTGCGCCCCATCACGATGGCATGCCCCATCGTTACCCGTTTGAAATACGCTAAATCGCCCGGCAAATGCCACGGCAGCCGGTTGTCTTGGCCGATCACCCGGTTTTCGGCCATCGCGACAATGTGCGAGATCATCGCTTCCGCTCCTTTACACCGCCACCGGCGCCGGTATCGCCGGATGCGGGTCATAGCCGACAATTTCGAAATCGTCGTATTCGTAATCGAAAATGGACGGCGGCTTCCGTTTAATGACGAGTTTCGGGAGCGGGCGCGGCTCGCGCGTCAGCTGCAATTTCGCTTGCTCAAGATGATTTTTATACAAATGGACGTCGCCGCCGGTGAAAATGAGTTCACCGACATCAAGTCCGCACTGCTCGGCGATCATGTGCGTCAACAGCGCGTAGCTGGCGATGTTAAACGGCAAGCCTAAAAACGTATCGACGGAACGTTGCTGCCACATGCACGACAGCCGGCCGCCCGCCACATAAAACTGAAACGCATAATGGCACGGCGGCAACTTCATGTTATCCAGCTCTCCAACGTTCCAAGCGCTCACGAGCAGCCGGCGCGAGTTCGGATTTCGCTTGATCTCCTCAACGACCCAAGCGATCTGGTCGATCGTTTTCCCGTCCGCTCCTTTCCACGACCGCCATTGCGCGCCGTAAATGGGACCGAGGTCGCCGTTTTCATCCGCCCACTCGTCCCAAATCGTCACGCCGTTTTCCTGCAAATAGCGGACATTCGTGTCGCCTTTTAAAAACCAGAGCAGTTCATAAATGATCGAGCGGATATGCAACTTTTTCGTCGTCACGAGCGGGAATCCGTCCTGCAAGTTAAAGCGCAGCTGGCGGCCGAACACCGACAGCGTGCCGACGCCGGTCCGGTCCTCTTTTTCGACGCCGTTTTCCAAAATATCTTCCAACAGCTGCAAGTATTGCCGCAATGTCCTCACCTCACGCTTTATCATACCATAAGGACGGCAGCAAGCAACGATTTTTCGCGCAAAACACCGCGGCGAAAACACGGGCTTGCTCTATCGGCCGCATGACCGGTTGCGCCGATCTTTTGCAAGCGGGCGACGTGTTGGTCTAGCCCCGCTCCGCCAGCCGACGGATGAATGCATACGTGTTCGGGGCCAACGCCCGCAGCTTGTCCCGCGTTTCATCGCTGGCGTAGTAATAGGCGAACGATTCAGCGAAATACTCCTCGGGATACGTTAAAAAATAAGACTCGCCCGGAAACAGCCGCGGCGCCTCCTCCCGCCAAATCGCTTGAAAGGCGCTTGAACGGTGAATGCCGTCAAAAACGATGGAATCAAGCGAATGGGCAAACTCATGCAGCTCCAAATTGACCGAGCCGTGCCCTTTTCCTTTCTCGCTATGGCCGAGGCGGACGAGCACTAACTGCGATCCGCCGAGCCCCGGCACCTCATCCCATGTTTTGGATCCCGGCGCATAGCCGCGCGGCGTCTTCCCGCGCAAGTGACGAGCGGTCGGCTCATTCGTGATCGGGCCCGTCACCAGCTGGATGTAAATATGATGAGCAGCCGCCTGCTCCAAAATGGCGCGATCAATGCGGGCAAGCGTGCGAATCGTCTTGGTGGCTTGAGCGGCAGAAAAGTCCGCTTCCGGCACGATGACGATGCGGCCAAGCAGATCGTGCGACGGAATCGTTCGCACCTTCAAGCCGCTTTCGTTGAGCAGCACGCCATGTGCGGCCGGGTACGGTGAGAGCGACAGAAGCGGAACGGCAAACAGCGCCACTAGCAAGCTCATAAGCAGCCGTTTCATCATGGTTTCCCCCGCTTCTTTTTCTTTCAATCTATGAAAATCATAACATAGAACGAAGCGGGGAAAAACGCGCAAAATTAGGAAAGAACCGCGAACCGCTTAGGTGCGCCAGTTCGGCGGCGTATTTTTGGACCAGTAAATTTTCCCAAGCTCATAGTGGGCTTGAAAGCCGTCCTCACAAGTATGATAGTGGAACTGAAACCAATAGCCGTCTTGCGGCGGATGCTCGCGGCGGACGTGAAAGCGGAGCAGATCTTCCCCCGTATCGACCCGATACAAATGAAAGATGCGTTCCCCTTGCCCGCCGGACGGATTTTCTGAAACCGCCAAATAGCGAAGTTCGTCCTCTGGATAACGCTCGGCAAGCTCGGCGATCACCGTTTCGATGCGCGGCAAAATGACGGTGCGAAACTCCTCTTCAATAACCGGAGCGATTTTGCGACCGAATTTTTCATGCGACTGGGTAGCGGCCTTTTCGATCGTCTGCTCAATGAATTGGGCGCGCGTCAAGGAGCCGGCTTCATCGGCACGACCGACTGAATTGTGTTGCCAATCGGGAGACGAGGCATCGTCTGACGGCGGCTCTTTGGCGGCCAGCAATGAGGCGGGCGGCGTGACAAGTCCAAACGTGGAAACGGTAATGGCGGCAACAAGCGCTTTTCGCAGCCAAGCCGGCAGTTTCATCGCTTTCACCTCCCGTTACCGCCGCCTAGCGGCTGAAGACGCGAACAAGCCGGTCGCGCTTAATTTCGCCACCGCGCGGCGCAACACTTCTTCCGGCTGAACGAGGGCGATGCGCACGTACCCTTCACCGCTCGGCCCAAACGCGTGCCCAGGCGTCACCACGACGCCGGCGCGGTCAATCAGTTCGTTCGTAAACGACAGCGATGTAAACCCGTCCGGAATTTTTGCCCACACGAACATGCCGGCTTGTGGACGGTCCACGTGCCAACCGATTTCGGCCAGCCCGGAAACGAGCGCGTCGCGGCGCGCTTGGTAGATGGCGCGAGTTTGGGCGCAAAAAGGAGCACCGTAACGAAGCGCGTCGGCAGCCGCCTTTTGAATCGGCCAAAAAATGCCGTAATCCAAATTTGATTTGAATTCAGCGAAGGCGCGGACCACCTCGGCATTGCCGCATACGTAGCCGACACGGCAGCCGGCCATATGGTAGCTTTTTGACAACGAATTGATCTCCACACCAACGTCCTTTGCGCCTGGAACAGAAAGAAAACTCACCGGCTTGTTTCCGTCATAATACAGCTCGCCGTAGGCAAAATCGGAGACGACAAGCACGTCGTAGCGTTTCGCAAACTCAACTACTTCGCGGTAAAACCATTCCGTCGCCATAGCGGGCACCGGGTTGCCGGGAAAGTTCAAAAACATGATTACCGCCCGTTTGGCGATCTCTTCCGGAATGGCTCCCAAGTCGGGCAAAAATCCGTTTTCCTCCTTAAGCGGCAGAAAATACGGCTCCGCCTCCGCCATGGCCACTCCCGCGGCGTACGCTGGATACCCGGGGTCCGGCAGCAAAATCACATCGCCCGGGTCGGCGAACACGATCGGCAAATGCACAAGCCCATCCTGCGACCCGATGACGTACGTCACTTCCGTTTCCGGATCGAGCGTGACGCCGTGCGAAGTCCGGTAATATTCCGCGACCGCTTCATGAAACTCGCGAATGCCTTTTAATGTATAGCCATACGCGTTTGGTTCATGAGCGTAGCGAGCGAGCGCCTCGCGCACAAACGGCGCCGGCGGCAAATCCGGGCTGCCGACGCTTAAATCGATCCATTCGTCGTGAAGATGATGCCGCTGTTTTCGATACGCCGCAAGCTCGGCAAACACAGACGCCGAAAACGCGGCCATTCGCTTCGCTTTTTTCATGGCCATTCCTCTCCCCTTGCCAAGACAAAAACCGCTTTTCCTTTTTGCTTTCGTTGGTATATACTATGGTTATATGAATAGTGTACCATATGTTCAAGGGGAAAATATAGACAGAAAGGCGGGAAAATGGGGTATGAATACGATCTTTTTTGCGGCCAGCCTCATTACGTTGTTGTATTTCATTTACAGCTGCATCGCCAATGCCTAACAGGGGCAAAGAAAAAGAGGGCATCCCCAATGGACCGGGACGCCCTCTTTCTCGCTATATATACGTACTGACTGCTTCTGCCATACTATGTTGTGCCTATCTGGAAGGAAGGCGACCTTTTGGGTCAGCTCCTTTTTTAGTCCACTTTCGTTTTTTTGCGGGCGGAGTCAAGCTCATAAGCGCCTGTTTCCGCTTGTGTCGTCCCTTGTCCTCTGACGTCCGGGGCGCTGATGCCCGTTTTCGAACGATCTTTTTTCCGCTTCGGCACGCCGATCACCTCCGTCTTTATCGTTCCCGGCGGCGCGCCTCCGTATGCGAAAGCCAAGAAGGACAGCGCGTCTGTTCGGGAGCGGATGCCGGCGCACCCAACCGCCCGCGAGGCGGCCCCGGCGGCAAAGAGGCGGACGCAACGGCCATTAGCGGCAATGCGTTTGAAAGGCGGAGACAATATTGGCCATGACCTCTTCTAACGAATGAAATTCAATCTCTTCACGGGGAATGAAATGAACGACTTCTTTTCCTTTTAAGAGCGCCATCGACGGCGAGGACGGCGGATAGCCGACAAAGTACTCGCGCATTTTCGTCGTCGCCTCTTTATCTTGGCCGGCGAACACCGTCACCAAATGATCCGGCTTTTTCTCGCTTTGCAGCACCGCTTGCGTCGCCGCCGGACGCGCCAACCCAGCCGCACAGCCGCACACCGAGTTGACAAAAACAAACGTCGTTCCTTCCACTTGTTCCATAAACTGCTCGACTTCCTCGCTCGTGCGCAGTTCGCGGAAGCCGGCGCGGACGAGCTCGTCGCGCATCGGTTGCACGAGCTGGCGCATATAGTCTTCGTACGCCATCGACATGACCATCATCCCTCCATCTCATCGTGATCGCGTCATCAGCATACTACATTTCAAGCAAGAAAAGCAACGAAGACGGCGGCCGGCCCGGACAAAACCAGCGATGCCGGAAAACGGCATGCTTCCCCACAGCACCGGCCTCTTCAGTCAACCTCTTTTTCCGCCTCTGTTTCTTTTTTCCGGCTTTCGGTCATTTGTTTCCAAACCGACCCTTTCGCCGCTTCACCGCCTTCGATCCGTTCAATCGCCATTTTCACTTGCAAACTCACTTCAAACTCCGGATCGTTTTCCGCCGCTTTTAACGCCGCGAGCGCCGATTCATCGCCGACCTCGTACAAAAACATGGCCGCGCGCCAACGGACGAGCTTGCTTTCGTCCTTTAGCGCTTTGATCATGGCCGGAATGGCCTCCGGATCGCCGATGTCGGACAAACAGTCGCCGGCGGTGCGGCGGACCGCAACGGCCGGATCGTTTAACGCTTCGTACAAATACGGAAGCACCTTTTTGCCGCCGATCATGCCAAGATACGCGGTCGCCAAACGGCGGATGGCCATTTTTTCATCCTTAAGCGCCTTCGCCAACACCGGGATATCGTCCTCGGTCGGCTCAGCCATCTGTTCGAGCGCGGCATACCGTTTGCGCCAGTCCGGGTCATCGAGCATCTCGCTCGTCACTTTGAGGCTTGGCCGCTTTTGCGCCGTTTTTTCCTGCTCGCCGCGGCGGAACATGTTGACGATCCGCTCGAGCCGCTCGGGCGGATAGGCGGCCGACAGCTCATCGACGATTTCGCGGCCGATTTCCTCAAACGTGCCGTAGCGCACTCCTTTTTCGACCCATTTTCGCTCAAACACGACATTTCCCGCGTATTTTTGCGCCTCAATGACCGCGTCCATAAACGGTTTCGGCAGCCCGACGCGATGCTCGCGCTCCCCGTCGACAAGCTTCACTTGCATCGGCAAGCCGTACAACATTTGCACGAACACTTTCACTTCGCCGAAATGTTCGTTTCCTTTCGGCTTGGCCGCGGCGCCGTCATCCGCTTCCTCGCCGAACACTTTGCGCACGTTCGCCAAAATGTCGCGCCAGTCGTATTTCGGATGGCGCTCAATCGCCAAAAAGTCGGCGACATGGTAGATGCTTTTCACCCCGTCAATGCGCAACAATGCTTGAATGAGCGGCGGCGCTTCGCTGATGTTGTCCGATTTATAGTTATGGCGCACGCCGGATGGCAACTCTTCATCAAGCAAGATTTTCATCGTGTTCGGGCTTGGCGTCGGTTCAATCGCTTGAATGCGCAAACGTCACCCCTCCTTGTTTGACAGCAGCTTTTCAATTTCCTTTCTCAACTCGTTCGGCTTCGTTTGCGGGGCGAAACGAGCGACAACCTCGCCGTTACGGTCGACCAAAAACTTCGTAAAGTTCCATTTGATCGCCTTTGTTCCTAATGCGCCCGGCGCTTGCTCTTTCAAATAGTGAAACAGCGGGTGGGCGTGATCGCCATTTACATCCACTTTCGCAAACAACGGGAACGTCACGCCGTAATTGAGCTGGCAAAATTGCTCAATTTCCTCTTCCGTCCCCGGCTCTTGGCCGCCGAACTGGTTGCACGGAAAGCCGAGCACCACAAACCCGCGATCGCGATAGTCGTCATACAGCTCTTGCAGTTCTTTATACTGCGGCGTAAAACCGCAACGGCTCGCCGTGTTGACAATCAACAGCACCTTGCCTTGATAGACGGAAAGCGGTTGTTCCTCACCACGAATCGTTTTGGCGCTAAATTGATATACACTCATGATTTTTCACCTCATCCCCATCATAACGGATTTTATCGTTTCGTTCCACTTTTTGCATCGCTGCTAGTCAACGAACGATTGCAGCTGCTCGAGCGACGCAATCATATACGGCACCATCGCCGGCAAATCGGCCGCATTTTCTTCATAAATGAGGCGGGCAAACTCAACCGCGACTTCATTTTCATACGGACCTTGTTCATATGGAAATGGAAAGCGGAGCGTTTGTCGGATGATTCGCTCCCGTCCCCAAATCGTCCGCAGCGTGCCTTCAATGAACGGACAAACGGACGAACGGCGAACCGGCAGGGCAAACAAAAGAGCGAGTCGGCAGCCGGCTTGGCCGCGATAGAACCGCTCGTTGGCGAGCTCAGCAAAATCGAGCGAAAGCCGCGCGGTGCAGACGACGAACGGATCCGGCGCATCATTGAGCCGAAATGAAATGGCGTACTCCCGCAACAAACGAGCCAAATCGACAAGATCGCGGCGGTCGACGACGGCGATGCGCCCTTGCAAGTCCGCGTCGTACACGGCCCCTTCCAGCACTGTTTTTAAATTGTCAAACGCCGTCGGATCCAATTGCCATCCCTCCTTTTGATTCGCGAGCGGTTTCAGAGCAAAAAAGCCATTGAAGAATGTTGACAAAGTTTTTATAATTAAGATATTTAATAGCGAGACCGAAACGGAGGGGACAACCATTGCCAATCAACATTCCAAAAGACTTGCCGGCCAAGGAAATACTCGAACAGGAAAACATTTTCGTCATGGACGAAGAACGGGCTTACTCGCAAGACATCCGCCCGCTCAACATCGTCATTTTAAACTTGATGCCGGAAAAAGAAAAAGCGGAGACGCAGCTGCTTAGGCTGCTCGGCAACTCGCCGCTGCAAGTGAACATCACCTTTTTGCGCCCGGCGACCCATGAACCGAAAACGACAAGCAAACATCATTTGGATCAATTTTATACCATTTTTCCGCAAATCCGCCATCGAAAGTTCGACGGGATGATCATCACCGGAGCGCCGGTCGAACAACTGCCGTTTGAAGAAGTGACGTATTGGGATGAATTGACAAACATTATGGAATGGACGAAAACGAACGTCACTTCAACGTTACATATTTGTTGGGGAGCGCAAGCCGGCTTGTATTACCATTACGGGATTCCGAAATATCCGCTGCCGGAAAAATGTTTCGGCGTGTTCAACCATACGGTGGAAGTGAAAAACGTTAAGCTGTTGCGCGGCTTCGACGATGTGTTTCGCATGCCGCATTCGCGCCATACGGATGTCAAGCGCGAAGACATCGAAAAGGTGCCGGAGCTGACGATTTTGTCGATGGCTGAACAAGCAGGCGTTTGTCTCGTCACCTCAAACGACGGCCGGCAAATTTTCTTGACCGGCCATCCGGAATATGACGCCACGACGCTGAAAGAAGAGTATGAACGAGATTTGGCGAAAGGGCTGCCCATCCAACCGCCGGAATCGTATTTTCCAAACGACGACCCGAGCCAGATGCCGCTCAATACATGGCGTTCGCACGCCAATTTGCTGTTTATCAACTGGCTGAACTATTACGTTTATCAAGAGACGCCTTACGAGTGGGAATAAGCGGCATGTCGGCGAAAAAGCGGCTCGCTTGGCCACCCGGACGATGCCGCGCTCGCCCGCGAAAAGAAAGAACATGTCGAAAAAACGCCTTCGCTGTTCTGGCAAGGCGTTTTTCTCATTTTCGTCACCTATCGACAATTCCCTCAGTCATTCACGCCGATGCGGCATATCATATGGTAGGCTTGATGGGGAGGTGAATCGGGATGGGCGCTTGGTATGGCAACGGATTTGCCTTGATCGTCGTCTTGTTTATTTTGTTGATTATTGTCGGTGCCGCTTTCGGCGGTTACGCTTACTAACCTGTTCGCCTTGGCCGCTTGTTTGCCAGCATCCGAACGAACGACGGGGAGACGCCGCTGATGGCGTTGCCCCGTTTTTTTGCGTTCGCGAATAAAATCGGTTGAGAGGCGGATGCTAATGATGCAACCCGGCGCAATAAGGAGGTGGCGGCGATGACGAAGCGGCCAAATAAAGGAAGCCGGAAGCAAAACACGCCGACGCAAGATCCGATGGCGCTGCTCGACGGTCCGGTTTCCGGTGACAACAGCAAAGGGCGGCGGCAAAACAAAGCCCAACATGACAAAACCGATGAACATCCGTAACCTGCAAAAAAGCGGCCTTGGTTGCGCCGCTTTTTTGTGCTACTAAAATTCAATCCCTTTCATCGCCGTTGTCCCTTGTTCATAGTCGTGCTTCACTAGCTTCATTTCCGTGGCGATATCGGCGGCCGCCATCAGCTCGGGGTGCGCCGCGCGGCCCGTGATGACAAGGTGGAGCGCCGGCGGTCGGGTGCGGATCAGTTCCAGCACATCATTGACTGATAAGATGTCGCTGATCGGAAACCGGTCAATCGCCAAGGCGTTGTTCAATTCATCTAACACGATGACGTCATACCGGCTGGAATGGACATACTCGTTCGTCACTGCCCAAGCGCGCCGCAGCGCTTCGCGGTGCACTTCCGGCGTTTTCGTCCATGTGAAGCCGGCGCCGAGCTGGCGCACTTCGACACCGAGACGCCGCAACGCCAACTGCTCGCCATACGTACGCTCAGGTGACTTGATAAACTGCAGCACAGCGACTCGCATTCCTCGGCCGACGGCGCGCAACGCCAAGCCCAAGGCGGCCGTCGTTTTCCCTTTTCCATCGCCGGTATAAACGATGACCCGCCCGCTACGACGAGGCGTCGGCATCGACCATGCCCCCTTGCCGCTCGGGAAACCATTGGAGCGTCTCACGCAGACGAACGACCTCACCGATGATGATGATGGCCGGATGGGAAATGCCCGCTTTTTTCGCCTCGTCTGGCAGTGTCGAAAGCGGCGCCGCTACCGTGCGCTGCCGCTCCGTCGTCCCCCATTCGATGATGGCCGCCGGCGTATTCGCCGGCTTTCCGGCCGCCAGCAGCCGGCCGCAAATATCCGGCAAGTTGGCCGCTCCCATGTACACGACGATCGTATCGCAGCCGCGGGCGAGGGCCTCCCAGTCGATCCGCTCGCTCCGATGGCCGCTGACCATCGCCACCGAGGCGGCGTAATCACGGTGGGTGACGGGAATGCCAGCGTACGCCGGCACCGCGATGCCGGATGTCACCCCTGGAACGATTTCAAACGGAATTCCGGCTTTCGCCAACACTTCCGCCTCTTCACCGACGCGGCCAAAGACGCACGGATCGCCGCCTTTTAAGCGGACGACCGTCTGGCCTTGACGCGCGCGGTCAACGAGCAAGTCATGAATCTGTTCCTGCACCGTATCATGTTTTCCCGGCTCCTTTCCGCAGTAAAGAAGCTCGGCGCCGGGCTTCGCATAGCGGAGCAGCTTCCGGTTGATGAGCCGGTCGTAAACGACAACGTCCGCCCGTTCTAGGCATTCGCGGCCGTAAACCGTGATGAGCCTTTCATCCCCCGGTCCGGCGCCGACCAAATACACTTTGCCGACGGTCATGCTTGTTTCTCCCCTTTCTCTTCCCCTGTCGAAATGCCGGCGGACGCAAACGTCGCCATCTCATTCACCATGGCGGTTGCCGCCACGAAGAGCGGGAACGCTACAGCGGCTCCGCTTCCTTCGCCAAGCCGCATGCGCAAATCCAACAGCGGCTCTTTGCCAAGCAAGCGAAGAGCGATGTCGTGCCCCAGCTCTTGCGAACGATGGCCAGCGATCATATACTCTGCGACGTTGGGGGCAAATTGGCGGGCCACAAGGGCAGCCACCGTGCAAATAAAGCCATCAAGCAAAATCGGAATGCGCCGCTCCGCTGCGGCCAACATCGCTCCAGCCATCGCCGCGATCTCCAGCCCGCCGATTTTCGCCAGCCATTCGATCGGCTTCGCCGGATCCGGCTGATGAAGCAAAAGTGCTCGACGGATGACGTCCCGTTTATGAGCCAATCTCTCTTCCCGAATCCCGCTTCCTTTGCCGACAATGCGTTCAAGCGGCTCATCGGTCAAGGTGGCCAACAAGGCGCTGGCGGCGGTGGTGTTGCCGATGCCCATCTCGCCGACAATGAGCGTGCGGCCGCCTTGGCCAATGACGGACACCGCTTGCTCGTAGCCGACATGAAGCGCCTGTTCTGCCTCAGACATCGTCATCGCTTCCATGGTGGCGAAATTGTTTGTCCCCGGGCGCACCTTTTTCTGAATCACGCGTTCATCAGCGATTGGTGCGGCGACACCGACATCGATCACCTGAAGCAACGCGCCGATGTGCCGGCTGAAGGCGTTGATGGCCGCTCCACCGTTGGCAAAATTGGACACCATTTGCGCTGTTACTTCAGCTGGATAGGCCGATACCCCTTCGGCAGCCACGCCATGATCGGCCGCAAACACAAGCACTCCGGGCGGAGTGACGCGCGGGAGAAGCTCCCCCGTCATGCCGGCGAGCTCAGCCGCTATGTCTTCAAGCCGGCCAAGGCTGCCGGGCGGTTTGGTCAATTGATCAATATAAGCACGGGCTTGTTCCGCCATTTCGCGGCGGATCGGCGGGATGGAAACGTTCATCATGGACGCGCCATCCTCCCTTTTTACGGGAATAGGCGCTTCCTCCTTTCTCATCTAGGATTGCAGGAGCGCAAAAGCCTTTATTTTCAGCCGGTGCCGTGGGAAAAGAAACGAACGAACAACACTTGCTTTCCACTTCCTGCCTCAAGCGCGCGACCGGGCTCGCTTCGCCGGCGCCGGACTCCGGAAAACCGCAAAGGTCGAAGCGCGGGTCAGTCATGCGAGCGCCTCGTTTTTCAGAGCTTACTCATGCTGAAATTGCCGCATCATCTGTTCGATCCGTTCGACCGCCACATGTCGGCAAACGTGGGCGGCTAACCGGTCAAACGCCGCTTCCTTGAGAGCGCGAAACGGGACGGGTTCCGATAACGACAGCCCTTTTTCCTTGCGAATGTCGTTGAAAAACGCCGCGCGAAACGCATCGTTATGAAACAAATCGTGCATATAGGTGCCGAGAACGCGGCCATCGTCGCGCTTCGCCCCCATCTGGCCCCCATCGTCCTCCATCAGCGGAACATAACCGGCAAGCGGTGTCGAGCGCCCCATATGAATCTCGTATCCTTGCACGGCCAATCGGTTCCCGTTCCATGTCAGCACCGCTTTCGAACGAACGGTCACTTTCGTCCGCTCCAGCGTCGTCTCGATCGGCAACAGCCCGAGTCCTTTGACCTCGGGAAGCGATGTCTCGACCCCATGGGGATCGCGGATGACCGCTCCGAGCATTTGATAGCCGCCGCATATCCCGACAACCCTTGTTTTGCCTTCGGCGACAAGCGCGGCGATGCGGGAGGCGAGCCCGCGCTGTTTCATGTACACAAGGTCTTCGATCGTGTTTTTGCTGCCGGGAAGCACGATGACATCCGGCTCGCCAAGCTCGGCGGCGTGTGTCACTAGCCGGACGCGGCAATCCGGTTCAGCGAGCAGCGGGTCAATATCGGTGAAATTGGCGATTTTCGGACAGCGGATGACAGCGATGTCAATCGCCCGCTCGCCACCAGATGAGGCGGCGAAACGCTCTAGCGCCAGCGAATCTTCGGCATCGATTGCCAAATCGGGCAAGTACGGAACGACGCCGAGCACCGGCACCCCGGTGTAACGCTCAAACCAATCGAGGCCCGGCTGCAAAAGCGACCGATCGCCATGGAACTTGTTGATGATCACGCCAATGACCCGCTTTCGATCCCTAGGTTCCAGCAGCGTCAACGTTCCAACGAGGCTCGCGAACACCCCACCCCGCTCAATGTCGCCAATCAGCACGACCGGGGCGTTGGCAAGCCGGGCGACGCGCATGTTGACGAGCTCACGGTCGTTTAAATTCACCTCGGCCGGGCTGCCCGCTCCTTCGATGACGATCCGCTCATACTCGCTCATTAACGTGTCAAGCGACTGGCGAATGATGGCCAATCCTTGCTCAAAAAATTCACTTCGGTAAGCCATCGCCGGCATGGTGGCGTACGGTCGGCCGAGCACAACCACTTGCGATTCATTCATTCGGCTTGGCTTCAGCAAAATCGGATTCATTTCCGCCCGCGCCGGCACACCGGCGGCTTCGGCCTGAATGCCTTGCGCCCGTCCGATTTCTTTCCCGTCCGGCGTAACGTAGGCGTTCAGCGACATGTTTTGCGCCTTGAACGGGGCCGTTTTCCAGCCGGCTTGGGCAAACAGCCGGCAAAAAGCGGTGGCGATGACGCTTTTACCGGCATCGGAATGGGTGCCTTGAAACATGATGGGCAGCGCTTTAGCCATGGATCGTCACCTTCTCGCATTCAGCGAGCCAGCGCTCAACCATCATCGGTGCGGACGCAAAATGGAAGTGGACATAGCCGGCAACGAGCCGGTGCGCCAAATACCCGTCCGGTTTCGTTCCTTTCCGGCCGCTCGTTTCGTAGGCAAACGGCACCTCGCCCCGCGGTTCGTACACGGAATAGTGAAACTCATGGCCGCGCGCCTGCTCTCCCTCCGGCAAAAGAACGTTTCCTTTTCTTCCGTGCACTTCACGATATCCAAGAGCAGCCAGCTTCGTTTTCATCACGACCCGCCCCGGGATGACGCCGGCCATCTCATAAGCCGTGTCGTCCGTCGCGACAAGCTGTTCCGTGAGAAACATAAACCCACCGCATTCGGCGAGCGTCGGCAGCCCGCGTTCGATGGCGGCGCGGATCGACTGCTTGACCGCCGTCTGGCGCGCGAGCTGGTCGGCAAACTCCTCCGGAAACCCGCCGCCGATGTACAAGCCGTTCACCCGATCAGGAAGCGGTTCGCCGGCGAGCGGGGAAAAGTAGACTAGCTCCGCGCCGCAGGCCGAAAGCATTTCTAGATTTTCAGGATAGTAAAAATGAAACGCGGCATCTTTCGCGACCGCTATGCGCGCCCGATACGGCCGCGAGGGGCGAATGAGCGGCGCGGACGGTCCGAAAGCCGGCGCTTCGGCGATGGAAAGCAGCAACTCCCAATCGATCGTGCGCATCACTTTTTTTCCCAGTTCGGCAAAAAACGAGTCGAGCTCCCCCCGCTCTACGGACGGCACCAACCCTAGATGGCGCTCCGGCAAGGTCAGCTCTTCCGCTTTTGGCAAATAGCCGACGACCGGTATTCCACACATCTGCTCAATCGCCGCTTTGACGAGCCGAAAATGCCCTTCGCTGCCAACGCGGTTGGCAAATACGCCAGCAATATGCACGTCGGGACGGAACGTCTGAAAGCCGCGAACGATGGCGGCCGCGCTGCGGGCCATCCCGGAACAATCGACGACAAGCAACACCGGGCTTTGCGTCAGCACGGCAATTTCCGCCGTCGATCCTTCATCCGAGAGCGGCTGTTTCCCGTCAAACAGCCCCATCACACCCTCGATGATGGCGATATCCGCTCCTTGACAGCCGTTGGTGAGCACCGTTTTGACCGCTTCGCTTCCCATCATCCAGCTGTCCAAGTTGCGCGCCGGCCGGCCGGTGACCGCCGTATGGTAAGTCGGATCGATGTAGTCCGGGCCGCATTTAAACCCTTGCACCGTATAGCCTCGCTGCTTCAGCGCCGCCATCAAGCCGAGTGTCACCGTTGTTTTGCCGGCGCCGCTTCCCGGGGCGGCGATGACCAATCGTCGCATGACTCGCTCCCCTTTCCTCGTCTATGGCGAATCAACGCCACGGAAATCGTCACATTGCCCGCTTTCTTTTTCACGAGCGCCATCCGCTCGGCCCCGCTGTACAATTTCGCCGCCGGCTCGCTCACCCCATACGCGCCGGTGTAGCGGTAGACGGTCTCGGACGGCGCTTCGATCGGCACCGCGTTCAGCTCCTCCGGCGTGTACGTGACGAACTCCCAGCCGTATTTGCCGACAACTTCGCGAAGCCCGGGCTCGTCTTTTTTCAAATCGATCGTGCACACCGCTTTGACGCTTTTGGGCGAAAAACGCAGCTCATGGAGCGTCTCGAGGATGACCGCTTCGATTTCATCAGCCGCTGTGCCGCGGTTGCAGCCGATGCCAAGGGCGATCACCTTCGGGCGGTACAGCACGCCGTTTTGCAAAATCGCCTCTTCATCCGGCTCAAGCAGACGATGAGTGACCACGAGCGCGGCCGCCGGACGGGCGGCAAGCGCCTCCGCAATTGAGCCGTACACGGTGATGTTTTTCGGCAGCGGCCGCCCCTCCGGCCACCAATCCGGTTCCCCGGACTCTTGCACGATCGCCACCGGCTCTTCGTTCACGACCGCAGCACTCACCGGCGTCAGCTTGGCATCCGACTCCCATTCCCAGCCGAACTGGCGGCCGAACAAATCAACGGCGATCGTCTGCTGCACGTCAGAAGCGGTCGTAATCACCGGGCGGGCGCCAAGAATCGCAGCGACGCGCCGCGTCAAGTCGTTTGCCCCGCCTAAATGACCGGACAGCACGCTGATCACATGCTCCGCCTTATCATCGATGACAACGACCGCCGGATCGGTCTTTTTGTCTTTTAAGAGCGGGGCGATCATCCGCACGACAGCGCCAAGCGAAATGAGGCAAATAAGGCCGTCATAGCGGGCGAACAGTTCCGGCAACAGCGCCCGGACGTTGCCGGAAAACAGGCGAATCTGTTGTTCTTGTTCGTCGCCGCGAGCAAACTTGTCCGTATAATAGACGTCTGCTCCAGCTAGGGTGCGGCCCAGCCGACGGGCAGTCTCCACCCCATGCTTCGTAATGGCGACAACCGCATATCGTCCGTGTTCCTCAATCTTGTTCACGCTGTCCTTCCCCCTTCCGGTATCCGTGCGTAAACGTGCGGTCGTACAGGCGCGAACGGTAGCCACGTTCATGAACGGACGGGTCAAGCGCCCAACCGATCAGCATAATCGCGTGCTTCGTCACTCGATGACGGCGCATCTCTTCCGCCATAGCGGCGACGGTCGTGCAAATGATCCGCTCATCCGGCCATGTCGCCTTGTAGACGATCACTGCTGGGGTATCGCCGCTCCAGCCGGCGTCAAGCAGCGCCGCGCTCACTTTTTTCGCCAATGTCGCGCTTAAAAACAAGACGAGGGTGCAATGATGTTTGGCCAGCTCTTCCAATCGTTCGCGCGGCGGCACCGGCGTCCGCCCCTCAGCGCGCGTGAAAATGACCGTCTGCGTCAGTTCCGGAACGGTGAGTTCAGCCTGCACAGCGGCGGCGGCGGCAAACGCCGAACTGACGCCGGGGACGATTTCCACTTCCACTCCTTCTTCTTTCAACAAAGCGATTTGCTCAAGCGTTGCCCCGTAAATCGATGGATCACCGGTATGGACGCGCACGACAAGCCGGCCTTGCTTTACTTGCTCAACCATCGCCGCGACCATTTCTTCCAAATGCATGCCGGCGGTATGAAAAACGTCCGCTTCCGGCTTCCGGTAGCGTTCAATCAATTCCTCGCTCACCAACGAATCGGTGTAAAAAATGGCATCCGCCGCAGCCAAAAGCGCGGCGCCGCGGACGGTGATCAAGTCCGGCGCTCCCGGCCCCGCCCCTACGATATACAGCTTCACTTTCTCACCACCATCAATGTCAAATATTCGAGCGACGCGCCAGCCAATTCCTCAACGTTCCACACCACTTCCTCGCCGGACGTCACTTTCGTGATGACGGCGGCGCGCTGAAGCAAATCGAGCTCCCGCAGCAAGTCGAGCAGGAGATCGATCACTTTCGCCACCTTAAAAAAAACGACGCAATCGTGTCGAAGAAGCGCGGCTTTCATCGCCTCGTAATCGTCGCGCGCCGGCACGATCGCCACCGTTTCATCCCCATCCGCCAACGGCAGACGCAGCCGAGCGGCGGCAGCGTTCGCCGAACTGATCCCTGGGATGACTTCAATCGGCGCTTCTGGATAACGCTGTTCCATCACGCGCATCAAATGGATGAACGTGCTGTACAGCAGCGGATCGCCTTCGGTCACAAACGCCACATCGCGTCCGGCCGCCAGTTCCGCCCAGATGGCGTCCGCCGCCTCGTCCCATTTCGGCTCAAGCACTGCTGGGTCTTTTGTCATTGGAAAATGCAAGCCGAGACGCCGCTTTTCATCCGGAGCAAAATAGGCGTCAACCATTTGTTCCGCGTAACTTTTGCTTTGTCGCCCTTTCTTCGGATACGCGATCACGTCCGCTTCTTTCAGGCGGCGATACGCCTTCACCGTCATGAGCTCCGGATCACCGGGACCGACGCCAACGCCGTACAACGTGCCGGTCATTCGTCTCCCTCCCGTTTTGCCGTGATGATATAAACCGGATTTAACGCCTCAAAGCGCGTCAAGTCCAAAATCGGTTTGCTGCGCGATGCTTGCGCCAGCGTAATGTCCACTTGAAACCCGCGCTCGCGCAAAGCGGCGCACGCTTCGGCAAGCGTCTCCACCGTCGCTGCGTTGATCACGATGCGCCCGTTTTTCTTCAGCCGTTTCGCACAGACGTCCAACAGCGGCGCCATCGCCCCTGACGTGCCGCCGATAAAGATGGCATCCGGATCAGCAAACTCATCAAGCCGATCAGGGGCCTTGCCGTGCACAAGCGTGATGTCGACGCGGAATTTGCGCAAGTTTTGCCGGCAAATTTCCACATCATGTTCATTTTTTTCAATGGCGAACACCGCCCCGTCGCGAGCGATTTTCGCCGCTTCAATCGCGACCGAACCGGTGCACGTGCCAATATCCCAGACGACGCTGTCCGGGCGCAAACGCAAAGCGCTCAAGCTGAGCACGCGCACTTCTTTTTTCGTAATCAACCCTTTGTCTGGTTTGCGCTGGAAAAACTCATCATCCTCAATGCCGAGCGGCCAAGAAGGACTGGGCGCCGTCCTCCGCAGCACCACTACATTTAATGGAAGAAACTCGGCTTCCGCCATTTCTTCTAGTTTGAAAAACCGACACCGCTCATTCGGCCCGCCGAGCTCCTCGCCGACAAACGCCTCATACTCCGTCATGCCGTATGCCAGCAAGTAGCGGGCGATGGCGGCTGGTGAATTTGTCTCATCCGTTAAAATCGCGACTTTGCGCCTCCCGTCAATCCGTTGGGCCAAGCCCGTTAACGGCCGGCCATGGACGCTGAGGAACACCGCGTCTTGCCAAGACTCGCCCATTTTGGCAAACGCCCATTGCACCGAGCTGACAGCCGGATACACTTCGATCGGCAGTTTGCCGGCTAAATAACTGCCGATTCCATAAAAAAGCGGATCACCGGAAGCGAGCACGACCGTGTTGCGCGTTTCATGGCGGAGCCGCTCGACGAGCTCGCTCAGCCCGCTGCGAATCACGATCGTTTCTCCTTCATATGCCGGAAACATCGCCAGCTGCCGTTCGCCGCCGACAAGCAATTCGCTTTCGTCAATCCAGCGTCGATACAGCTCAGGAAGGCTCGCTGGCCCGTCAGCTCCCACTCCGATCAACTTCATCGTCGCCATCCAACAGCACCGCCTTTCCTAATCGTTGTCCGTTCATCGTGTAAATGGACACAGCCACGTTCAAGCCGCCCCCGACTTCGTTGAGCGCCGCCTGGCAGCACGCTTCGCACAACAGCTCGAAAAACTTCGTGCAGCCGGCTTCTTGCATCATGTCGCCGACTTGCGCCGCTGTATTCGCCCCTCGCACGGCGTCAACCAGCTCCTTGGAAGCCCCGGCTTGTCGAGCGAGCGCTGCCAAAAAACCGAAGTCAACCGGCGCGCTTTTCGAGTGCACCATCATGACGCCTTGGGCGACTTTGGAAAACTTCCCCATCATGCCGACCATCGACACCATTTCCATGCCGAGCCGTTTGCACTGCTTTAACGTAAATCCGACAAAATCGCCCATTTCGATAAACGCTTCTTCCGGCAAATGGGGATATTCTTGCATGGCGTATTTCTCGCTCCGCCCCCCGGTTGTAATGACGACATGGCGGCAGCCGTTCGCCTTCGCCACTTGCAGCGCCTGCACGATGCTCGCCCGATAAGCGGCGGTGGAAAACGGAACGACGATGCCGCGCGTTCCTAAAATCGATATGCCGCCGATGATCCCCAGACGAGCATTCAACGTTTTTTTCGCAATCTCTTCGCCGCCCGGCACGGAAATGACGACATTCACCCCGCGGTCAACGCCGTGTTGCGCGAGCACTTCGTTGACGGCTTCGTGAATCATTTTGCGCGGTACTGGATTGATCGCCGCTTCGCCGACCGGTACCGGCAATCCCGGCTTCGTGACCCGCCCGACCCCTTCTCCGCCGTCAAGATGGACTCCGGGCTCCGGCGCCCAAGAAACGGTGGCAACGATGCGGGCGCCATGCGTCGCATCCGGGTCATCGCCGCCGTCTTTCACCACCGCCGCGGTCGCCGCCGCGCCGTGGACCACGCACGATTCAACAGCGAAAGTGACGACCCGGCCGATCGGCAGCCGAATCGTCGCCTCCGTCTGCACCTGACCGGTAACGAGCGCGGTGAGGGCCGCTTTCGTTGCCGCCGTCGCACACGATCCGGTCGTGTACCCTTCCCGCAGCGTTTTGTTTGCCCCCATCGCCCGTCACACCCGTTCGGCCAACAGCGATAAAGCGTTTAAAGCGGCGACGGTCACCGTGCTTCCCCCTTTGCGCCCCCGGTTGGTAATAAACGGCACATCGAGTTTCGCGAGCTCCTCCTTTGACTCCGCCGCCGACACAAATCCGACCGGCAAGCCGATGATCAATCCGGGCCGCGCTTTTCCTTCCTTGATCAAACGAATGAGCTCCAGCAGCGCGGTCGGGGCGTTGCCGATGGCGAAAATGCCGCCTTCCGCCTCCTTCACTGCTTTGCGCATGGCGACGATCGCCCGCGTCGTATTGAGCCGCTTCGCTTCAGCGATAACATCTTCATCGGAAATATACACGCGCACCGAACTGCCGAATTTCGCAAGGCGCGCTTGATTGACGCCCGCTTGCACCATTTGCACATCGACAACGACAAGCTTGCCGCTGCGAATGGCGTCAATGCCGGCGCGAACGGCGTCGGGATGAAAGAGAAGGCTTTTTCCGAGCTCAAAATCAGCCGAGGCGTGAATGACGCGCTGGACGATCGGATATTGCTCAGCCGTAAAGGAGTGCTCGCCGATCTCCTCGTCAATGATTTGGAAACTGCGCGCTTCGATCTGTTCCGGTTGGACGGTCACCGGGCGAAATGTTGTATGAAATTCCATGCTCACTCGCTCCTTTCCTTTTTCCATATCCACACGTGCGTTCCGTCTCTTTTCCCCGCCGCGGCGAAGAAGAGAATGAAGGCCGAACCGCTTCCTGTCGCTGCAGAAACGAAGGAAATGAAGACAAGCGCGCGGGCGGCAATCGTTTGCCGCCGCGCGGGACGTTTGGGCGGCGCGCCTCAGCCCGCGGGGAGCGGAACGCGCTCTTTCAATGCCGCCAGCACGCCGGCAAACTCGTGATGCACAATGCCGTACGCCAAGCGCGGACGGCGGATGACGATGACATCGATGCCGAGCTCCTCGGCGGCGGCGATTTTCTCATCGACAAACCCGACTTTGCCGCTTTCTTTCGTCACCACGACCGTGACGCCAAAATGGCGGTACAGCGCCCGGTCGAGCTCTTTGGTGAACGGCCCTTGCATCATGACGATCTGCTCTTGGGAAAAACCGAGCCGCTCGCATTTATCAAGATTGTCTTTGCGCGGCAGCATTCGCGCGATCACCTTGACGTTCGGGCGGCCGATGAGCCTAGTGGCGAAAATGTCAAGCGTTTTGCTGCCGGTGGTGAGCATGACGACGCCGCCCTTTTCCGCCGCCAAGTCCGCCGCTTCTTCATAGCTGTCGACAAATGTCACCCGCTCCGAGGCAATCGCTGTCTCGCGCCGCTCATAGCGGATGTACGGCAAATCCATCTCCGCTGCCGCCTGCATGGCGTTTTTCGACGCCTCTTCGGCAAACGGATGGCTCGCGTCGACAATCACCTTCGCCCCTTCCGCTTTGGCGAGTTCGGCCAGCTGAAAGGCGTCCAGCCGCCCGACGTACGTTCGAATGCCCGCGGCTCGCAACTGTTCCGCAGCGTGATCGGTGACGACGGTCGCCGTCACGTCATATCCGGCGTGCTGAATCATCACCGCTAATTCGCGGGCATCGCTTGTTCCAGCCAACAACAAAATCATCACTGCTTCCCCCTTTCAATGATGATGGTGATGATGGTGGTGATGGTGATGGGCGGCGTGAATTCGGTATTGGCAGACATCACAGTTCATCGCCGCTGTTTGCCCGAGCGCCTCCTCGAGCCGGTCGAGCACAATGTCAGCCAGCT
Organism: Geobacillus icigianus; assembly: GCF_000750005.1. GTDB lineage: Bacteria > Bacillota > Bacilli > Bacillales > Anoxybacillaceae > Geobacillus > Geobacillus icigianus. Next base: position 40,928 of record NZ_JPYA01000123.1, on the reverse strand, counting down.
TCGGATGAAAGCCGAAATAGCCGGCAAGCGCAAATGAGAGATGCGAGTGCTCAGCTTGGTATTGCGCCACTTGCCGCTCAAGCCGCTTGATGAGCACGCCGGTGAACAAAAAATACGGCAAGATGACGATCCGTTTCGCCCCAAGCGCCAAACAGCGGTGAACGGCATCATCGAGCGACGGGGTGGTCACGCCCATAAACGCCGGCTCAACGAGCGAATAATCGGTCTGTTCCCAAAACAAGCGGGCGATTTTGTATAAATCGCTGTTCGCGTCTGGATCGCTGCCGCCGCGGCCGAGCAAAATGACCGCCGTTCCGTCGCCCGGCTGTTCCGGACGCTCGCCGATTTCCTGCAGCCGGTCGCGCAAAATGGCAAACGTCTGCTCATGAATGCCGATGGGGCGGCCGTAGCGAAACGTGATATGCGGATAGCGCGCTTTCGCTTCGTCGATTTCCGCTGGAATATGGAGCTTCGAATGCCCAGCCGGCAATAAAATGAGCGGAATGACCGCGACGTCCGTCGCCCCGGCCGCCGCGCACCGTTCGATTCCTTCGCCGATCGACGGACGGCCAAATTCAAGGAAGCACGTTTCGACATGAAAGGAAGCAGCAAGGCGCGGCCGCAGCCGCTCAACAAACTGCACCACTTGTTCGTTTCCCTCCGGATCGCGGCTTCCATGGCCGACAAATAAAATGGCTTTCATCGTTTTCTCTCCTTCTTCATGTATTGGCTCGCCTCTTGCCTTCTAGAAGGACGGTGATTCACTCGCGCAACCGCTTTTTGGGATCATTTCTGCGGTTTTTCACCGACCTTCTAACGCAAGCGGCAATGAAGCCGGCCGCTGTTTCCGCCGCCGTCGGAAACGGCTTGCGGTTGTCAGTCGCCGCAGGCGGCCGTTTCCACAGCAGCGGCAGCCGTTGCTTCTTCGTGACGAAACGGGCCGATTTGCTTGACGCGGGCGAAAAACTTATGAAACCGTTCGTTCGGATGACCGTGTTCTTTATAGTATTCAATAATATCAGCAATGACGGTAATGATTTCTTCTTTTGGAATGCCCTCGGCGACAAGCTGGCCAGGGTGAGCGTTGCGGCCGACCGTCTTTCCTCCTAAAAACAAATCAAATTTTCCTTTCCGATACACGATGCCGATGTCTTCGCGCACCGCGCCGTAGCACGCCATCCCGCAGCCGTTGACGCCGAGCTTCAACTCTTTCGGCAGCGTCATCCCGCCCAATCGCCGCGCCAATTCCTCGGCGTATGGAATGGCGTCTTTTTTCTCCCCGTCACAAAAGTCGCATGCCTTCACGGTCAGCACTTCGCCGACCGGCATCACTGTCAGTCCGGCGGCCACAAGACGGGCCGTCAGCCCAGCCGGATCCTCTGTTAACCGTTCAATTTTCATATAATGGTCCGGAGTGTAAGTCATCTTTCCATCCGGCCCGACTACTTCCGCGAGCACGATAAGCTGTTCCGGAGTGAATTGTTTATTGGCCACGCCCGGACTGACGGCCGCCTCGAACAGCACCGGGACTGGGCGCATAGACCGGTGGGTTAAGGCAGCGAGCGCGTCTTCGGCAACTTCTTTCGCCGCCATGGGACGGTTTCCTTCCGTTTGCACAGGCGGTATGGCCGAACCCGACTCCTTCGCCTGTCGGGCCGCTGCCGGCAGAGGGGCGCTCGAAGCAGAGAGAGGTAGAGACGCGGATGGCAGAGAAACACGGGGTCGCTCAGTCTCTGGCTCGCTGGTGGGTTCAAGAACGGGGCCACCGTTCAACGGCTTCGTCTGTTCGAGCGCCCACGGCTCCGCTTCTTTGCGCAGCCGCTCATGCGGTTTGAGCGGCTGGACGGCCGCGGTCAAATGATATTTGCGCTGATAGCCGCGCGGCGTGATCATGAGCCCATCGTGAACAAACGTCGTTGAATTGCCGATAATGACCGTCGTCAACATGCCGATTTCATGATCAAGCATATGGGCTAAGTCGGTGAGGACGATCTGCTGGCGTTCGCGGTACGCGCTTTTCACTAGTCCGACTGGCGTCTCGGGCGACCGGTGGCGAAGCAGAATGCGCTGCGCTTCCACAATTTGCCGCGTGCGCCGCCCGCTTTTCGGGTTGTAAAGCGCGATGACAAAATCGGCCGCCGCCGCGGCTTCGAGCCGCTTTTCAATCAGCTCCCACGGCGTCAAATGGTCGCTCAAGCTGATCGTGCACGCATCGTGCATAATCGGCGCCCCAAGCAAAGCGGCGCACGAGTGAATGGCGGAAATGCCCGGAATGACTTCCACTTCAATCGGATCGTCTTTCGTCCAGCCTTTTTCAATCAACACTTCGTAGACGAGCCCGGCCATGCCGTACAGCCCGGCGTCGCCGCTGGAAATGACGGCGACCGTTTTGCCGCGCTCCGCCCATTTCACCGCCGCTTGGGCGCGGCTTACTTCTTCGGTCATGCCAGTGCTGATGATTTCCTTTCCGGCGATCAAATCGCGCACCAGCTCAATGTATGTTTTGTAGCCAATGATGACGTCGCTTTCTTCAATGGCTTCGCGGGCCCGCTTCGTCATATGGTCAACACTGCCGGGTCCGAAGCCGACGATCAACAACTTACCTCCCATGCGTTTCCCCTCCTTGTTCTTCTGGCCATGGCCGCGGCATCGAAACTCCCTTCGGCCCCCACTCCTTCCAGAACCGAACAAACAGCGGCACATCCAAACGGACCGCGAGCAGCTGGCGGCGATCGGCAAAAACGTCTTCCGGCGGTCCTTGCTTGACAATCCGGCCTCCGTGCATGACGGCGACCCAATCGGCCCATTGCCAGACGAAATCCATGTCATGTGTGGCGATAAGGACGGTCGTTCCCTTTTGATGAATGACATCGATTTGCCGCAAAAACTGTTTCGTTTGATGCTGGTCCAAATACGCCGTCGGTTCATCCAACACAAGCAAGTCCGGCTTTGTCGCCATCGCCGAACAAAGCGTCAGCCACTTTTTCTGTCCAAGGCTGAGCTGGTGGGTCGGGCGATCGAGCCAATCACCGAGTCCGTATTCATCAACAAGCGCCGACAAAGCGGTTCTCATCTGTTCTTCATTGAACCCAGCGTGAGCGAGGCTAATCGCCAATTCATCGCGCACGAGCGGCGCAATCAGCTGATGTTCCGGATTTTGAAAAACGAGGCTGACTTCACGCCGCCAGCGCCGCCAATCGGCCCCGCGCTCATACATGTTGCTCCCTTTCCAATACAGCGCGCCCGACCGTGCCCGCAGCAATCCGTTCAGATGAAGAAACAGCGTCGTTTTGCCGCAGCCGTTTGCGCCGATGAGCGCGCATTTTTTTCCTGCTGGAATTTCCCAATCAACCCCGTTGAGCACATCGCGCGAGGAATCGTAAGCATAGCGCACTTGTTCCATCCGTAGCAGCACCTTTTTCACCCTTTCCACCAAACCATGCCGAGCAGCAGCCCGATTAACGCGGCGCCGGCCGCCATATCAATGCTATGTGGTTTTGTGTCCAACGGCTGATGCCGATAGACAAACGAGTCGATTCCTCCGCGAGCGGTAAGCGCACGCCCGAGCGCTTCGTACGATTGCCCGGCCTTCAGCCACAATTGGTACATGAGCATCCCCCCATGCCGCCAATGTGTTCCCCCGTTGCGGGCGCGCAACGCCAGCCACAGCTCAGCCGCCGCCTGCTCAAGCAAAAAGATGAAGCGGTACATCAAAAAACAAAGCTCAATAACCGCCGCCGGAAGACGGCAACGCCGCAGGACGGCAAACCATTCCGGCGCCGGCGTAGTGATCAAAAGGAAAAACAAACAAGACCACGCCGCCAACGAGCGCACGGCCAATTCAGCGGCCGGCCGCAGCTGGCTATAGGAAATAGACAAATGAAAGGGAAGGGAAATAGAAATGACCATGGTCAATAAGCTGACTCCTAAAAAAACTGAAGCGGCGGCCATTGCTTTTCCATACAGCGAAAGCGGTACACCGGCGCGACCGATGATCCAATACGTCATCCCCGCCATAATGAGCAGCTGTTCGCGCCAGCTGCTTATCATCCCAAGCACCAACAAAATCAGCGCCATCGCCAGCTTCCATTCCGCTCGCCACGTTCGCAGCCGATTGTCGTAGGCGAACCGATCAAACTCGCGAATCATGCCCGTTCTTCCGTTCCGACCGCCCTTTATACAGGCCGATCACGTAGCCGATGACGCCGGCGCCAAGGGCGGCTTGCAGCGAAAACAGCAGCGTTTCCACTTCGCCGCCCGGCGGGGTGAAAATCGATTCAAACCACGGCCGGTAATGCGGAGCGAGCGTTTGAATCGCCCGTTCCGCCTGGTCATCGGTGCCGCCAAATTCCGAGCCGCGCGCCCACCAAAGCGGAAGAAGGATCAACACCAAGGCGAAAGCGAACAACCACCGGTTTTTCTTCATCGAATCACGCCCCCTTTTCCCGTTCAAATAGCGGAGAAGCTTGGTATGAAGCGAGCCAGTTCCAGACCATCACCGTCAAAATACCTTCCGTCACCGCCAGCGGCACTTGAGTGATGGCAAAAATGCCGGCAAATTTTAAAAACGAAGCGAGCACGCCGCCATCCGGCGCTGGAAACGCGACTGCCAATTGAACGGATGTAGTGACATAGGTCGCCAAATCTGACAAACAGGCAGCTAAAAATAGCGCCACCCGATGTGAAACAAGACCGCGTCGGTGCAGCTGATACACACTAAACGCAACCAGCGGCCCAACGACCGCCATCGACAAAGCGTTCGCCCCCAATGTCGTCAATCCGCCATGAGCAAGCAGCAACGCTTGGAACAGAAGAACTAGCGTGCCGATGACAACCATCACCCACGGCCCAAACAACGCGGCTCCGAAGCCGATGCCGGTCGGGTGGGAACTGCTGCCGGTGACGGACGGAATTTTCAGCGCCGACAACACGAACGTAAACGCCCCGGCCAAGGCCATGAGCAGCTTTTGCTCCGGATGCTCTTTCAGCGTGCGGACGAGACGACGTAAACCAACCAAGAAAAATGGGAGAAACAATCCCCACCAAAACAGCGCCCATTTCGCTGGCAAAAATCCTTCCATAATGTGCATGGCGTACGCGTCTTGTTCATTCGTCAAGAAGAAGTAACTTGTCAATAGCGCTGCGATGACAACCCAACGGCTTGTTCGCATCATTATCGATTCGCCTCCTTCGGTTCATTGGCCGTTTTCCGCTTCCCAACCGGCGCCTCGCTTTCCCCTGCTGGCGCCCATTTGCATCCTGCCTCCTCATCAAACTCATACGTCGCCCATTCGCGAATCGGCGCCCCTTCACAAAGATGGATGCGCACCACCTCCCGCGCTTTTTCCGGCGTCATTTCTCGGTACCAGACGCCCTCCGGATAGACGATCATCACGCATGCATCCTGGCAGCGGCCGTTGCAGCGCGTTCGTGTCGTATGAACAAGATCGTCCAAACCAAGACGGGCGATCTCTTCGCGCACCGCCAGCGTCACTTCCTCCCCGCCATGACGGAGGCACGTCCCGCCGTTGCAAATGAACAAATGATGCCTCATTCCCCGCAAATCCCACGTCGCCATCGAATCCCCCCTTTTGGCTAGAATGATAGAATTCAGATGCAGACAGACGAGCAGGTTTCAGGCAAAAGAAAAAGCACCTCTACAGCAGAGGTGCAGAAAAATGTATACAAAAAAGTCTTAAACGACCCAAACAGGCCTTATGCAGCCCTCATTCTCCCGCACGTCTGCCTATAGTCCCGTAGGCATCCGTCCGACCCAAACAAGGCAGGTCTCCTGACTTAGGATCATCGCTTGCGGCGCCTTCCCGAAGTTCTCTTCAGTGACTTGTTGCCGCAACGCTCCCCATCACAGTGGCGGGCACCGTGCCGGATTTTCACCGGACTTCCCTTTTTCACCCGAGCCGGTTTGACGAGCTCAGGCACCTTGTGGGTTCTTCACCATATCTACACTGTCATGGAACAAGCATCTGTCTCCATCGTAGTACAAGCAAAACGCTACCGTCAACCGTTTTTTGCCGACAAATCGGCGCGGGCCACGACGATGCCATCCGCATCGGCGTAGACGTACGCTCCCGGTTCCCAACGGACGCCGCCAAACTCGAGCGCAACGTCGCGGGCGCCTTTTCCTTCTTTTCGGCTTTTGACCGGGCACGTGCCAATGGCCATGACGCCGATCGGCATCGCACCGATTTCTGCGGAATCGCGGATGCAGCCGTGGATGATGACGCCAGCGAGCCCTCTCTCGCAGGCAATTTGCGCCAATCGGTCGCCGAATAACGCAACGCGGCGCGACCCTTTTCCGTCGACAACCAACACCGTCCCCGCTGGAACGGTCTCGAGCGCTTCGCGGACAAGCACGTTGTCCTCCAACACGTCAACTGTCGCAATCGGTCCGGAAAACATCTGTTTTCCCCCATATGATTGGAACGGCACCTCGCATACTTGCAGCTCGTCTAAAAATTGATCGCATAAATCGGCTGTTTTCATTGTCGCTCTCCCCTTTCCCTTTTTGCATTCGCCGCCATTCGCCAAAGTCCTGCCGACTACGCTTTTTTTTGCGGCGCTGTTTATATTTGAAAAAGATGTGGAGTTTGCTAAACTAGACGTTGAACGTATTGGCTCGTCCTCGCTGTCCGATGAACGAAAAAACGGCCCCGCACGATCTGGCGCGCCTATGCGCCATGGGCGTGGACGGGATCTTTACCGACTATCCCGACCGCCCAGCTCGCATCGCCGCTTGCCGCCGGCCGCCCGACCATTGACTAGCCTTCAGAGAGAAGACCGGAATTTTAGTTTACATAATATTATTATTGTTTAAAAACAAAATCATTTCCATCTGATCCGATTCGGTGTATCCTTTATGAAAAAGGAGGCCGCCGCGCCAAGCGAGCCGGAGCGGCTGATGGAACGGATTCAAGAGACGCAAACGGGGGAACCGGCAAAAAAGGACGGGACGCCATCGGTCCGCCCTTGCGCCAAGCGCCCCGCTCCCTATTTCCTCTGTTGCCTTCATTACCGCTTCGGAAACTGAAACGACAATTTCTTCTCGTTTTCATCCCACACAAGGACAGCGTCAAACGTTTTTCCGCCTTTTTTGAATCCTTTAATGACATTGGTTTTTCCTTTTGCCAGCAGCTTTTTCACATTGGCCGCCGAAATCGATTTGCCGAGAATGCGTTTGGCGATCGTAAACGAGCATTTTGTTTTCGCGTACTGGTCGCAACCGTACAACGTTCCTTTGTCGATGACGGTCCCTCCGCAAAGCGGGCACGGCCCGAGCTTCTCACCGATCGTTTTTTTCGTTCTCGTCCGCTGGATCGAGGCGGTGTTGACCCCGTTGAAATTCCAAGCTGGGGCGGCGGCGATGGCGTCAGCGACCACTTTTTGCGCCAGCTTTTTCACCTGTTCCATAAACGCGGCGGGCGAGGCCGCTCCTTCGCCGATTTCGCTTAGGCGCTGCTCCCATTTCGCTGTCATTTCCGGCGAGGCGAGAATCGTGCCGCCAAGCGCCTCGATCAATACTTTCGCCTTGTCCGTCGGATAGACGAGGTTATTTTTTACTTCAATGTATTTTCGTTCCTTCAGCATCGTAATGATCGCCGCCCTTGTTGCTTCCGTGCCAAGCCCTTCCGTTTTGGCGAGCACTTTTTCCAGCTCCTCATCGTCCAAAAATGTTCCCGCCGTTTTCATCAAGGTGATGAGTTCGCCTTCCGTATACCGTTTCGGCGGCTCGGTTTTCCCTTCTTTCACCTTGACAGCGGCCGCCTCCCCCGCTTCGCCCCGCTCGAGCGGCGGCAACACCGCGTCTTTCTCCTCCTCATGCGGACGGATGACGGTGCGCCACCCCTCGTCAACGACTTGCCTTCCTTTCGAAACGAAGCGAGCCCGACCGTCAACCAACGTCGTGACGGTCGTATAATCCATGACCGCCGCTTGATGGTGGGCGGCGAGCAAGCGGCGGACGACTAAATCGTACACTTTTCGCTCGTCGGCCGACAGCTTCTCCGGGTCAACGACCTGTTCCGTCGGAATGATCGCGTAGTGGTCGGTCACTTTTTTCTCGTTTACATAACGTTTATTCTGTAAAATCGACGGCCGCGGCAGCGGAAAATACGAAGCGTACGCCGGAAACGACGACAGCTTTTGCAAGATGGCCGGGAACGTTTCCGCCTCTCCCCTAGTCACATGCATCGAATCCGAACGCGGGTACGAAACGATTCCTTTTTGGTAGAGCGATTGCAGCACATCGAGCGTTTTTTTCGGCGAGAAGCGGTACAGCTTGTTCGCTGTCGCCTGCAGCGTCGATAAGTTGAACAACAGCGGCGGCTGATACGTTTTCCGCTCGGTGCGGACGTCGGCGACTTCCGCTCGTTTTCCTTGGCAAAAGGCCGCGATTTGTTTCGCCATCTCCTCGTCCTTGAGGCGCGTTTGACCGTTTTCATCGGTCCATTTTCCTTCATAGCGCTTATCGCCGATGACAAACGAAGCGACGACTTCCCAAAACGGCTCCGAGCGGAACTGCTCAATTTCCCGCTCGCGCCGGACAATAAGAGCCAAGGTCGGCGTCTGCACGCGCCCGACGGAGAACACATCGTTCATCCCGCGCTCTTTCAGCAACAGGCTGTACACGCGCGAAGCGTTCATGCCGACGAGCCAATCCGCGCAGGCGCGGGCGTACGCTTCTTCATAGAGCGGACGCGTCGTCCTCTCGTCAAGCAAACGGCGGAACCCTTCCGCGATGGCCTTCGGGGTTAATGACGACAGCCAAAGCCGCTTGATCGGCTTGTTAACGCCGCTCAGGCGGATCACGTTACGTACAATGAGCTCCCCTTCGCGCCCGGCGTCTCCCGCATGGATGATTTCCGTCACTTCCGGCTTCCGCAGCAACTCCTTAATCACTTGAAACTGTTTCGCCTTCGCTTTTTCGATCTCATACTCGAACCGTTCCGGGACGATCGGCAACGTGTTGAGCGTCCACCGTTTCCACTCCGGGCGGTACCGCTCGGGCGGGGCGAGCTGGAACAAATGCCCGATCGCCCATGTCATATACGCCCCATCCGGAAACAAGTCATTCGGCAAAATTTCGATATAGCCTTGCCGTTTTTTCGTCTGAAAAATCGAGGCGAGCGTCGCCCCTTGGTCCGGTTTTTCCGCAATAATGACTTTCATCGGCTTCTCCCCTTATGGCACCTCATGCCCCATGGAACTTTGCCAAATGGCGAACCATTGCTCGCGGGAAAGCGGCAAAGACAGCGCCCGCACCGCCCGCTCGATGCGTTCTCGTTTTCCCGATCCGACAATCGGCATCATCCGCGCTGGATGAACGAGAAGCCACGCATACAGCACTTCATCGATCGTCGCAGCGCCCGCTTCGCCCCGCACTTGTTCAAGCGTCCCGCGCAGACGCACCGCCCGGTCATCGTCAGCGGAAAAAATCGCTCCACCGGCAAGCGGCGACCACACCATCGGCGGAACCCGCTTTTCCAGACAAAGATCCACTGTGCCGTCTGCAAAATTTTCGAGCCGGTACGCCGATGCTTCGATTTGGTTGGTGACGAGAGGAAACGGCAAATACGACTGCAACATTTCCCACTGCGAACGTTTAAAGTTCGAGACGCCAAAATAACGCACCTTTCCATCCTGTTTCAGCCGCAAAAACGCCTCGGCCACCTCTTCGGGGTTCATGAATGGATCGGGGCGGTGGATGAGCAGCACATCGATATAATCGGTGCGGAAATTCCGCAGCGACTGCTCGACCGAAGCGATGATATGATCTTTGCTTGTATCGTACGACTTCATTCCGTACTTCGATGGCCGCTTAATGCCGCATTTCGTCACGATCTCCATCTGGCCGCGCCAGCTTGGCTGTAACGCCAACGCCTCGCCAAAGCGCGATTCGCACGTGTAGTTGCCGTAAATATCGGCATGGTCAAACGTGGTGATGCCGCGCTCAAGGCAAAATTCGATGAGCCCGAGCAGCTGCTCGGCCGAATAGCCCCAGTCGGCAAGCCGCGAACAGCCGTGAATCAGGCGAGAAAAAGTCAAATCGTCTGCTAAACGGATTCGTTCCATGGATCGTCTCCCTTTCTTTTTTTGGCTAAAATCGTGCTGCTTGCGCATACTACCAACAAGAGGAAAACAGGCAAAGGACGTGATCATATGAAGCGCTGGCTCCTTGGGCTCGCTGCCGGGCTTCTTTTAACCTCCCCATGGCCGACATCGGCCGCCGAAACCGCATACGAATGGAATGTAGCTGACATTTACCCATCCGAGCACGAGTGGATGCGCGACTATCAGGCGGTGCAAAACGCCTTGCCGAAACTGGCGGCGTTTGCAGGGAAGCTTGACGATGCCAAGACGATCGCCCAACTGTTCGCCCTCAACGAACAAACGGCCCGCAAGCTCGAAAAACTGTCGCTTTACGCCCATTTAAAACGCGACTTGAACATCGAAGACAAGACGGCCGCGCGGCTCGGGGCAAAAGTGGAAGCGCTCGCCGCCCACTATGCGGCGAAAACAGCGTTTATCGAGCCAGAGCTGCTCGCCCTCCCGGAGCGAACGCTCAGAAAGCTGCAAACAAGCGAGCCGCTGAAGGCGTACCGCTATTACTTCCATGAGTTGTGCGAACAAAAACCGCATACGCTCACGAAACGCGAAGAGCAGCTGCTCGCGAAACTATCGCCGGCGCTCGGGGAAGCGGAGAACATTTATGACCACGCCGCCCGCGGCGATTATGAGCCGCCGTCTGTCAAGATGCCGAACGGAAAAACGGTGACATTGACCGACGACCAATACGCCGCCATGCTTGAACACTCGGACCGCCGCTATCGAAAAGCAGCGTTTGAAGCGAAAGCCAAAAGCTATGAAGCCATGGAACAAACCGCCGCCGCGACGCTGTATGCTTCGGTCAAAGCGGATGAATTGTATGCGAACGTGCGCCGCTATCCGTCCGGCCTCGCCGCCGCCCTCGCCGCCGATGACGTACCGAAGGAAGTGTTTGATCATTTGATCGCCGCCACCCGCCGCCACTTGCCGGCGCTTCACCGCTATGTCGAACTGCGGCGGCGCGCGCTCGGGCTGGACCGCGTCCATAGCTATGACTTGTACGTACCGCTTGTCAGTGAAACAATGAAGCCAATTCCTGTTGAAACGGCGAAGACGCTCATCATGGAAGGGCTCAAGCCGCTCGGTGCCGACTATATTCGCCGCGTGCACCGCGCGTTTCAAGAACGATGGTTGGACGTCTACCCGCGCCCGAAAAAATATACGGGCGGCTATAACACCGGAGCGTATGACACCCATCCGTTCATCTTGCTCAATTACAACGGTTCGCTTGACAGCGTGTTGACGATGGCCCACGAACTTGGGCACGCCATGCATTCCGTGTACACGAACGAGACGCAGCCGTACCATTATTCCGGCCATTCGATTTTCACCGCGGAAGTGGCATCAACGGCGAACGAATGGCTCCTGCTCGATTATTTGTACAAACAGGCGAAAACAAAAGAAGAAAAACTCCGCCTGCTCATCGAACAAATCGAGCAAATTCGCGGCACATTGTACACGCAAGTGATGTATTCTGAATTTGAGCGAACGATTCACGACAAGGTGCGCCAAGGCGGCAGTCTCACGGCGGACGAATTGAACGATCTTTGGCTTGGCCTGCTCAAAACGTATTACGGCCCGGCGTACGCTGCCGATCCCGGCGCCGCGCGCGGCTGGCTGCGCATCCCGCATTTTTACGACGCCTTTTATGTATACAAATATGCCACTTCGCTCGCGGCCTCGCACGCCATTGTGCGCGCTATCAAAACCGATCAAAGCGGCGAAGCGGTAAAGCGGTACAAACAATTTTTGCGCGCCGGCGCATCCGATGACCCGATCCGTCTGCTTAAGCGGGCCGGAGTGGATATGACAAGCCCCGAACCGGTCGAGCGCGTCTTGCGCCATTTCGCCTTCCTCGTTGACGAACTCGATCGGCAGCTGTCAAGCCAAAACCGGCAACCGTCCACACTGCAAGAGACTAACTTAAAAGGGCGGCTGTCTTCATAAGTCTCAAGCAAAACGTTCTATACGTACGATGTCGCGATGGAAGAGGGTGTCCCGTGCCGATTCGGGACACCCTGCTTTCGTCGTGGCTGTTCAGCTCGTCATTGACCAATCCGTTTCTCATCCCGTGCCGATTCCGCACACCTTGCTTTCGTCGTGGCGGCCGTCCCGCTGTTTTCCGGACGGCAAGCCCATGGCGTTGCACCCGCAACTTCCGCCATCCGCGACAAACAAAAAGGAGGCGGTGCGTCATCCGCCGCTCCACCAGCCGAGAACGAGGTACAGCGAGACGCCTAGTGGGTTCACCATCCCATCGCCGCCTGTCGCGCGAGCGCCGACCGGCCTCTCAGCTTGTCCGCGTCCAGCGGCCGGCTACTCGTTCATCGACATGCGCGCCACCGCTTCTTTCACTTTGCGGATGTTTTCCATCTTATTGTCCCAGCACGCCTGGCTTAAATCGACCGGATATTGCTCGGGATTGAGCGTCCGTTTGTACTCCTCCCAAAACAAGCGCAAGCTTTCTTTCGCATACGCCTGAATGTCGGCAAGCGGCGGCGACGTATAGACAAGTCTGCCATGGTCGAAAACGGTCACATGCAAATCGCGCGCTTCGAAATTGGTGACGAATTTGCTGATGAATGTGTACACTGGATGAAACATTTTCAATCGTTCTTCTTGCTGCGGGTTTTCGCTCTCTAAGGCGATGTAGTCGCCTTCCGCTTTCTGGTTGATTTTGTTGACGATGCGGTACACCCGCTTCAACCCCGGGGTCGTCACTTTTTCCGGATTGCCGCTGATTTTGATCGTATCGACCATTTCCCCTTGTTCGTTTTCGATCACCACCATTTTGTACACGGCGCCGAGCGCTGGCTGATCGTACGCGGTAATGAGCTTTGTGCCGATCCCCCAGACATCGATTTTCGCCCCTTGCGACTTCAAGTTTAAAATCGTATCTTCGTCCAAATCGTTTGAGGCAAAAATTTTCGCGTTCGGGAATCCGGCTTCATCGAGCATTTTCCGCGCTTCCTTCGACAAATAGGCCAAGTCGCCGCTGTCGATGCGGATGCCGATAAAGTTGATTCGGTCGCCCAACTCCTTAGCGACGCGAATGGCGTTGGGCACTCCCGATTTCAACGTATCATACGTATCGACAAGAAAAACGCAATCTTTATGGCGGCGGGCATACTTCAAAAAGGCGGTGTATTCATCGTGATACGCTTGAATCATCGAATGGGCGTGCGTTCCGGCGACCGGAATACCAAACAGCTTGCCAGCGCGCACGTTCGATGTCGCCTCTATCCCGCCGATGTACGCCGCGCGCGCGCCCCAAAGCGCGGCGTCCATCTCCTGCGCCCGCCGGCTGCCGAACTCCAAAGCCGGTTCGTCCCCGAGAATATGCTTAATGCGCGACGCTTTCGTGGCGATGAGCGTCTGAAAATTGATGATGTTTAAAATGGCCGTTTCAATGAGCTGCGCCTCGGCGAGCGGCGCCTCAATGCGCATGATCGGTTCGTTGGCAAACACCACTTCCCCTTCGCGCATCGAACGGACCGTGCCGGTGAAGCGAAGCGTCCGCAAATAATCCAAAAAATCGTCGCGGTAGCCAAGTTCTTGCCGCAAATAGTCGATGTCGCTGGCCGAGAAGCGGAACTGTTGCAAAAACTGGATGACGCGCTCCAACCCAGCGAACACCGCATAGCCGTTGCCAAACGGCAGCTTGCGGAAAAACACCTCAAACACGGCGCGGCGCTCATGCATCCCGTCTTCCCAGTACGTTTCGACCATATTGATTTGATATAAGTCCGTATGAAGCATCAAACTGTCATCGGCATATTTTCCGTTCATGAATGCAGAACCTCCAACGTACAAATGACTGCGCCGCAGCAAAAGAGAACGTTCATCGTCTATTCTATCACGTTTTCGCCATTATTCCACTATTTCCGCGCCCAACGTATGGCGAAAATGGCGAAGCGCCCACTCGTGTCCCGCCGGGTCAAAACTCGCGACCGCCCGCCGGTGAACGACGATGCGAAACCCTTTGTTGTAGGCATCGACGGCCGTATGGAGAACGCAAATATCGGTGCAGCAGCCGACCAAATGCACTTCCGTAATGCCTCTCTCGCGCAATTTGATCTCCAAATCGGTTCCGGCGAATGCGCTGTAGCGCGTTTTGTCGATCCAGTACACATGGTCTTTATGCTTGTTCGCCTCATAGACGGCTTCAAGCTCTCCGTACAGCTTTCGGCCTTCTGTCCCTTCAATGTTGTGCGGCGGAAACAGCTTCGATTCGGGATGGTAACGATCCCCTGCCGTATGTTGATCAATGGCAAACACGACAAAGTCGCCATGATCTATAAACTGTTTCGTCACGCGCACCAGTTCGGCCTCGATTGCCTGCCCCGGTTTGCCGCATGTCAGCGCGCCGTCATCGGCGATAAAATCGACCGTGTAGTCGATGATGATCAGTGCTCTCTCCATCAACATCCCTCCCGTGTATTTGTCGATCACATTGTACATTGGCACTGCTATACTTTTACTCTACTCCAACATGCAAAATTTGGGCAAGCAGAAGCCATCAACGAGCGAGTCCATCGAGCCTTCCCTTATGGCTTTTTTGTCCGAATCATTTTTGCAGCGATTTTCTAGAAGGCTGGTGAAAAACGGTTGTTCCTTTTGAGCAATGGGAGATCGTTTGAAAGGTAATCCTGATGCGACAAGGCTTTTCTATTTGAGAAACGGTCTTGATAAGCGGCTTGTCCCCTTAAATCACCGGTCTCCTTGAGGGGAGGTGATTTAACAAACACATCCCCTGCCTGCTTTTGGTTTGGAAAGCAAACAGGGGATGCGGGCTAGTTGTTTTCCGCCGCTTTCGCCGTTTTCAGCTGACTGCGCAAAAGGAGCGACTGAATGATCGAGAAGCAGCCCCCGACGACCCAATAGAGCGACAGCGCCGATGGGACGGAGCTGGCGCCGATAAAGATCATCACCGGCATGATGTATGACATCATCGCCATTTGCGGCAGTTGTTCTTCGGTCATCGATGGCGACAGGCGGAGTGAGATGAACGTCGTCAACGCCGCCAATACCGGCAAAACGAAATACGGATCGCGATGGCCGAGTTCGACCCACAAAAACGAATGGGTTTTGATTGCCTGCGTCCGCGAAATCGCATAATAAAGCGCCATAAAAATCGGCATTTGAATGAGCACCGGCAGGCAGCCGCTCGCCGGGTTGACGCCGTGTTTTTGATACAGCTGCATCATTTCTTGCTGGAGCTTGCGCTGCGTTTCCGGATCTTTGCTTTTATATTTTTCTTGCAGCTTCAACAATTCCGGACGCAGTTTTTGCATGGCGAGCGAGGCGCGAAACTGCTTCAAAATGAGCGGCAGCAAGCAAAAGCGAACGATAAGCGTCAGCACGATAATGGCGATGCCGTAGTTGTCGCCAAACCAATGGCCAAGCGTCAACAAAAGCTTCGACATCGGGTAGACAAAATAATGGTTCCAAATGCCTTGACTATGTTCGTCGATCGGTTCGTTGCGGCTGCAACCGGAAAGAAGCAAAACAGCGCCCAATAAAATCATGATCCATTTCTTCATAAAAAACCCTCCTTGATCTTGTCCAAACATGATGCGCGTTCATCAAGGAGAGGGCCTTCCATCTTCATCCGTTCGGCTGGCCTGTTCCCGCATCGGGATTTTCCGCCGCCGCGGCAAAAACAGCGGGCGCGATGGAAGCGCCGCGCCCATGGCGCTCCCATTCGCCCCTTGCTCGCGAACAGAGGCCAACATTGGCTCACAAAACAGTGAAGCGGCTCTCCGACGCACGCCCTTATGCCCTTTTACGATCATCCACAATGCCCCGACAAGCGACATATAGACGAATAATTCGATCGGCGCTTCCATCCGTCCCGTTCACCTCCCTTAGCCTCTCTTCTCACAATAGCAAACTTCTCGGCAAAAGAAAAGTTTGAAAAACAAAAGTTCGCCCCCTCGTCGGGGATCCTTCTTGAACGTCACCACAAATACTTTACTCACACGGCCGCCGCTCACACCCGAGCCATGCGCTGAAAGGCCGGCTCCTCGGCCGCCAGCGCCGCCCACTCCCCGCTTTCATCGTCGGAAAGAACCCGGTCCAGTTCCCGCTTCGCTTCATCGAAACGCCCAAGCAGAGCAAGATAGCGAGCGCGCTCATACTGAAGACGGACATCTTCCTTGGCACGAACGCACCAGTCGATGGCGGCCAGCGCCTTGTCGAGACGCCCCATTTCTTCGTACATCGCGGCGAGGTGCAGATGCCACTCTCCGTCTTCCGAATACCAATCGGCGTATCGTTCCCAAAGCGCTGTCGCTTCTTGCCAGCGCCCTGTTTCCTCATATCGCTCGGCAAGCAGGAAGAGCGCGCCACGGGAGAGCGGCTCTTCCGCCACGATCGCCTGCAACTGCCGTTCGGCTTGTTCCTGCCGCCCGTCCTGAAGCCAAACGATGGCCTGCAAAACGCGCAGCTCGACATCATCGGGATCATCGGCGCGCAGCCGATCGAGCCATGTTTGCGCCTCTTGACGTTGATTGACGTCGTCAGCCGCCAACAAATGCTTGACAAATTCCCGCGCCAATTCAGGCTCCTCGCCGCGCGCCAGCGCCTTGCGCCACATTTTCGCGGCATCGTCCTCCAGTTCAACCGCCGCATAAAAGCGAGCCAGCTCGGCATACGCTTCCGGGTTTTCGCGGTCAAGGCTGATCGCCTCTTCGTACAAATCAACAATGGCGGAAAACAACGAAAACTTCCCGACCCATGCCTTCATTTTCGTCCACCACCGCCCGGGCATTTCATCCATCCTCCCTAACTCCTCTTCCCAATAGGGAAGAAGAGCTGCGGCAGCACGCACATAGATCGCGCGTTTTCGCTGGCGGTCAGTCTGCAAACGCTCCAGTCGGCGGCGCAGCTGCGCCAAGCCGCGCCCATGTTTCGGAAACAGGGCGAGATAAGTAACATACAGCGATTCATCGCCCGGCTGCTCGACGATCAACGACTCGAGCATCTCCATCGCTTCTTTCGCTTTTCCTTCCTTTATCATCACTTTGGCGTAATGGTGAAGCGCCTCGTGATCGTGCGGAGCGAGCGAGAGCGCCTTTTCCACCGCTTCTTTCTCCCGCTCGTTCTGCCCGAGCGCTCCATATACGTAGCCGAGGTTGTCATAATACCACGCCTCCCCAGCCTGCCGGCGGGCGTCAGCCAACGCCGAAAGAAGCGCCGACGGTTCGATGAGCGCCGCCATCGATTCGATATCGGCGCGCAGCGGGGCGAGGCGGACCGCTTGAAGCAAATGGGCGCGCTCCTCTTCTTCCTTTCCTTCCCCTCCGTATAACACAGCCAACCGAAAATGGCAAAGGGCAAAGGACGGATCGGCGCCGAGGCACGCTTCGTAATGCTGCTTCGCCTCGTTTTCGCGCCCAAGCGACGCGCACAGCTCGGCGAGACGGAACAGCGAAAGCGGGTGGCCCATGGCAGCGCCCTCGCGGTATGCGGCCATAGCCTTAGCCGGCCGATGTTGCCGCTCATAAAGAACACCAAGGGCGCAGCGAGCGGCGGCGAGGCGGGGACGGTCGGCAGCGAGCCTCTCCAAAAACTGGAGGCCGCGTCTTGTGAGCGACGGGGTAGTCAGCTGGCTGATGTAAAACTCGTACGCCTCTTCCACGTCAAACTGAGCGAGGCGCAGCCCTTCCTCAAGCCATGCGAGCGCCGTCGCTCGCCCCTCTTCATCATCGGCGAAGCCGTAAGCCATCAGCCACTTGCCCACATTCAGCCAATACTCGCTGTTGTTGGAAAAACGGGTGCATAGTTCAGCCACGCGCCGTCTTGCCGCCTCTCGCTCTCC
Organism: Geobacillus icigianus; assembly: GCF_000750005.1. Lineage (GTDB taxonomy): Bacteria > Bacillota > Bacilli > Bacillales > Anoxybacillaceae > Geobacillus > Geobacillus icigianus. The sequence continues at coordinate 22,984 of NZ_JPYA01000123.1, read as the reverse complement.
CCGCTCCGCCAAAGCCGAGGCCAGTCCGAGATGGGCGAACACGTCATCCTCATCCAAAGCCAGCGCCTGCTCGTAGCAGGCGGCCGCTTTTTCCGCTTCCCCTTCATCGATATAGAAATCGCCAAGCCGAACGTAAAGCGGCGCCGGCCGTTCGGCGGCGGCAATCCCCTCTTGCAGCAGCTGCTTCGCCTTTTCACGCTCACCGGCTTCATGATACAAATCGGCTAACATCCCATATGGATGCGGTTCGCGCGGATCGAGCGCCTTAGCTACGTAAAACCCGCGCTCCGCCTTGCGCCGGCGGCCAAGCTCCATATCGCAGCGAGCTCGCTCATACCAAAGCTGGGCATCGCGCCGTTCGCGGCGCACAAGCATGTCAAACCAGGCGCGCGCCTCAGCCGTGCGCTTGGCGTGGAACAGCAGCACACCATGATTCGTTTCAATAAACAGATCGCCCGGATACAAGCGGACGGCCACTTGTGAACAGACAAGCCCGCGCTCCGTACGGCCGGCATACGCCAAAGCAAGCGCCAAATAGCTCCACACTTCCGGCTGGTCTGGATCCAACTGGAGCGAGGCGCGGAAATAGCGGGCCGCCTCTTCATAGCGGCTCGCGAAAAAGGCGATGCGGCCGCGCAAGTAATGATAGAGCGGGCTTTGGCTTTTTCCTTTTGCCTGCTTGAGCGCTTGTTCCGCCCGTTCCATCTCTTGGGCATACACGTATGCTTTCGCCGCCACCAGCCGCAAATCGTCGTGCTCAGGATACTTGGTCAAGACCCGCTCCGTATAATCCAACACGAGCGGTTTCGCCTCGTCGCTGCTAAAATGTTTCATGACATACAGCCATGTATACGGAATGTGCTCATGGCGGCGCAAAAAAGCGACAAACGCCGCGAAATGGGCTCGTTCATCTTCATCCATTTTTTCGGCAAAAGCGTGGAGCGCGCGGAAATAGCGGTCCTCCTCGTCAGGAAGCTCGATAGCGAGCGCCGCTTTTTCCCGGGGAAGCGCAACGATCGACAAATAATGTGTTCCCGCGTACCATTTTTCGAGCTCGTTTTCCGAAACCACAAACGGTTCAAAGACGTTAGGGTCTTGCACATAAAACGCCTCAAGCCGCTCATCGTAGCCGAACAGCACTTGCACATGGGACGACTGCTCATAGTCAACGCTTAAAAGCACGGGAATCCCTTCATCAATAAGCCGCTTCCAGCGCGCAGGCGAACCGATGAAAAAGCGGCAGACGAATCCAAGCCCTTCGAGATAATGAACCGTCGTCGATAATTTGGAGCCGCGCACATCAAAAATCTGTTCGGCCACCTCATCTTGCGTCCGCGGAGCGCCAAGGACGCGAAGCATCATTTCGACGCTCGCCGGCACGCAATAGTTATGCTTTTGCACGACCGGAACAAGCGGCAGCACGACCGCCCGCTCGTTCGTTCTCCCCACCGCGCGGGCGTACGGCGTTTTCTCAAGCTGCGGCACGGCGCTCACCAACGACTCCAGCTTCTCCCATTCCCCGAGCTGATAATACAGTTCAGCGCGCAAATGGTTGAAATAACGGCGATGCATATGGAACGGATTCAAGCGGTCAAGCTCCTCCATCGCCGCCAACGCCTCACGGTGGGCGCGCACATCGCGAAGCCGGCGCACGCGCTCCGCGTAAAACGACAGCACTTGCGGAAAGCGCCGCCGCCCTTCTTCCAAGACGGCTAGCGCCTCATGATGACGCCCATCGAGCGCATACAAATCGGCAAGAAGCAAATGACATAGGTCGCCGCGCTCCGGATCGTCCAGCCCGGCCCGAATCACTTGTTCGGCCTTCTGCCGGTCGCCGGCCTCGATATAAAAATACCCCCATTTATCATGCATGGACGCCGTCTCATAGCGGGCCACCACCTCCATCCATTCCCGCGCCTCATCAATCCGCTGCATATCGAGCAGCGCGCGCACGAATACAAACGCCGCCCGCGCCACCGCCTCCTGCGGCTCAGCGGTTCGCCCGTCCAACGCTTCGGCTAGGCGCGGCCCCAGCGCCTCTTCGACATCGAGCGGCCGCCGGCTGTCCAGCCACTCATCGCACACCCAAGCCAACGTCTGCAGCGTGTTCAGCCGGCGATGGGCATAGCGGGCCACAATCCCGCTATGACGGTACATGAGCGCATAATCAAACAGCCGGACGAGCGCCCGGAACGGTTCAATGCTGTCCCATGACGCCAATAACGGCCGCCATCCGAACGGTTCGGCTTTTTCTAGCTGCGGCCGCACTTCGGCGAGAGCGTCCACGATTTTCTTTTCCTGAACAAGCAAACGGATGCGTTCTATATTCATAAAGTCGGAGCTCCTTTTCGAAATTAGGCTTTTCCACTTCTACTATACTATAAGTTTAGACGAATTTTTCGGAAACGACCATCTATTTTTTCACAAAAATAACGACAAAAAACAAATAGCCGGCCCCGTTTTGAACAGGACCGGCCATAGGCTGGCCGCTCAACCGGCATGGTTGGCGAAAAACTGCAGCGATCGTTCAATGATGAGCGGCTGATCGTAATCGAGCGTTGCCACATGATAGCTGTTGTGAAGGCGGACCATTTCCTTCTCTGACGAACGAATGCCTTGAAAGATGAGATCAGCATTCCCGGGCGGCACGACATGGTCTTCATCGGAAACGAAAATCAGCGCCGGGCAGGTGATGCGCCCGAGTTCGTTTTTCACGCGCTCCATCAATTGGACGAGCTGAAGGAGCGATGCCGTCGGCGTTTTTTCGTACGCCAGCTCTTTCACATCGGGGTTTTTTATGTCCGATCCGATCGAGTCAAGATACCGCGGCACCTCGCCCCCGCCCGCCATTCCAGCGGCGATGGCCGGGATGTCGACCGCGGCGTTAATCGGCACGATCCCGCGGATTTCCGGATGCCGTTCCGCCAAATAAAGCGTGAGCGTCCCGCCCATCGACAATCCGGTGACAAAAATGGTTGAGCACCGTTGTTTCAGCCACTCGTATCCTTCTTCGACCGAGGCGATCCAATCGTGGAACGTCGTCCGCTCCATGTCTTCGTAGTGCGTCCCGTGCCCTTTTAAACGCGGCAGACAAACGGTATAACCGGCTTTCGCATACGCTTCAGCGAGCGGGCGCATGCTGTGGGGCGTGCCCGTAAATCCGTGCGATAGCAGCACTCCGACCGGCCCGTTTTCGACGTAAAACGGCTCGGCGCCAGGCAATACAGGATATTGTTCGCTCATTTTCCCCTCTCCCCCTGTCCATTTTTGGCTGTCCACATAGGTGATTCGCCGTTTTGTCCCATTTTCCTTTTTCAAATTGATTACCAAATGGCCAAAAGTGACCGCCACCATTCGTAAAACAGCCCGCTGACGCCGAAATAAACGAAGCCGACCCAGGCAGCAGCCACGAACAGCTTTTCCATCCCTTTTCCCGTCCGATAGAGCGGCACTTTCCACCGCTTGGACGAAAACGGCCAAAACAACGGCACCCCTTGGACGGAAAAAAAGTCTTCGATAATGTGAAACAAATAGCCAAGCACAACCCCAGCAGCAAACGGTGACGCCGATTCGCGCCAAACAAGCGCAGCAAGCACCCCCCAGACGATGAGCGAATGCGTCATCCCGCGATGGCCGAACGCTTCTTTTACTTTCCCCGCGACGCCGAACGAACGGCGGCCGACATACGACGACGGCTCATCGATGTCAGGAAGAAGGCTGCCGATGACAAGCCCCGCCGTATAAGCAGCGGTAAACGGAAGCTCGGTATGGGCGGAAACCGCCGCGCCGAGACATAATGTAGCAATGACATGGCTGGAGTATCGCAACAAACATCCCCTCAAACTTCCATCGTTTTCCCCATTATACCATAGCAAAGAATATTTGTTCGTTTCTTTGACGAATTTGTGACAATGGCGCTAGGTGTGACAAAGTTAACATCGCGTTATTGACATCATGGCTATCGTTAAAAGTACACAACACGAATAAGGAGTGAAGCAAATGAAACGAAAACGATCTCCGCTCACCAACCGTTTCAAATATATTCGGCCGATCGAGCGCCAAGCCGACGGCCATAGCGAAACAACCTACGGCGACCGCGCCTGGGAAGACGCGTACCGCCGCCGCTGGCAGCACGACAAAGTCGTCCGCTCGACCCATGGCGTCAACTGCACGGGGTCGTGCAGCTGGAACATTTACGTCAAAAACGGCATCGTCACCTGGGAAGGGCAGCAGCTCGACTATCCGTCGACCGGGCCAGATATGCCGGACTTTGAACCGCGCGGCTGCCCGCGCGGCGCGAGCTTCTCGTGGTATATGTACAGCCCGCTGCGCGTCAAATACCCGTATATCCGCGGCATTTTGCTTGACATGTGGCGCGAGGCGCTCTCCCATCATCCAAACAACCCGCTTGAGGCGTGGAAAAGCATCGTTGAAGACCGCGAAAAAGCGAAGCGCTACAAACAGGCGCGCGGGAAAGGCGGATTCGTGCGTGTCAGCTGGGATGAAGCATTGACGCTTGTCGCCGCTTCTTTATTGTATACGGTCGTCAAATACGGCCCGGACCGCAACGTCGGCTTCTCCCCGATTCCAGCCATGTCGATGGTCAGCCATGCCGCTGGGGCGCGGTTTATGCAGCTGATGGGCGGCCCGATATTAAGCTTTTATGATTGGTACGCCGACTTGCCGCCGGCATCGCCGCAAATTTGGGGCGACCAAACGGACGTGCCGGAATCGAGCGACTGGTACAACGCCGGCTACATCATCACGTGGGGCTCAAACGTCCCGCTCACCCGAACGCCGGACGCCCACTTTTTAGCGGAAGTGCGCTACCGCGGCACGAAAGTCGTGTCCGTCAGCCCGGATTACGCCGAGTCGACGAAATTTGCCGATGATTGGCTGTCGGTGAAACAAGGAACGGACGGCGCTTTAGCGATGGCGATGGGGCACGTCATTTTAAACGAATATTATGTCAAACGGACTGTCCCGTATTTTGAACAATATGCAAAAACGTATACCGATTTTCCATTTGTCGTCACGTTAAAACAAGACGGCGGCGCATGGACGGCCGGCCGCTTCTTATTGGCGAAAGATCTTGGCAAACAAACGGGAAACGCCGAATGGAAACCGGTCATCTATGACGAGAACACCGGCACGTTTGCCGTGCCGAACGGAACGATCGGCACGCGCTGGGAAGACAAAGGAAAATGGAACTTGCGCCTTGTTGATGAGGAAACGGAACAGCCGCTTGAGCCGCGCCTGTCGTTTTTAGGAAGCGAAGATGCGGTCATGTCGATAAAGCTTCCGTATTTCACCGCTGAAGGCGGAAAAACGATCGAACGCGCGGTCCCGGTGAAAAAAGTGCACACCGAAGCGGGCGACGTTTATGTCACGACCGTCTATGACTTGATTTTGGCCAACTACGGCATCGACCGCGGCATCGGCGGCGTCGTTGCCCGCTCGTACGATGACGAGGTGCCGTTCACCCCGGCGTGGCAAGAAGCGATCACCGGCGTGGACCGCGAACTCGTCGTGAAAATCGCCCGCGAGTTTGCCGACAATGCGATCGATACGAACGGCCGGTCGATGATCATCGTCGGGGCCGGCATTAACCATTGGTTTCACTCCGATACGATTTACCGCGCTGTGCTGAACCTTGTCTTGTTCGTCGGCGCTCAAGGGGTGAATGGCGGCGGCTGGGCTCATTACGTCGGGCAAGAAAAGCTGCGCCCGGCGGAAGGATGGCAGACGATCGCCCTAGCGCGCGACTGGGTCGGACCGGCGAAACTGCAAAACGGCACGTCGTTCTTTTACTTTGCGACCGACCAATGGCGCTATGAAGAGCGGCCGATCGATGAGCTCGTCTCGCCGCTGGCCAAAAAAGCGCGCTATTCGCACCCTGGCGATTACAACGTGTTAGCCGCCCGGCTCGGCTGGCTGCCGTCGTACCCGACGTTTAACAAAAACGGCATCGAGCTGTACAACGAAGCGGTAAGCCATGGAGCCCGCACGCCGGAAGAGATCGGCGCCTATGTTGCGAAACAGCTGAAAAAGAAAGAATTGCAGTTTGCGATCGAAGATCCGGACAACGAGGCGAACTTCCCGCGCAACTTGATCGTTTGGCGCGCCAACTTAATCTCAAGCTCCGGCAAAGGGCACGAATACTTCTTAAAACATTTGCTTGGTACGACGAACGGCTTGTTAAACGATGACCGCAACAGCCTGCGCCCGGAAGAAATCCGCTGGCGCGACGAAGCGCCGGAAGGCAAGCTCGATCTGCTTGTCAACCTGGACTTCCGCATGGCCGGCACCGCGCTCTACTCCGATGTCGTCCTGCCGGCAGCGACATGGTATGAAAAACATGACTTAAGCAGCACGGATATGCATCCGTTCATTCACCCGTTCAATCCGGCCGTGCCTCCGCTCTGGGAAGCGCGCTCGGACTGGGATATTTTCAAATCGCTCGCGAAAGCCGTATCCGATGTCGCCAAACAAGCCGGCTTGAAGCCGATAAAAGAAGTCGTCGCCACCCCGCTTTTACACGATACGGCGCAAGAGCTGGCGCAGCCGTTTGGCGAGGTGAAAGACTGGAGCAAAGGCGAAACCGAACCGATCCCGGGCAAAACGATGCCGAACATTCACGTCATTGAACGCGACTATACGCTTCTTTACGATCAAATGACTGCCTTAGGTACAAATGTCGCCCGCCAGCCGATCGGCACAAAAGGGATCGCCTGGACGGCGAAAGAGGAATACGAACAGCTGAAACGCCGGCTTGGTACCGTCCCGCGCGCCTCGATCGCCGATGGCTGCCCGGACATCAGCGAAGCGAAAAAAGCGGTCGAAGCGATTTTGACGCTGTCATCGACCACAAACGGAAAAATGGCCGTCAAGGCATGGGAAGCGCTCGAGAAAAAGACGAATTTGGAGCTTGCCGACTTGGCGAAAGAACGCGAAGAAGAGTGCTTCACGTTTGAACAAATCACCGCGCAGCCGAAAACGGTCATCACGTCACCGGCATTCAGCGGTTCGGAAAAAGGGGGGCGCCGCTATTCACCGTTTACGACGAACGTCGAACGGCTCATCCCATGGCGGACGTTGACCGGCCGGCAGTCGTTTTACATCGACCATGAACTGATGCGCGAGTTCGGCGAAGCGATGGCAACGTTCAAACCGGTCTTGCCGCACCGTCCGTTCTCGAACAAACGGCCGACGAAAAACGGAAAAGAAGTCGTTTTAAACTATTTGACGCCGCATAACAAATGGTCGGTTCACAGCATGTATTTCGATTCGCTGCCGATGTTGACGCTGTTCCGCGGCGGGCCGACCGTCTGGATGAACAAAGACGACGCAGCCGAAGCCGGCATTGCGGACAACGACTGGATTGAATGTTTCAACGAAAACGGCGTCGTCGTCGCCCGCGCCGTCGTCTCGCACCGGCTGCCGCGCGGCATGGCGTTTATGCACCACGCGCAAGACCGCCATATTAACGTGCCGGGCACGAAGCTGACGAACAACCGTGGCGGCACGCACAACAGCCCGACACGCATCCATGTGAAACCGACGCATATGATCGGCGGATACGCGCAATTAAGCTACGGATTCAACTATTACGGACCGACGGGCAACCAACGCGACTTGTTCGTTGTCATCCGCAAATTAGAGGAGGTTGATTGGCTTGAAGATGAAAGCGCAAGTTGGCATGGTCATGAACTTGGATAAATGCATTGGCTGCCACACGTGCAGCGTCACATGCAAAAACACGTGGACGAACCGTCCCGGCGCGGAATATATGTACTTTAATAACGTCGAAACAAAGCCGGGGATCGGCTATCCGAAACAGTGGGAAAACCAAGAGAAATATAAAGGCGGCTGGGAGTTAAAAGACGGCGAATTGCGGCTTAAGTCCGGCTCAAAAGCGATGCGGCTCGTCAACTTGTTCTACAACCCGTACCAGCCGACGATCGATGATTACTACGAACCGTGGAACTACGACTACGAAACATTGACGAACAGCCCGCAAAAACGGCATCAGCCGGTCGCTCGGCCGAAATCGGCCATCACCGGCGAATGGATGGAAGTATCGTGGGGGCCGAACTGGGAAGACGACCTGGCCGGCGCCCATATCACCGGTTTGCGCGACCCGAACGTTGTCAAAATGGAGCAGGCGATCCAAGCGGAATTTGAGGATGTCTTTATGATGTATTTGCCGCGCATTTGCGAACATTGCCTCAATCCGTCATGCGTATCGAGCTGCCCGTCGGGCGCCATGTACAAACGTGACGAGGACGGCATCGTCCTCGTCGACCAAAACGCCTGCCGCGCTTGGCGGTATTGTGTCACGAGCTGCCCGTACAAAAAAGTATATTTCAACTGGCAAACGAACAAAGCAGAAAAATGTACGCTCTGTTTCCCGCGCATCGAAGCCGGCCTGCCGACGATTTGCTCGGAAACGTGCGTCGGCCGCATCCGCTACATCGGCGTCATGCTGTATGATGCAGATCAAGTGAAAGAAGCGGCGAGCGTCGCCGATGAGAAACAGCTATATCACGCTCAACTGGATATTTTCCTTGATCCGAACGATCCAACTGTCATCGCTGAGGCGAAAAAAGCCGGAATCCCAGATGAATGGATGGCCGCGGCGCAACGCTCGCCGATTTACAAAATGATCGTCGATTGGAAAATCGCTTTGCCGCTGCATCCGGAATACCGGACGCTGCCAATGGTATGGTACATTCCGCCGCTGAGCCCGATCATGAATACGATCGAAGGAAAAGGAAGCCAAGCGAACGCCGATGACATCTTCCCGGCCATTGATAAAATGCGCATTCCGATCGAATATTTGGCAAATTTGCTGACGGCGGGCGATACAGCGCACATCCGCACGACATTGAAAAAAATGGCGGCGATGCGTTCGTATATGCGGGCGAAACAAACGAACAAACAGCCGGACATCCGCCTCATTGAATCGTTCGGCTTAAGCCGTGAAGACATTGAAGAGATGTACCGTTTGCTTGCGATTGCCAAATACGAAGACCGCTTCGTCATTCCGGCATCGCATCGCGAGGAAGTCGCTGACCTCTACGCCGAACAAGGTAGCTGCGGGCTTGCATTTGCCGGCGGTCCGGGCGCCTGCGGCACGCTTTCATGAGGGCGGGCCGTGCCCCCTTCCCCTTACACAACAAAAATGGAGGATGCATGATGAACAGCGAACAACGGCAAATTGTCTTTTTATGTGTGGCCTATCTGTTGTCCTACCCGGACGAACAGTGGGCTGAATCGCTTCCCGACTGCCTCGAGGCCATCCGTTCGCTCGAGGATGAAACCGTCCGCACACCACTTTTGGCAGTGGCCGAACAGCTTGCGGCCACCCCGGCTCGAGAGCGGATGGAGCAATATGTCGAAACATTCGATTTCGGCAAAAAAACGAATTTGTATCTTACGTATATGACAAACGGTGAACAACGCGAGCGCGGAATCGAGCTCGTCGCCTTAAAAGCGCGCTACGAGGCGGCCGGATTCGCCGTCTCCGACCGCGAGCTGCCCGACTACTTGCCGCTCATGCTTGAATTTCTCGCCTATGCGGAGGAGCCTCATGCCATCTCCTTGCTCGCCGATTATGCCGGCCATATCCGCGAAATCGGCGGGCGGTTGGCGGCCGCCGGCAGCCCGTACGTACAGCTGTTTGAAACGCTCGACATTACCTTTACCCAACTCGGCGTCACGCCGATCCCGAAAGGAAGTGCAACGACATGGCTCGTCAATTTCTCTGGGTGATCGTTCCTTATTTGGCGCTAGTGCTCTTTATCGCCGGCCATATTTGGCGATACCAGCGCGACCAGTTCGGCTGGACATCCAAATCAAGCGAACTGCTCGAAAAACGGCAGTTGCGCCTTGGAAGCCTTCTCTTCCACTGGGGCATTTTGTTCGTCTTCGTCGGCCACGTGATGGGCATTCTCATTCCGGAACCGTTTTACACGGCGTTAGGCGTTACCGAGGAGATGTACCACGTCATCGCCTTGGCGGGCGGCATTCCGGCCGGCTTGGCGGCCTTCGGTGGTTTCGTGATCCTTTTCCGCCGCCGCCTCACGGTAAAGCGCGTGCGGGCGACAAGCAGCACCGGCGACTGGGTTGCTCTTGGATTTTTGCTTGCTGTCATCGCCAGCGGGCTGTCGTCGACGTTTCTGAACATCGATTCGCACGGGTTTGATTACCGGACGACGATCGGTCCGTGGTTTCGCGGCCTTCTTACGTTCCGTCCGAACCCAGCTTATATGGAAACGGTGCCGCTTTGGTTTCAAATTCATATTCTCGCTGCGTTCGGTTTGTTTGCTGTCTGGCCGTTCACCCGCCTCGTTCACGTGTTCAGCTTTCCGCTCCGTTACTTGCAGCGCAGCTATGTCGTCTACCGGAAGCGTATGCCAAAACAAGCAGAGCCGGTCAACCACGCCAAATAAGCGAGCGGCATGTGTCACCCAGAAACCCTAAACTGAACAGGCGGGGGAGGGGGCCAGCCGATTGCCTAACAGGCGGCCTGTCAACTTTAACAGCGGGAACGAAACAACGTGCGCATCCGCATATCCTAACAATCATGCATAACAAACTGCCAACAAATGAGCCAATAATAAAAACGGGATGCCCGTCGTTTGGGGCATCCTGTTTTCCATTATCACCCCCGGAAGCAAAAGCGCTCAAAACGCGATCGATTGTTGAAAATAACGGGCAAGCGTCACGATCATCGCCCCCATCCGCTCATGTTCGGGAGCGATGACGCGATGGACTCCCTCTTCTTCCAACGCCTCTTTTGACACTTTGCCGACGGCGCAGGCGACAACATCGGCGCCGAACGCCTCAAGCAGCGGGGCGATCTCTTTTTTCTCGCGGGCAAACGAAAAGAAAAAACGGACTTGCATCGCCGAGGTAAAACAGACAGCATCGACCTCGCGACCGACCACTTCGTTGTATAGCGTCTCAAGCGTCTCTTCATCTGGAGCGACATGCCGGTATGGAAGCAGTTCCGTATAGGACGCGCCCCGCTCAAGAAAAAATTGGCGAAGCGCCGGAGCCGTGTCGCCGTACAGCTGCACAACCACGTTTTGGTTCGCAAAGTCGTGCCTGCGAAGAACAGCAATCACCCCTTTCGTCGTCCCGTCCTCACTTGCGGCCACCGGGGTGACGCCGATTTGTTTCAACGCCGTTACCGTTTTATAGCCACGGGCGGCGACACAAGCATTCTCGATCGCCCGCCTCCACTCGTTGATGATCCCTTCTCTTTCGGCCGCTTCCCAAAGCGCCGCAAATCCAATGCCGGTCGTAAACACGATCCAGTCCGGACGCATCGCAATGGTGGTTCGTATTTCTTCCCCCAACTCGTTTCCTTTCGCCAATACCGTTCCTTGCGCCGGGCGAATGACGGCCGTTCCTCCTTGCTTTTCAATAAGAGTCGTCATCTCATCCAGTTTGCGTGAGGCGCACAACGCAATTCGTTTGCCACGCATCCGTTTTCCCTCCGATCGTCTAGCCGTTGTCGTTTTCATTCTAAAAAAATCGCCCCTGCCTATGCAAGAAACGAGACCGAAACGCCCCGAACGGTTTTGCGCACCATTCCAAAGATCCGTGAACGAATGTTTGCTCCCTAAAAAAACAACCGCAAGAGGAAATAGACTGTTTTCACAAAAACAGCCCTTTTTACCTATGATACATGGCATTTTTATTCGACATCTTGCTGATCGCTCGTCGTTTTATACCATATCAGCTTGCTTTTAGAAGGCTGGTGAAAAACGGTTGTTTCTCTTAAACAACAGGGGAGCGTTTGAAAGCCGATCTTGGGTGCGACAGGGCTTTTCTATTGGAAAAACAAGGCTAGTAAGCGGCCTGTTTCCTTAAATCACCGCCCTTTTAGATGAAAACGGAAGCGAAAAATCAGAACCTTTTTTGTCGAAAAAACAAGATTTATATCAAAAAAAGGCTACGAAATCCGCCTTAACATCCTACTGGTTTTCCGGTTACAATGTAGTATATTCGCAGTTTTTGTAGAATTTCGGCTATGCAGCTGACGATGGAAAGAAGGTGCCGCGATGATCAGTATTTTCAAAGATTTTTTGCTCAACGTATTCTTCATTCTCCTACCGGTGTTTCTCGTTCCATTCTGGATGGAGCGAGAAAAGGGGACGGAGCGCCTCCGCCTTTACTTGCCGACGGCTTGTTACGCCGCCGTGATCGTTTTATGCATGACCCTGCCTGTCGGGGCGGGAAGCAGCTTTATTTTCGACTTGCGGCAAATCCCTCTTTGGCTTGGCAGTTTGTATGGCGGAGCAGGAGCGGCAGCGTTTTTGTCGTGCACGGCGATTGTCTATCGTTCCCTATTCGGCGGAGCGGGCGTGCTGGTCAATGCTCTCGTGTCCATCGCCATCGCAGCGGCAAGCAGTGTATTGACAAAAACGTTTGTACGGCTGCCGACCAAACAGCGAACGCTGCTGGCGACAGCGCTCAGCTTTGCTTCCGGCCTGTTGACGACCATCTTGACGGTGTGGATCAACACTCCGGACCGTCCCCCGCTTTCCGTCTCACTCCTTTTTTTGCTTATGCAGCCGGCCAGCATGGCCGTCGCCTGTCTGTTTCAAGAAATGGTGCACCATAATATCGCGCTGCGCAAGCGGATTATTCGCGCCGAGAAAATGGAGGCCATCACCCATCTCGCCGCGTCCATCTCTCATGAAATCCGCAACCCGCTCACCGCGGCGCGCGGGTTTATCCAACTGATCGAAGAGCAGCCGCTTGCCGCCGATAAGCGCCGCCAGTACGCGCGCATCGCCATGGAAGAGCTCGATCGGGCCGAAGCGATCATCACCGATTATTTAACCTTTGCCAAACCGGCGCCGGAAACACCAGAGAAACTGAACGTCAAGCTCGAAATCGAGCGGGTCATCGACATCATCCGCCCGCTGGCGAACATGAGCTGCGTTGACGTTAAGGCAACGCTCGCCCCTTTTTCCGTCATCGGCGAACGGGAAAAATTCCGCCAATGTTTGCTCAACGTGATGAAAAACGCTATTGAAGCGATGCCCAACGGCGGAATTTTGCACGTATACGTCTCTGTTGAACAAGGGCGGTTGCTCATCCGCATCGCCGACACCGGCGTCGGCATGACGAAAGAACAGCTCGAACGGTTGGGCGAGCCGTACTTTACGACGAAGGGCATCAAAGGCACCGGCCTTGGAATGATGGTCGTCTACCGCATCATTGAATCGATGAACGGCACGATTCGAATCGAAAGCGAGATACATAAAGGGACGACGGTGTCGATTTATTTGCCGCTCGCTCCGTCTCCTTCTTCCGCAACGATTTCCGATAAGGAAAAGCAGCTGTTTGCCGCTTTGTGACAGAGAAGATTGGCGAAACGATCTCGGGGAGCGGTCCTTCCCTTTCGGTCACCAGCCTTCTTTCCATTTAGAACAAATCGCCGCGGTTTCACATCACCGTTCTTTTTGCTACAATACTATCGAAGCGAAACACATCGAGGAAAAGGAGACAGTTGCATGATTCACGTCAAAACCGAACGGGAGATTCAATTGATGCGCGAGGCGGGGAAACTCTTGGCCGCCTGCCATCAAGAAATCGCCAAACGGATCAGACCGGGAGTGACCACGATGGAAATCGACCGGTTCGTCGAGACGTTTTTGGCTAAATACGGCGCCAAACCGGAACAAAAAGGATACCGCGGCTATCCGTATGCGACATGCGCTTCCATTAACGATGAAATTTGCCACGGGTTTCCGCGCAATGAGCCGCTGAAAGAAGGCGATATCGTCACGATCGACTTTGTCGTCAACTGGCGCGGGGCGCTCGCCGATTCCGCCTGGACGTACGCCGTCGGCGAGGTTGACAAAGACGTGAAAAAGCTGCTTGACGTCACCGAACAGTCGCTCTATAAAGGGATCGAACAAGCGGTTCTCGGCAATCGAATCGGCGACATCGGCCACGCCATTCAAACGTATGTTGAAGCGCACGGCTTTTCCGTCGTCCGCGATTTCACCGGGCACGGCATCGGACCGACGATCCACGAAGAGCCGTACGTCCCCCACTTCGGTGAAAAAGGAAAAGGGATGCGCTTAAAGGAAGGGATGGTCATCACGATCGAACCGATGGTCAACATGGGGGCATGGCAAAGCAAAATGGATGCGAACGGCTGGACGGCGCGGACGATCGACGGCTCGTATTCAGCGCAATATGAACATACGATCGCCATTACGAAAAACGGACCGCTCATTTTAACGACGCTGGCGTAAGATGGCAACACCAACCGGCTGTTTGCCAACAGAAAAACCCGGGCAATGATGGCCCGGGGGCTTTTCTATGCTTTTTCCCATTGGCTGACGATATGATTCAGCTATCCTTTTTCCTTGTTTTAATGTTTACATAATAAAATTATGGTTTCATCCCCTGATAACTTTCACGTAAAACGTCCGTTGGCGCGGCCCATCATATTCACAAAAATAGACCCCTTGCCACCGTCCAAGCAGCAGCCGGCCTTCGTGAATGATGACGTGCTGCGAGGCGCCAACCGTGCTCGCTTTCATATGGGCGGCCGTGTTTCCTTCCATATGGCGATCAAGCGGATGCTCCCACGGATAGATGTCATCAAAGCGGCGCATCATGTCGCGCTTAACATCGGGATCCGCGTTTTCGTTGATCGTGATTCCCGCCGTCGTGTGCGGACAATAGACAACAGCGACCCCTTCGGTCACATTAGCCTGGCGCACCGTCTCCTCGACGAATGAAGTAATGTCGATCATTTCATCCCGCTTGGCAGTGCAGATTGCAAACGAACGAAGCATACATTCCCCCCCTGCCTGGGCAAACATTTTGTATTGAAAAGAAAGGTTTGCTACTCTAATCATAGCGCAAAAACAAGGAGAGGACCACGATGCCGAAACGATACGAAAATTTAGACAATGTATCTACGCACAAAACATGGGCCGACTTTCGCCGCTGGCAGCAGGAGCGAAAACAAAAACGAAAAGATTTGTCATACGTCGTACCGCATGTTTCCCCCGCTCAATATGAGCGGCTTCAGAAGCCGAACGGACGGCCCCAGCTCTGTTGGATCGGCCATTCGACATTCATCGTGCAGATGAACGACATTACGATCGTCACCGATCCTGTCTGGGCGAAGTGGATGGGAACGGCCAAACGCCTGTCGGCCCCGGGTGTGCCGCTTGATAAGATGCCGCCTGTTGACGTCGTGCTCATTTCCCACGGCCATTATGACCATTTGCATTTCGGCAGCCTCCGCCGTTTGCCCGGCGACCCGCACATGTTCGTGCCCGAGGGGCTCGGCCGCCTATTCCGCCGCCGCGGCTACCGCCATGTCACCGAACTGTCATGGTGGGAAACGGCGTCTTTCTGCGGTCTGTCCTTGACGTTCGTTCCCGCCCAACATTGGACACGGCGGACGTTGTGGGACACGAACACCTCACACTGGGGTGGATGGGTGATCGAGGCAGACGCCGCCCCCACCATCTACTTCGCCGGTGACAGCGGTTATTTCCGCGGTTTTCGCGACATCGGCGAACGCTTTTCCATCGACTATGCGCTCTTGCCAATTGGCGCGTATGAGCCGGAATGGTTTATGGGACCGCAGCACACCACACCGGAAGAAGCGGTGCAGGCGTTTTTGGACTGCCGCGCCCGCCTGTTCGTGCCGATGCATTACGGCACGTTCCGCCTCGCCGACGATACGCCAAAAGAGGCGCTTGACCGCCTATGGGCCGAATGGCGGCGGCGCGAGCTGGACGATGCCCGCCTGCTTTGCCTGAAGCTCGGCGAGGTGATCGATACTACCCAAGCGTTGGCGACCGTCTCATTCACCCGTGCGCCCAGTCAAACTACGGAAAAACAACAGACATAATGATCGTCACGCGCAACAGTGCCGCGGGCGGCGGGATTCACGGAGAAGAGCGGGCCATCCCGTCGGCGGCCCGCTCTTATTCATTGAATTGACGATATACGTACGGCTCCTTCGGCTTTTCCACCCGCTTCCATGACGTCACCTTGACATACGGGAGCGTCAGATGAAATGGCTGGTAATACATAGTCGATAACGTACCTTTCACATGAACCCACTCATCATTTTGCAGCGGCACCGCCTTTGGAAACTGAACAAGCAACCCATACACTCCGGAATCGGCCACACAATGAATGATTCCAAAGCGAAGGAGAAACGCCTCATTGGCGCGCGCCGTTTCCTCACGGTAAACAAACCCGGTGAATTCAATGTCGCGGGCGGCAAATGCACCGGGAAACTGATAAATCGTTTCCATGACATTTAAATAGTTTTGCTCATTCAACTCTAAGCGAGCGAGACGACGATACTTCTTTAACTCTTTGTCCATGGCGTTTTGATAATCGTCCCGTCCATAATACATGCTCGAATCCGGACGCAAAAACTGCCGCTGGGCAAACGGGTCGCCGCTGTCAGCCGCCATCCCGGGAATATGGATTCCTTTCGCCCGAACGATATCAGAATCTAGCGTCGCCACTGGAAACAAGAAGGCGGAAACAAGCGGAAAAACAAAAATAAGGTAATGGACCGCCCGCTTCCAGCGCGCGGACGGCTCATGATGGTGATGGCCGCAACACTCCTCCCCATGATCGCGCGCTTCCTCGTTGCGGCTTGCCAGCACAAATTGCACAACCGTTAAAAAAGCAAACATAATCATCGCACTAAACGAAATATACGAATATCGCATATTAATGTATTGGCTCAACTCTCCAGTAATGTACAAATGAAAAAACAAAAACGCAAACCCAAGCAAAAGATACATGCGAATCATGCCGCCACCTCCTTGCTAGATCAACAGCGAACCGGCAAACACGAACAACGTGATATAAGCAATCAGCTTCCACACAAATCGGGCGCGGAACGACTGGAACAACATGAGCGTATTTTTCACATCAAGCATCGGCCCAAAAACGAGAAACGCGGCCAACGCGTGAAACGGAAACGTGCTTTGAAACGACGAGGCAATAAACGCGTCCGCTTCCGAACAGAGCGACAAGACAAAGGCAAGCGCCATCATGACCAAAGAAGCCGCCGCTTTCCCATTGCCGATCGAAACAAGCGCCGACGTTTTCACATACGTTTGCATCGCCGAAGCAATGAACGCCCCGATGATCAAATACTTCCCGGTCGCAAAAAATTCATCGATCGTATGGCGCAGAGTGCCGATCAGTTTCTCTTTCCACGTGCGGGGCATCGGTGACAGCTCGCGCCGCTCGTCGCGCAACTCGCCACCTTTATGCCAGATCGCCACCACGGCGCCGACCGCGACCGCGACAGCGCAAGCAAACAAAGCTCGACACAATACCATCGTCCAACTGCTTCCGAAAGCGATATACGTCGAAAACAGCACAACCGGATTGATGACCGGTGCCGTTAACATAAACGGCACGGCCGCGTAAAGCGGCACCCCTTTCGCGACGAGCCGCCGAGTGATCGGCACGATGCTGCATTCGCAGGAAGGGAAAAACACCCCGAGCAACGTGGCAGAAACAATGGCCAACAAGCGGTTTTTCGGCACCCACCGCTTGACGGTCTCTTCACTGACAAACATTTGAATGACTCCGGAAACAAACACCCCGAGCACAACGAACGGCAACGATTCGATCAATAGGCTGAGAAAAATCGTATTCAGCTGCAAAAACGTGTTCATCATGGGTTCTCCTCTCATTTACAACCGTTCATTTTATCATGAGAAATGACCATTGTCATGAAAATTTGGTAAGAAAAATAATACACTCCATAACAAAAAAGGCGCTCCGCCTTTGGCGAAACGCCTCTTCTTCTATTATTCTTCCACTTCTTTTTTCCACAGCCCGACCATCAATGCCGTGATGATGGAACCAATCAAAATAGCCAACATATAAAGCCATGCGCTGCCTTTGACGATCGGGATGACGAAAATCCCGCCGTGCGGCGCCGGCAACCCGATATGGAACCACATCGTCAACGCGCCCGCCACCGCCGAGCCGATGATAATCGATGGAATGACCCGCACCGGGTCCGCGGCGGCAAACGGAATCGCCCCTTCGGTAATGAACGAAGCGCCCATGATATAGCACGTTTTTCCAGCTTCCCGCTCCGCTTTCGTGAATTTCTTTTTAAAGAACGTTGTCGCCAGCGCCAATCCGAGCGGCGGCACCATCCCGCCAGCCATAATCGCTGCATGCGGCGCAAAGTTGCCCGCTTCAATCATCGCCAAGCCAAACGTATACGCCGCTTTGTTGATCGGTCCGCCCATATCGACCGCCATCATGCCGCCCAACACCGCGCCAAGCAGCACTAAGTTGGCGGTGCCCATGCCGGAAAGCCAATGTTTCAGCCCTTCATTCAACGCCTTGACAGGATCGATGACGACATACATCATGATGACGCCGGTGAGAAAAATGCCGAATACCGGATAGAGCAGCACCGGTTTAATCCCTTCCAGCGACTGCGGCAACCGGCTGAACAGGTGGCGCAGCCCGACGACCAAATACCCGGCCAGAAAGCCAGCGATCAATCCGCCCAAGAACCCCGCCCCGCCGTTCGCCGCCAGAAACCCACCGACCATCCCCGGCGCAAACCCTGGCCGGTCGGCGATGCTCATGGCGATGAATGCGGCCAGCACGGGAACCATTAACGCAAAGGCATTGCCTTTGCCAATGTCCATCAACAATTTCGCAAACGGATGATACGACGGATCTTTCGGATCAAACGCTTTAATACCGAAGGTGAAGGAAAGCGCAATCAAAATCCCGCCGCCGACGACAAACGGAAGCATATTCGATACACCGTTCATCAAATGCTTGTAAAAACCGGTGCGCGGCTTCGCTCCTTCCGCGCTGCCCTGGACTTGGCCGCTCGCCCGATAAATCGGTGCGTCTTGACGCAGCGCCTGCTCGATCAGCTTTTCCGGCTGACGAATCGCTTGGGCGACCGGCACTTGAATGACGTGTTTGCCGTCGAAGCGGTCCATTTCGACTTGTTTATCGGCGGCGACAATGATCGCCGTTGCCTCTTCAATCTCCTGCGCCGTCAGCGCGTTTTTCACGCCGTCGGAGCCGTTTGTCTCGACTTTGATCGGCACCCCCATTTCCGCCGCTTTCGCTTTCAGCGCATCCGCCGCCATATACGTATGGGCAATCCCGGTCGGGCAGGCGGTGACAGCAAGCACCTTCCGGCCGCTGCCAGCCGATGCGGCCTGCGGCGACGATGCGTTTCCTTCGCTCTCTTTTGCCGCCAGCAAACCGATGACTTCCTCTTCGCTTGAAGCGTTTTCAAGCCGTGCGCGGAACGACGCATCCATCAGCAGCGAAGACAATCGGGCCAGCGCCTGCAAATGCGTCTGTTCCCCACCTTCTGGCGCGGCGATCATAAAAAACAAATGGCTTGGCTTGCCGTCGAGCGACTCGTAATCAATGCCGGCGACTGAACGGCCGAACGCCACCGCTGGGCGCTTGACCGCCGCTGTTTTGGCGTGCGGAATGGCGATGCCATCCCCGACGCCGGTCGTGCTTTGCTTTTCGCGCGCCCAAATGGCTTGTTTGAACGCCTCGACATCGCTGACCGCTCCCGCTTCGGCGAGCTTCGCCGCCAACTCATCAATCACTTCGCTCTTTGTCTTCGCCTGAAGATGAAGAATGATCGTTTCTTTCGTTAACAAATCAGTGATATTCATTGTGTGATCCCCCTTGATTTCCGGTTATAAACGCGCGACGCGGACGCGACCAACGAGCGTTTCCACTTCTTCTTTCGTGCATAAATCCTCGGAAAACGCCGTCGCGCTTCCGGCGGCCACGCTGTAGGCGAACACTTCCTCGATCGATTTTCCGCTCGCGTGGGCGGCTAAAAACCCGGCGACCATCGAATCGCCTGCCCCGACCGAGTTTCGGACCGTTCCCTCGGGCGCTTCGGCAAACAGTTCCGCCTCCTCGCCAAAATAAAACGCGCCAGCGCCGCCCATCGACACAATGACATGACGGCCCATCTCGGCCAAACGGCGGCCATAGATGACGACTTCTTCTTTCGTCAGTGCAGAGACGCCAAACAGCTCAGCCAGCTCATGATGGTTCGGCTTGACAAGAAACGGCTGATACGCCAGCAGCGTCCGGAGCGCCGGTCCGCTCGTATCGATGACAAGACGGACCTGCCGCTTCGCTGCCTCCGCAGCCAGCTGTTCATATGCCTCCACTGGCAACGAAGGTGGCGCACTTCCCGCCAACACAAGGACGTCACCGGCGGAAAGCGCCGCGATTTTCGCGATCAGCCGCCTCGCCTCCTCGCTGGCGATCACCGGGCCTTGACCGTTAATTTCCGTCTCAAGCCCGGCTTTTAGCTTCACATTGATGCGCGTCGGGCCGGGAACGTGAACGAAATCGCACGCGATCCCTTCGTTCCGGAGCTCACTTTCGATAAACGCGCCGGTAAATCCGCCGGCAAACCCGAGCGCCGTGCTGTCGACGCCGAGGCGTTTGAGCACCCGCGACACGTTAATGCCTTTCCCACCCGGAAATATCAACGTTTTCAAAGCACGATTCAGTTCACCGACGCGCAGTTCATCCATATGGACAATATAATCAACCGATGGATTGAGCGTACACGTGTAAATCATGATGTCACAACCTCTACCGTCGTTTTTGCCTCATACCAATGATGCCAATCTTCATCCAACTGATCAGTAATCAAAACCGCCTCATGCAAATCGGCAATTTTCGCGAACGCGCTTTCATTCAACTTTGAATGGTCAGCCAGCACATACGCGCGTTGCGCCAGCTGCATCGCCGTATATTTCACCAACGCCTCTTCCGGATCCGGCGTCGTATACCCGTAGTCGTAATGAACACCGTTGGCGCCGATGAAGCATTGGTCAAAGCGGTACTGCCGCAGCGACTCGATGGCGCCGCGACCGATCAACGCCTTCGTTTTCGGCTTGATCATGCCGCCAATCAAATACGTCGTCACGTTATGCTCAAGCAACCGCTCGACATGCATCACACCGTTCGTGACGACAGTGACTTCTTTGCCCGCCAAGTGCGGGATCATTTCCCACGTTGTCGTCCCCGCATCCAAATAAATGCAGTTCCCTTTTTGCACCAAGCTGGCCGCATAGGCGGCGATCCGCCGTTTTTCTTCGATATACTTCAGCGATTTTTCCGATACGCTTAACTCTTCACGTTTTTGCTGCAACAACGCCGCCCCGCCATGCACGCGGCGCAGCTTCTTTTCATTTTCAAGCTGCGTCAAATCGCGGCGAATCGTCGACTCGGACGAACCAGTCGCCTCCACGAGCTCTTGCAGCTTCACCACTTCTTTTTGCGCCAAAAGCTCCAAAATGAGGCGGTGGCGCTCTTCGGTCAACACGTTCCCACCTCCCGTGAAGGGCGATATCGCTTACAACTCTATCATACGCCAAAGGAGAGAAAAAATCAATCAAAAACATTCAATTTCTATCAATATCGATCAAAAAATAAAAACAAACCAATCAAAATCAATCAACATTCCGTTTCCAAACCGATGTTCTTCGAACTACCACTGGAAACTTTCGGCGGACATCCTATTGGCAAACGGTCATATTCATAGTCAAGTGGAGGGCAAACCGCTTCCGAAAAAAATAAAAACACTTGCCATCGGCAAGTGCCTCCCTCTATTCCAACTGTTGCAGTTCCATCAGCGGCAAACAATGTTCACGAACAAACGCGATAAACTTCGTCGCGTATACCGGGTCAAACTGCGTCCCCGCGCAACGGTCGATTTCCTCAAGCGCTTCTTCAAACGTTTTCGTCGGCTGATACGGCCGCTCCGTCGTCATGGCGTCAAACGAGTCGATAATACACAAAATGCGGGCCAATTTTGGGATTTCTTCCCCTTTCAGCCCGTACGGATATCCTCTTCCATCATACCGCTCATGGTGAAGCTCAATCAGCGGAAGCAGGTCATCAAACCGCTTCTCCTCCGCTACGATTTCGCGTCCCCACGTCACGTGTTTTTTAATAATTTCCCATTCATGCTTTTCCAACTTTCCGCGCTTATTCAAGATATCGCGCGGCACCTCGATTTTGCCGATATCGTGAATCAGCGCCCCCAAGATCAAGGTCTGCCGCTCATGGTCGGTCAACTCGCTGAGACGGCTGCCAAACTCAAGCGCATATTTAAACACTCGTTTGCTATGGCGGTATGTATACACATCTTTTGAAAGGAAAAACTTCACTTGTTGCTCGAGCGCTTCCAAATCTTGTTTAAAACGAATTTCATCCAATCTCATATGATGCTTATCGTACAGCTGCACGTTATTTTTTCCTTGCGCTTTTGCATAATAGAGCGCCTGATCGGCTCGATGAATCAGCTCCTCGCTTTCATACATATCCTTTTCCATCTCGGCGATGCCGCACGAAAACGACAAACAACGGTACGGGATATGCTCAACGCCTTCAAAATATGTATCGTTCACTTCCTTGCGCAGCCGGTTTAAAAACACGTACGCCTCGTCCTTTATGGTATTGGGCATCAAAATGGCAAACTCTTCTCCGCCATAGCGGGCAACCGTGAAGTTGGTCCCCTCTACCGCGTTTTGCAGCAGCTTTCCAAAAAACGTTAACAACCGATCCCCTTGCAAATGGCCGTTGCGATCGTTATATTTTTTAAAATCGTCCAAATCAAGAAACGCCAACGTCAGCGGCTGCTTCAGCACCTTGCAGTCGGAGAACTGTTGCTTGAGCGTTTCTTTGAAATAGCCGTGGTTACAAAGACCGGTGAGGTGGTCTTTGTTGGCACGGTTAGATACTAATTGGTGTAAGTATAAAAATTTACGAAAAACAACTGAAAATACAACAACTAATATAGTAAATAAAAACAGTCCAAAATATTGTTCCTCGGTAAGTAAGATGGCTAAAACTAAAGATAATATTAAAGTTACTAAATAACCTACTACTGATTCTAGCAACACCC